>NZ_KV827297.1:0-31705 GCF_001836065.1 Corynebacterium sp. HMSC035E02
GAGCCGACGGGGCAGCTTCAAGCACGCGCGGTAGACCGCGCCGAGGGTCTTCGATTCCAAGATGCGAGCCACGCCTGCGGCGGCAAAGCGCTGCATCGAGGTGGCCACCAGCGCCATCCCCTCAACGCGGTCAAAGATCTGGCGCGGTGCGCGGCGCAGCAGGTTAAGCGCAATCATTCCGCCCATCGAGTGCCCAAGCAGCACCAACGGCCCCTCGGCGGCACGCTCAGCGATGACGGCCAGCACATCGTCGGCCGCGCCCCGAACCGTGCACTGCGCGGGGGCGACGTGGGTGGATTGGCCGTGGCCGCGGACGTCGACAAGCAGGCAGCGCACCGTGGGATAGTTGCGGCATACGTCGTTGACCTGGGAATAGAAGCTCTCCGCGGACAGGCAGTAGCCGTGGATGAAAACCGCGGTGACCTCCGCATCCGCAGGGCCCACCTCGTACCACGCCACGCGCACGCCGTCGTTGTCGACGAAGCCCGAGTCGCTCACCGCAGTCAGGCCCGGTTCAGTCGTGAGATCATGCAGCTCATTGTGGACGGCGTGCTCGATGGCGCGCATGCGGGGGCGAACCCGGCGCGACCAGCTGCGCGCGACGGCGGAGGAACGTGCTCGAATAACCATGACATTTCAATACTAGACTGGGCCCCATGGCTAATGACCTTTCAGCGCAACTCCAAGCCCGTTTCGGCTCCGCGCCGGCCGAAGAGCAGGATTCTGCACCCACCGGCGACGCCTATAGCGAGCTCACCCGCCTCATCACGAAGGTAACCGGCGTGGAGGAAGGACTAGAGCGCGAAGCAAAGCTGGAGGACCTGGGGGTTGAATCACTCGAGCGCATCGAATTAGCCGTGCGCCTCGAGGAAGCCTGCGGGGTCCGCCTTAATGAAGAAACCATGCTCTCCGTAACCACGGTGGGCGAACTTGCTGACTACGTGGAGGAACACTCGTGATTTCTTACCTCTCTGACATGGACGGCGTCCTCATCAAGGAAGGGGAGATGATTCCCGGCGCGGATAAATTCATCCAAGCGCTGAAGGACAACAACATCGAGTACATGGTGCTGACCAATAACTCGATGTCCACTCCGCGGGACCTGTCAGCACGCCTTCAGAACACAGGACTGGATATCCCGGCCGAGCGTATCTGGACCTCGGCGACGGCCACGGCGGCCTTCCTCTCCAACCAGGCAGGGCTGTCCACGGCTTATGTCGTGGGCGAGTCCGGCCTGACCACCGCGCTGCACGAGGCCGGCTGGATCCTCAACGACCGAGAAGCGGACTTCGTGGTCTTGGGCGAGACCCGCACCTATTCTTTTGAAGCCATCACCACGGCCATCAATCTCATCCGCAACGGCGCGCGCTTCATTGCCACTAACCCGGACGTCACGGGCCCGGCCCCGCAGGGCGTGCTGCCGGCCACGGGTGCTGTGGCCGCACTCATCACCGCGGCGACCAACCGCGAGCCCTACTACGTGGGCAAGCCGAACCCGGTCATGATGCGCAGCGCCTTAAACAACATCGGCGCACACTCGGAAAACACCGTCATGATCGGTGACCGCATGGATACCGACGTCAAGTCAGGCCTCGAGGCCGGCATGCGCAGCATCCTGGTGCGCTCCGGCATCAGCGATGACCGCATCATCGAGCGCTATCCTTTCCGCCCGACGCGCATCATTGACTCCGTGGCGGACCTTCCGGAGCGCATCTTCGATCCCTTCGCGGACTAGGCCTTCACCGACTTAGACCGCACGCTTGACGACGCCCCGAAAACCGTACTCCCCCGCCAGCATCTCCACCGCGCGGCCCAGCGCTTCCAATTCGCTGGGCGTTCCGGTGAGCACTTGCTGGCAACCGATTCCGGTGCAGCCTGCGTTGTCGGCTTTTATGCCGACAACGTCCCACAGCGGGTCCCGGCGCCAGCGGGTACACCACTGGGCGGTCAGCGGGTCATCGCCGGGGACGATGAATTCGCTTTCGCTGCGAATACAGCGAGCCATGGCGCGCTCGATGGCCGGGCGCAGGCTGCGCGGCATGCCCGAGATCTGCAGCACGGCGGTGCAGACCTCACCGCAGGCGCGGTTGGGCCACGTATCCGCTGGGCTGCCAAGTGGGCTGGCTGAAGGGGCCGGCTCGGTTGCACCGGCTACCTGCGGGTGAACGCGTTGATTCACTCCTTAAACTCCTTTGACGTGCGAGTGATGGCACGCCGGCATGCGCCGACGCAAGACGAGCTTCGTCTTCCCCTACGAACTAGTCTTCATCACGCCACTCGCGCCGAGGCGCGAACACCGATTGGTGTGGCCACGGTATGTGGCCACTCGGTGCGTCATTGTGTGCCCACGATTTTCCCCTGCCACTTAGGCCACAACAACCCTCAACCTGCACTTAAGCCCCCACTGCCTCAATATCAGGTTGAGACTTTCGCCCGGAAATTCACCCCATTAACCACATTCGCCACATGAGGGCTCACGAGCATCATGTGCGCGCGGTCGCCACAGGTGCCCCACTACCCCCGTTGTGGCGCCTGTCGGTGCGCCGCTACGCCATCCAAGTTCTTCACCGCGGCTATGGCTAGCGCGCCTGGCACTCCTCCCAGATCGCCGTATTGGTCTCGGCCCACAGCGGCTTGCACCAGTCTCCGAAGTCGCGGTCCGTGAGCGCCACCATCGCCCACTCACCGGCCACCCACAGGTAGGTTCCGCTCATGCCGAAATGCCCCACGGCATCGGCTGGCAAGCCGCCCATCCATTGCTTCTTTTCGCCATGGATTTCAAAGCCCAACCCCCACGTGCAGTCCTTGAAGCTGCCGTAGCCCGGCACAATCCCGCGCAGCCCCGGGAACTGGACGCTGCGCATCTCTTCCACGGTGGAGGGATCAAGCAGGCGCGGCGCGTACACCTCGGCGGCAAAGGCGGAGAGGTCCTCCACACTAGAAACCAAGCCGTGCCCGGCCGAGCCTTCCAGGGTGGTGGCCTGCATGCCCAGCGGAGCGCACACGCCTTCCGCAAGGTAGTCAGCATAAGAAATCTCGGTAGCAGCCTCGACTACCTCGGCAGCCCACTCATAGCCCGCCGAGGAGTAGATACGGCGCTCTCCTACCGGTTTTTGAGACTCCCGGGTATCAAAGCCCACCCCCGAGGCATGGGCCAACAGGTGTCGCAGCGTGGAGCCTTCAGGACCGGCTGCCTGATCCAGCTCCACAGCGCCCTCCTCTACTGCCACCATCACCCCATAGGCAGCCACCAGCTTGGTCACGGAGGCTACTGGGAAGCGGCGGGAGACATCACCGACCTGTTCTACTACCTCACCGCGGTGCAGCAAGGCACCGGCAACGGTATCGACGGGCCAGGACTCAAGAGAAGAAAAAGCGCTCATGCGCTCCAGCTTAACGAGGATCGCGCTCGCAGCCTACGCCATCACCATCGCGGTCAAACTTGGAACGGAAGCCCGGGTCACTCGGGTAGATGGGGCGGCCCAGCGCGTTCCACACATCGGCGCAGCGAGAGTAGTAGGCCGGAGCCGGTGCCGGCTTCGGTGCGGGGGCAGGTGCAGGCGCAGGGGCGGGAGCCGGCGCAGGAGCCGGTTCCGGAGCTGGCTGCGGTGCGGGGGCAGGTGCAGGTGCCGGAGCAGGTGCGGGCTCCTGTGCCTTCGGCGAAGGAATCACGCCCGGCAGCGGGTTCGGGATGATTCCCTGCTGCACGGCCCAGAACACGCCGCCGGCGATGGCCGCGAGAAGCGCTGCGCTAATGCCCAGGCCCAAGGCAATCCTCTCACCCTGGGAAGACTGCTCGAATTCGGCGTCATCTTCCTCCTTGCTGGAGGAGCCAGTGCCTTCGGTGGAGGAGCCCAGCTCCTTGCTGGAGGATTCAACATCCAGCTCCGAAGACAGGCCGGACTCGAGGTCGCCCGTATCAGACGGAGAGAAAACCGCGGTGGGGGCCTCCTCGTAGGAAGCACCGGTCTCCGCCTGAGCGGGGACGACAACGGACAGGGAGAGAGAAACAGAGACAGAGGCGGCGAGAACCGCACGAGAGAACTTCTTCATAAGCATAAGTTATAGCCCGTAACTCACCCCGCAAGAAATTACTCCACCCCAAGGGGTAAAGCACACGTGAAGCCACGGAAAACCACACCTGACCGGCGGGCGAATTCTCTGCCCCCAAGTTGCGACACCGCCTCAGCGGAGAAACCGTAGAGCCATGCGCCGCTCTCTAACTCGTCGCCGCCTCCTCCACGCCTCCGGATTAGCCACAGCCACCGCTGCCTCCCTCGTCGCCTCTTCGGCTTCGGCAGCCGATCCCACGTCCACCTCCTCCCTCGGGCTAGTAGAGCCGCCCGCGGGCACGCTGCCCTTCGTGCACGGAGTGGCATCCGGCGATCCGATTCCGGATTCAGTCATCCTCTGGACGCGCATCACGCCCACCGAGGAGGCACTGCCGGGCAGCGGCGTAGGGCCCTCGGTCACCGTGAAGTGGGAGGTGGCAGCGGATGGGGAGATGAGGGACGTCGTCAAGCGCGGCACTGTGGTTGCCTCCGCAAGCCGTGACCATACCGTCCACGTGGACCCGCACGGCCTGCAGCCGGACACCGTGTATTTTTATCGCTTCCTCGTCGATGGTGTCTCCTCCCCCATCGGGCGGACCAAGACCGCACCTGCGGCCACCTCCTCGCCGGAGCAGCTCACGTTTGGGGTCGCCTCCTGCGCGAACTGGGAGTCGGGCTTCTTCAGCGCTTACGCGGACATCGCCCAGCGCGCGCACTCCGGGCAGCTGGATTACATGGTGTTCTTAGGCGATTACATCTACGAGTACGCCGCCGGCGAATACTCCGGGTTTGGGCCGGTGCGCCTGCACCACCCAGCGCACGAGATCACCACGCTGGCGGATTACCGCACGCGCTACGGGCGCTACCGCACCGACCCCGACCTGCAGGCAGCGCATGCCGCTCTGCCGTGGATCGTGGTGTGGGATGACCATGAAACGGCCAACGATAACTGGGCCGGCGGCGCGGAGAACCACGCCCCCGCCACGGAAGGAAGCTGGCAGGAGCGGCAGACGGCGGCCATGTGCGCCTATTTCGAGTGGATGCCCGTGCGCGCCACCGCGGCTTCCGAGGACGGGCATCTGTACCGCTCACTGACCTTCGGCGATTTGGCGGAGCTGACCATGATGGACCTGCGCACCTACCGCGACCAGCAGGCGCCATGGAACCCAGTGGCGTTTATGGAAGAGGGCCGGAGCATGCTGGGCTCGGAGCAGTATGACTGGCTGCTGGGAAAGATTGAGACCTCGCAGGCCACGTGGAATCTGCTGGGGAATTCGGTGATGTTTGCCCCGCTGAACCTAGTGTCGCTGCAGGAGAATTCGCTGACCGCACAGGTGGCCGCCGCCCTGACGAAGAACATCACAGGGATTCCCGTCAATGGGGACCAGTGGGATGGTTACTCCGCAGAACGCCGCGCGCTTATCGACGCCCTCCGCGCCTCCCCTGCCCACGCCCTGTTCCTCACCGGCGATATCCACACCGAATGGGCGCATACGATTAGCAAGGGCGAGGAGGTGGTTGCCGCGGAGATGGTGTGCGGGTCCGTGTCGGCGCCCAATATCAACGAGGCGCTCAACCTACGCGCGGGCAATACTGTCTCCCGCCTCGCCGAACAGGTACTACGCCAGGCCAACCCGCAGTGCCACCACGTGGAGCTGGACAGCCACGGCTATTGCTTCGTCACGCTGAGCCGCGAGGAGGCGCAGATGCACTGGCTGCGCGTGGATGATGTACTCAGGCCGGGTTCCCCCGTGAGGCAGGCGCATGCGCTGACCTATAGGCCGGGCGCGGGAGTTGTGAGCTAGCTTGCTTGCGTTAACGATCGGTGGCGATGGGCCGATACATAAGGTGTAGCGCATTACGCCGCTGCACTTCCCTATCACTCATATCTCTCGTGCGCCCTCTCCAAGCGTCTCTCTCACCTCTCTCTGTGCAGCGCCTCTCGGCCCCCTTCGGGTCTACATCTCGGCGGAAGGCTCCGAGGCCCCTTCAGTAGCGGTAGCCTGTGCGCCCTCAGTGGGCGCGGGAGTTTCGGAGACCCCTTCCTCCGCTGGTGTTTGGGTTGTCGGTTCCCCTGGATTCACAGGTGCGTAGACGGCTTCACTGTCCGGGGTGTTTTCAGTGACTGTGCCCTGCACGCTTTCCACCGGCTCCTCGGGCGTCGAGACATAGGTAGGCTCGTCCTGTGGCGCGGTTTGTGGCGTTGGCGAAGGTTCGGAGGGCTGAGTGGACTCGGACGTTGTCTCTGATTGTCCCATCCAGCGCGAGGGTGATAGCCACCCGGCATTCTCCACGCCGTCTGGGTTGGCGGACGCTAACAGCAGCACACTGATCGCGCCGAGCCCGGCGATAAGCCCTGTGGTGGAGCGACGCACGCGCCCGCCAAGCGTCCAGAAGGAGTCCCACTTGTTCTCCGGCTTATCCGCGCGCCAGATACCGCGGCCGTAATCATCCTCTTCCTCGTCGTCGGGTTCGGCCGAATAGGCCGGGCGCCCTGGGCCGTCATCCTTGCTGTCTTGCGCTTCGGCGGCCGCGTCAGCGACAGCGTCAGCGGCGATAGCTTCCGTCTCGGACGCCGAGCTCTCTTGTCTCGACTCGGTGTTAGCGCCTGCCGCCGGCATGACGGTGGTGGGGGCATCGGCATCCACCGCGCCGCCCAGCACCTCCAGGACTTCACCCGCGACGTTTTCAGTGTTAGGCAGCTTGTACAGATCCCAGAAGGAAGAAAGCAGCGCCGAGCGGATCGCGCGCTCCACCGCCCACTGGCGTGCGGGGTTGACCTGCACCAAGACGCGGTACTTCACCTGCCATGGCTGGCCGGCCACCGTGGGAGCAACCAACCCAGTAGCGGGCAGAACGTCGAGCTCACCAGCCACGTCCGCGCGGATGTCCGGGGTATCGATGGCGCGTTGTGAAATCTTCTCTACCTGTTCGGTCAGCTCCTGCACGGAATCGCCCTCATGGACCGGGATGGCAATATCCACCACCGCGCGCGACCACTCTTGCGAGTAATTTGTGACCACGCCCGCCGAACCGTTCGGCACCATGACAACTTCACCGGTCGGCGTACGCACCGTCGTCGTGCGCAAGGTCAGCGAAACGACGGTGCCCTCCACGCCGGTCACTCCGTCGAAGCTGACATAGTCACCCACACCGAATTGCTTTTCCGAGAGGATAAAGAAACCGGCGAGGAAATCACCGATGATCGACTGGGCGCCGAAACCGACGGCAGCCGAGACCACGGTTGCCGGGATGGCCGCGCCCAGGGGAGGCACTCCAACGTTGGCCAGCGCCGCCAACACGAGCAGGAAGTACGCCACCGCCTGTGCCACATAGACCAGCGCGCCGGCCAGCGCCAAGCGCGCCTTGGTGGACTCTTGGTTTTCATCGAGGCGGGACTCAATGACCCGCACCGCCAAGCGGCCGATGCGCGGGATGAGAATCGCCAACAACAGCATTCCTAGCAGTGGCAAACCATGGTCAACGAAGGCCTGCCAAATGGCGAAAAAGTAATACTTCAGCATTACGCCAAGCCTAGTCCTACAGCCTGACAGAACCCTTGGAATCTCAAGCGCGGTGGATGAGATAGTAGTTCGGAGTGGGCTTCCACGTGTAGCCAGCAGGGATGATGTCCTTGCCGTAGGCGCTGAATGCCTTAGTCGTCCACAGCGGAATCGCCGGCATCTTCTCCAGCAACAGCTCCTGGGCCTGCAAGTAGTACTCCTGGGCCTCCTCCCGGTCCTTCGCCTGGCCTACCTTCTTCAGCAACTCGTCGTATTCGGTGCTGCGAAAACCTGACTCGTTTTCTGAGGAATAGGAGGCAAACAGCGGCACCAGGAAGGTCGACTCATCCGGAAATTCCGCCTGCCAAATCGTCCTGAAAGCACCGGTAATGTGCCGCGCTGTGACCTCTCGACGCAATTCCTTCAAGGTCCCAAATTCCTTGCTTTCGGCGAGCACACCGAGGGTATCCGTCACCTGCTGAGCCACCGCATCGACCCACGTCTTGTGGCCGCCATCGGCGTTAAACGCGATGCTGAACGTCCCCTTAAAGGGGTCTAGCTTCTCCGCCTGTTCCCACAGCTCGCGGGCTCTATCCGGCTGGTAGGTCAGCACGTCAGCACCTTCCGGCGCAGGCGGTGGGGAGCCGAAGAGCGGCGCTACGAAGCTGTTGGCCGGAGTCACTCGGTCGTGGAAGATGTCCCGCGCAATCTTTTCTCGGTCTACCGCCATGGACAGGGCCCGGCGGCGCAGGCGGCCAGCCTCGCCGCGGAAATTGGCATCGTTGGCGGGAATGGTGATCTCCATGATCGAACCGCCAGGCTTAGTAAGGGCCCGCGCGCCGAGCTCCTTTTCGAAGCTTCCGAGCTTCTCCGCCGGGATGCGCGTCAGCACGTCCAGCCGGCCCGCCACAAGATCCTCGTAGGCCTGCTCCTCCGAGGCGTACACGACGAACTTAATGCCCTCATTCTGCGGGTGTCGCGGCCCTTTATAACGCGGGTTCGGCACGAGGGTCAACGCCTTCTCACGTTCCCACGAGGCCAACAGGTATGGCCCGCTGCCAATCGGGTCCGTGCCGCGCTCACTCAGCTTGTCCTGATCCGCAGAGCGCATGGGGAAAAAGACGGAATAACCCAAGCGTTCAATGAAGCCCGCCGTGGGGCGCGAGAGCTCAATGCGGAAGGACTTCTCCCCCGTCACCGTCAGCCCGCGCATCTCCTTCCTGCCTTCATTGAAACCGAGAATCGGCGCAAAGTGATGTGCGGAAAGCAGGGACTGGCGCACTGCCGTATTCCACGTATCGACGAAGTCCTGCGCGCTGACCTTCGAGCCATCGGAGAACACCGCGTCTTCACGAATCTGCACGTCAAACGTGGTGTCATCAACCTGCGTGACGGATTCCGCCATGTCGTAATGGGCGCCGCCGTCCTTATCCAGGTACATCAGGCCCGAGTACACCAGGTTGATGATGGTTTGGCCTGGCACGTCGTTGGAATCGGCCGGGATGAGGGAGCGCTGCGGCTCCGAGATATCGGTAGTAATGAGATTCATTCCCGAGGTATCCATGCGCTCCGGTTCCGTTCCGCAACCCGCCAGCGTGGGGGCCGCAACGCCCGACACCGCCAGCGCCGCGAGCATGCCCAGAAAAGAACGCCTCGACGTCACGCGTCCATCACCTCACTTTCATCACTAGATTAAAGCATTTCTCAGGTTCTAATCATCTCTTTTTTCATATCGGCGCATGAGTCTTTCCACCAATTCATCGGTGAGCTGATCATCGGCCAAGATGCGATCCAAAAGCTCGCGCGGCGTTGGCCCCTCAGCGCTCTGTTCCTCGTAGGAGTCACCGCTTAGGTCCACACCGAAGTCGGAGGACTCCGCTTCCGCAACGGCCGGCTCCATCATCTCCGACATCTCTGCGACTTCCTCGTTGAAGGAGTCGAGGAATTCGGAGGCATCGATGGCGGCTTCCGCACGGCGCTTGCCGGCTCGGACTTCGCGCTCGATGCGGCGTTGCAGGGCCTTTTCCATCTGGTTGTGGCGCCAGGAGCGAAGCTTCGTGGGCTCTAGACGACGCCCCACGGCACGCCCCTTGCTTTCCGCCTTGCGCGCCATGACCATGACGTAAGCCGCGGTGTCATTGACCGGCGCCCATTCCTGGCGAGCGGGTACGCGCCAGCCCGCCCAGATGCCCAGCATGGTGAGGACAAAGGACACAACCGGCCCGAGAATAACCCCCCACGCCAAGTAGCCGGCCGAGTCTGCGCCCAAGACCACCAGCGCGCAGGCCACCGCGGGGATCACGGTGGGGGTGTTATCACCAAAGACCGCGGGCTCGCGCCCCATGGCGATGTCACGGATCATGGAGCCGCCCGTAGCCGTGAACACACCCATCATGATGCAGGGAATCAGGGGCAGGCCATACGCGATGGCTTTGAGCGCGCCTGTCGACGCCCACAGGGCCGAGACCACCGCATCACCATGCGACTGCACGTAGTCCCACGTTTTGCCCTTGAAGTAGACGAAGCGGGCGATGATGGCGCCAGTAAACGCCAGGTAGAGATACTCCGGCTGGCTCATCGCGGCGACGGTGCCGCGGTTGATGAGCACGTCACGGATCATGCCGCCGCCGAGGGAAGAGAACATCGCGATGAAGAAGAAGCCCACGATGTCATAGCCGCGCTGCCGGGCCATGGTGCCACCGATGATGCCCATGAGGAGGACACCTATGATGTCGGACCAGTAGTACAGCGACTCGATCAATGGGTCCATCTCGACAACGCTCATGGTGGTCATCGTATCGGGTAGCGCGCGGATTCTCGCATTAAGACTCTATTGCTTTAGACGGACCGCCTTGTTGGTAGGGACTAAGGCTTAAGAAAAGAAGCTAATGCACGTAGAGCTCGTTGTAGGCTTTCTCAATCCAAAGGACATAAAACACTTCCCCGTCGTTTACTTTTCTTGCCCACGGCTAGCAGAAATAGTTCTTCAGATCGGCATCCGTTATTTCCAGCCCGCGTTTGCCCTCGACGAAGTTCTTTTTCCAAGGAGATTCAGTGTGGGTTTTATTCCGCAATGCCCATGCGGAGTAGGGGCCATATTTGTCCCACACCTCAATCAAATCCCGCTCAACGTCGCGGTAATCATCCCAGTCGAAATCATCCGAGATGAACTCATCGGGGTCGATGGGAAGCTTTCCGTAGTGCTTAACGTCATGGTAGACGTCTACAACTACTGGGCCATGTGCCCATGCTTCCATGCGTTCAGGAAAAAGCGGCAGGCCATCAGAACTGCGCATATGCAGCCCTTTAGCGTAGTAGAGAAGCTTCTGAAGCTTAAGCTGCGTTATCTCAGCATCATCAGTTTCATCAGCCCACGCTACAAACCATTCGGCGATTTGCCGCGCCTTAAATTGTTCCATGTCTGCCCTCCTTCCAGTTCCCGCCAAGCGTACAACAGGCCCCAGACATGCCACCATCCCAACGCTCGAAAAGGCGTAAAGGCCCTCCCCAGGGGCAGCATACAAGCGGTAAGCAATGGAAGCTTTGCGTGGTGGGGCTACCGGGGCTCGAACCCGGGACCAACGGATTATGAGTCCGTAGCTCTAACCGACTGAGCTATAGCCCCGCGTGTTCCCTGCCTGCATTCCGCACCAGCGCCGAGCCAGCACTCACGCACACAGCGAATCCGCTCCCAGCAACATTAATCGGCAGGCCCAGAAAACGGCAATTTAGGCCTCGCCCTGGCCGAGTTTCTCGCCCAGATTTGCCTCGTTTAGGTCTTCCGGGTCTGAACTCGGCGTCTGGTCCTCATCAGCGGCGTTGCGCCCCTTCACCGACACAACGACCCCGATAACGTAGGAGGCGATCACCCCGAAAACACTGAGCCAAAAGAGTATCGAGGACAGGTCTAAGGCCCACCGACCGACAATCTGGGTGAAGGCGGATTTCACGCTCTCATCGGTATCGCCGTAATCGACCAAAAAGAAGCCAGCCAGGAAGAGGAACACGGTCACAGCAATGAATGCCCACGACTCGCGCCACCCGAATGCCTTGTACGTTCCGCCCCCTTCATCTTCCATCGGGGTACGCACGGGGATGAGCCACAAAACTAACAGTGCAAGGACCACGATGCCGCCGATTGGAAGGGTAAAGAAAGCGAACCATCCGCCGACACCAAATATGACCCGCCCCAAAGCAAAGAACGCCGCGCCTAACAGGCTCATGACAAGCGCCGCGACGGAGCTGATCTGAACGTTCCGATACTTCATGCCAAAAGCCTAGCGTGCACCGCCGCTACTTTCACCTACAAAACTGACGTCACTCAGCCCTAGACCCACTACACACTGGCTTCGGCCTCTGCGTCAGTTACCAGGCCTATTCTTTCTTTTTCATTTTCCTAGCTTGCCTGCGCTCGCGTCTCCGAGCGCGTTTTGCTTTGCGGATATCCACTACCCAACGCGGAACAAATGGCCACGGAAGCGGAATCCCGAACGCGCCTGTAAAACCAATCGCCCCAATGACAAAAGCAGAAATGAGTGGAAGAAACAGCAGCGTTTCGACAGGCTCTGGAAGGCCCATGCTTGCAACCAACCCCGTGGCTCCAACAGCGCCCATGATGAGCGTGCCGTAGGGATATATGAAGAGCACGCCATCACTTTCGGCCCCATCCCAACCTACTGTGTCGTACCATTTTTCTGATCTGGGAGTTTTTCGCACACTACGGATGTAATAGGTCCAGTAAAGAACCATGACAATCACTAGCCCGATGCATACGAGCAGATCAGTACTATCCCCACCCATAGGATGTGACCTCCTGTGGTTACTTTTGCGGCACGTACTAAAACGCTACCAACGCCGGCTGGGTTAAGGCATAGGGCGAGAACTCAGCGCCCGAACCTAGGACAGTTTTACCTGATGAAGAATCTATGAGCTTGTAGTCTCGTGATCATGAGGCTCCTTTCCTTTAGCGTGTCCAACTTCCGCAGCATCCGCGCCACCCAAACGCTCACGCTCTACCACGACTGGCAGCACTCCACCGCCCCGGAAGAAGGCTGGGCGAAGGTTAGCGATCCCATCTCCGTACTCATCGGCCCCACCGCTTCCGGCAAGAGCAGCATCCTCAACGCCCTCGCCTTCGCTCTGCTCGCCATCGAGTCCTCCGCCACCACCTGGCTTGCCGACGCCCCACCCAACCAACTCCCCCACGCCCCGTACCGCCTGGATCCCCGCACGCAGCGCCTGCCCAGCACCTTCGAGCTGGATTTTGAGCTCGATGGCGTGCGCTACCTCTACGGATTCCAATGGAGTTTTACCGGCGTACACGCCGAGTGGCTCAGCCGCGTTCCTTCGACTCGCTGGAGCCCCTGCTTCGTGCGCACCCGCGGCGAGGAGGTGCAGTGGACTAAGTCCTTTATGGATGAGGGGGACGTCGCCAAGCTTGGCCCCGTCGATGACACCGAGCTGCTCCTGTCCGCTGGACTGCGCGATGAGCACCCCATCCTCGCCCCGCTAGCCCGTGCCCTGGTGCACGACGTGGCCTACCTGCCGCACGGCCATACCTCCATGAGTACTGCCTCCCGCATCACCACCCTTATCCGTGAGGGCAAGCTGCACCTGCATGAGGCTGCCGCGCTGCTGCGCGCGGCCGATGCCGGAATCAACTCCGTGCGGCTTGACCAAGACCGCATCCCCGAGCATGTCTTCCGCCAGATGCGCCCGGTCATTGATGCGCTCAGCCGCAGCGCCGGCAGCATCCGCCGACCAGACGAGTTCCAGGCTTACTCCGATGCGGAGATCGAGTCCCTGCTGCACTCCATCATCGTGGAGCACAAAGTCGGTGACTCCTACTATGCGCTGAAGCTGACCGATGAATCCGGCGGCACGCAGAATTGGATGGCCACCGCTCCCCTGGTTCTGGACACGCTGCGCCGCGGTGGGATCCTGGTGGCCGATGAGCTGGATTCCGCCCTGCGCCCAGCACTGCTGGATTTCATCATCTATGCCTTCCGCGAGCCCAGCATCAACGTCAACGGCGCGCAGCTCATCTTTGCCTCCCACGCCTTCAGCGTGCTTGAGCGCTCCAGCGAGCTGGGCCTGCGCCCGGAAAGCTTCTGGTCCGTGGAGAAGACCGATGCCGGCGAATCGGAACTGCACAATCTCAGCGCCGCGTCCGTGTCCCTGGACAACCCCGACGCCACCCACCACTTCCTACGCGAACGCTACGGCACCGCCTCCCGTGAGGCGCTGGTCGCGCTGCGGGAGCTTGTCACGGCCAGCACGTGAGCAAGCTTCCATTCCCGCGTACAATCGGCGCCCCAGAACCTCTCAACCACGAAGGAGTTACTCATGACCGCCGCCTACACCACCGAAGCACTCTCCACTGGCTCTGGCCGCGATGGCCGCACCGTCGTCCAGGAATCTGACCTCGACTTCACCATGACCGCCCCGAAGGAAATGGGCGGCAGTGGCGAAGGCGTTAACCCCGAGCAGCTCTTCGCCGCCGGCTACGCCGCCTGCTTCCACTCCGCGCTCAAGGCCGTGGCCAAGGACAAGGACGTCGACGTCACCGACTCCGCCGTCGGCGCGCGCGTGACCCTCAACAGTGGTTCCGAGGGCTTCTTCCTCAGCGTCGAGCTCGAGGTCACCATCCCCGGCCTGGCCCCAGAGGACGCCCAAGCGCTTGCCGACGCCGCCCACGAGATGTGCCCCTACTCCAAGGCCACCCGCGGCAACATCGACGTCAGCGTTACCGTGGCGGAGGACTAAGAAGGGGGTCTACTGTCGCGCGAGGACTTTTAATGCCTCGCGCACTGCTCCGGCAAAGTTCGGACAACCTGCCCGCTTTAGTGCATGATCCAACCCCCGAAAACCAGATTGTGTTTGCCAGTAATCAAGTTGCTGCTTCGTACATCTCAAGACTAAGTGCGGTGCGGAATCGTGAACGAGCATGAGGAAATCATCTGCGCTCACAATTTCGTAGTGCTGCGCATCAGAAGACGTAGTTATGTCGTCCTGTGAGTTATCAGTCAAGACAATGTCAGCGCGCGAAGCAACCGCTGCAGCATGGACATGGTAATCATCCTGGTCCAAGCCATCGAAAGGAAGGTCCCCTGGGAAGTCGCAAAGGATTTCCTCCATCACCGCCCCAACCTTTTTGACACGATCGTTAACAATCTTCCCTGGCGCTTTAGGGAATTTCCGCCGCAGAACTCGTATGGTTTCCGCAAGTACGTCTTGCGACGTATAAAACACAAACATGCTCCCTGACAGGCACTGCAGCGCAAACAACCAATCAAGGATCGTACGACTCGCTAAGATGTTTGAATCAACGAATACTCTCTGCGGCATACTCAACAGGATACTGAGAGGACTAAGCCTACGCAGAAGCTAGCTTTGACCCATCCCCCAACTAGAGCTCAGAGAAAAAGCGCTCGTTCTCCTTTTCGAATTCACGCCACTCACTGAACGCCTGAGCCCGCTCCTCGGCTCGCTGCTGCTTCAGCTTCAGAACATCATCACGCTTAAAGCGGGTGTGCGTTCCACACTTGTGAGCCACTATCTTTCCCTCTTTAACCCATTTCATGAGGGTTGGACGAGAGACACCCAAAATCTCTGCAGCGACAGTACTGGTAAGTTCCTCGGGTACGCGCGAAATGGTAATTTCGCCGCGCTGCGCAACAGAAGTCAACACTTGAGAAATCAGTCGCTGCACGTCAAGGGGCAACGACACAACACGGCCCTCTGCGTCTGTCACCCGAAAAGTCGCGGCGCCGAGAGAAGGTAGGGACTGGAGATTTTCAACCATGTCATCGTCGATCATCACCCGATCGTTAATCAATGTCGCGGCGTTCATCGGCACTCCTTCCTCTTCTTACAACCAATTAAATCCTTTTCACTTACAAGTGAAATCTCTTCCAATCGTAGTCACACTGCACGTACGTGACCACAAAATACCCCAATTCGCCACCCCCTTACCCGAATTGCCCATGGTCTTACCCGCACTCTAAACCTCCGATCTTCGAAAATCTGAGCCCTACTCCACTGCGCATGTCCGGCGCACCTGTCAGAATCAAGACATGTCTGTTGAAGCACGCGCCCTATCGCTGCGACGTTTGATGCGCGATTCCGCCGCGATCCGGCTACTGGCCGCGGATAACGCGCCCGTGATTTTGGCGTTGATCGCGGAGTACTTCCCGCGCGGCACCCGGGCGCGCCCGGCGGCGGAGGTATATGAGCTCATGGTCACCGATTTTGAGGTGATCGCCAGTGAGTTTTCCATGCCCCGCACACCGCAGAATTACTGCAATGATTGGGTCAAGGCCGGGTGGCTCATCCGAAAATCCGGTAAGAGTTCCCACGGCGAAACGCTCGAACCCAGCGAGGAAGCCCTGTCTGCCCTCGAAGCCATTGAGCGCTGGGAGGCTCCGGTGACCACAGTGACGGCGTCACGCGTGGAATCGATTAGCTCCGCGCTGCAAAGGCTAGCGCGGGATACGAACGAAGACATCGCCAGCCGCGTAGCCAGCTTGGAAGAAGAGCGCGACCGCATCGACCGTGAGATTGAAAAAGCCCGCAGCGGGCAGTTCGAAAGGCTCACCGCCGCGGAGACAGAAGAGCGCGTCCAGGACGTTCTGAACATGGCCATGGCTGTGCCGAGCGATTTCGCCCGGGTACGCCACGAGCTCGAGGCCCTCAACCACCAGCTGCGCCGCCAGCTTTTGGATCCAGAGGGCTATCGGGGCGAGGTGCTGGAGGAGATCTTCAACGGTGTGGACCACATCGCGGAGTCAGACGCCGGGCACAGTTTCCGTGGCTTCTATTCCCTCCTGATGGATAGGGAGCGCAGCGCCTGGTTGGACCAGTGGATCACGGAGGTCCTCGATAGCGAGGCCGGGCAGGCGCTGGCCGCGGACAGGCGGCAGCAGCTGCGCAGGCTCTTCCGCGATATGGAGGAAACCAGCTTCGAGGTCAACCAGACCATGACGGGGCTGGCACGCAGCCTGCGCAACTATGTCTCCTCCGAGCAGTTCGCGGAGGACCGGCGCATGATTGAGCTACTGCGGGAGGCCCGCGGCATGGCTATCGATGCCGCGCAAAACTCCGAGCTCAAAGCCTTTCACCGGATGGAGACACCGCTGCAGCGCATCGGTATGTCGATTCACTCCGTCTCCCGTATCCGCCTAGCCAACCCGGGACGGGAAATCGTGGAGGAAACCCCAGTGGCATACCAGCCGGAGGCAGAAGACCCGCAAGCCTTATATGAGCTGGTGCGCGAATCGGAGATTGACTTCGAGGAATTGCACGAGGCGATACGCTCGGCCGTCGCCCAGTCCGGCCCCTGCACGATCGGCCAGGTGCTGCACGCCCATCCCCCTACCCAGGGCCTTGCCAGCGTGGTGGGCTTGGTGCACATCGCAGACCAACACCCAGTGCCCGTGCTGCGTCCATCGCGTGAGAAAGTCACATGGACCGAGGAGGACGGCACGGTGCGCTCCGCCTATATCCCTACTCTGTATTTCGATCACACCACCGTTAAGGAGCTACAGTGACCGCCGCACACACTCCCCGCGTCGATTCCGCCCACGAGCCACCCTTGTGGGAGCACGATAAAGGTTCGCTGACCTACCACTCGCGGCGCGCGTTAGTGCAGCTTTTGCAGGGCCCGCTCATTCGCGCGCAGAAGGAACCGGTGCTGTGGGCCGCCATCATCTCGGATGAGGAGAACCTCCGCGCCCGGCTGCATGAGGTGTTCCTGGAACTCGTCGTGGACGAGACCGAGGGCTTCGCGTTTACCCGGATGGTAGAAGAAGAAACCTTGAGCATCCCGCAGGTGCTACGCACGGATAAGCTCAAGCACATCGACACCGCTATCTTGCTGAACCTGCGCCAAGAGCTGGGGCTTGCGCTGCCCGGCGAGCGGGTCATCGTGGACGTCGAGGACCTCCGGGAGGGAATCGGTTACGTCCGCGCGGTGGACAACCGCGATGAGGCCGGTTTCAACCGCCGCTTCAACGCCGCCATTAAGCGCATTCAGAACGACTATTCACTGCTGAGCGCTACTGAGACCGAGGGGCGCTTCGAGGTCTCACCGGTGCTACGCCAGCTTTTCGACGCCTCCACAGTCACCGCCATCCGTGACGAATACGCCCGCCTGGCGCAGGCCGAGGAAGAGCAGGCAGATGAGGAGAAGGAGGAAACTTCCGATGACTAGTCACGCCAGCCTGTACCCCGGACAATTCCGTATCAGCCGCATTCAGCTGATCAACTGGGGCACTTTCCACGGCTACTTTTCCATCCCGGTGGCGCGCAAAGGTTTCCTCATCACCGGCGGTTCGGGCTCCGGCAAGTCCACGCTGCTGGATGCGATGTCGGCGGTCTTGGTTCCACAGAACCACCTGAAGTTCAACGCAGCTTCGCAGCAGGACCTCGGCCGGCACAACGGGCGCAGCCTCGTCTCCTACGTGCGCGGCGCGTGGCGGCAGCAGGAAAACGCGCAGACCGGCGAAATCGCCCCGGAGTACCTGCGGGAGGGGGCTACCAACTCGGTGGTAGCACTGACCTATGACAACGGCGCGGGCAAGCAACACACGCTCATTGCTATCTTCCGCCTCAATGGCGGTGAGAACTCAGTAGGCCAGATCAAGAAGTTGTATGGGCTGGTGCCAGGTGATGAGGACGTCGATAAGCTCAGCCCCTTGCTCGCTCGTAGCCTGGACACCCGCAAGATCAAAGCCCTGTACAAGGGACCCGGCGCGTCCTTTACGCCGACATATGCCACGTTTGCGGATCGTTTCCGCAAACGCCTGGGCATCAAGAACGTGGAGGGCCAGCTGCTGCTCCACCGCACGCAGTCCGCGAAGTCGCTCTCCAGCCTGGATCAGCTCTTCCGGGACTACATGCTGGACCGGCCCTCGACCTTCTCCAGGGCGGAGGAAGCCGTAGAACAATTTGAAGATCTGCGCCAAGCGTACCTGCGGGTCGAGGACGTCAAGGCCCAGATTGATACGCTCGCTCCCCTGCCCCAGCTGCATGCCCAGCGCGCGACCGCGGAGGCAGATAAGCACAAGGCGGAGGCCATGAGCGAGGCACTGCCGGCCGTGCGCGCTCGCCTGGTGGCAGAGGAGCTGGACTCTCGCATCCGCGCGCTGAACGCCCAGCAGGTAGAGGCCCAGTCGGAAGTGGAATCCCTTGAGGCCGATGTCGCCCACCTCGATGATGCGGAGCGCCGCGCCGCGATGGCCGTTTCCCAGCTCAGCGCCGGCGAGCTCGATGCCCTGCGCGCCAAGATGGAGACTGCCGACATAGAGATTGCGCACCGCTCCAAAGAATTCCAACGCCTTGCTGCTGCCGCGGGCCAATGGACCGAGCACTATGAGCTCAGCCCGCAAGGTTTCGCTGAGCTGCAGGCCAACGCCCAGCTACGACTCTCCGATTTCGAGACCGACTCCGCCGATCTGACGAATCAGCAGCAGGAAGCCGGTGTGGCCGCCCGCGACGCGGCCACCGCCTGCGCGCGGCTGGATAGCGAGCTGCGCTCTTTCAGCTCGCGGCGCACCAATATCGACAAGGCTTTAGTGGAGCTGCGTTCCCAACTCGCCCGCGATACCGGCTATGCCGAATCCGAGCTTCCCTTCGCCGGCGAGTTGATAGACATCAGCCCGCAGCAGGCGGACTGGGAGCCGGTCATCCAAAAGCTCCTGCACGGTTTCGCCGCCACGCTACTCGTACCAGAGGAAGCGCGGAAAGCAATTAACCAGTGGGTCAACTCCCGCAACGTGGGCACCCGCTTGGAATACCGCACCATCCCAGAGTTCACGTCAGCGCCGGCCTCCGCGCGCAGCCCCCGGCAGCTCATCCACAAGTTGGAATTCCAGGATCACCCCATGACGGCGTGGGTACGCCAACACATTTCGCACCGCTTCAACTATGAATGTGTGGAGTCGGTAGCGGAACTGGATAAGGTCACCTCAACTCCCGCCGTTACCCGCGATGGCCTGGAAAGCCGCCCCAAAGACAAGGACGGCTCCACGCGTTTCATCAAGGATGACCGCAGGCGCTTTGCCGGTACCGCATGGTACCGGGTGGGTTCCACCAACACCGCCAAGATTGAGCTACTGCGCTCCCAGTTAACACAGGCCAAAGCCACCGCCAGCGCCGCAGCCAGGCAGGTCCACGACCTTAACCGGAAGATGGACATCCTGCGCGCCCAGCGCGATAAAGCACAGCAGGTGCTAGACACGAAATTCCAGGACATTGACACCGCCTCCGCGAAGGCGCGCAAGCAGGACCTTCAAGAACAATACGATGCCCTGGCATCCTCCCCGGAGGCCCAGGCCTTAGCCGCCGCCCATCAGCACGCCAAGGAAAAACTGGATGCGGCCCGCGCCCAGCTCAACCAGGCGCAGAAGCACCTCGGCAACGTCGAAGGCGAGCTGAAGCGCTCCACCGAGCGCCGCCGCATCATCGACACCGTGCCGGAGATCGCCGACAAGGACATCGCGAAAGCCGTCGAGGAAGCCCTGCACAAGGGCAAGCGCACGCTGACCATCGATAACATCGATGCCCGGCGCGATGAAGTCCAGGCCGACCTGCAAGACGCTGCCCGCACCGCCGCGCGCCGTATTGAGGAGGCCAACGGCAAGATCGTCTCCGTCCTCCACGCCTATCTATCCCAGTGGCCGGCAGAAGCCGCCGACCTGGAACCGCAGGCCAGCTTCGCCGGCGAGGGCATCGAGAAGCTGAAGTACCTACGAGCTGACCGCCTGGCAGACTTCCGTGCCCGCTTCCTGGAGCTGCTCAACGGCCAGACCGTCCAGAATCTTTCTCACCTGGCTTCCTCCCTGCGCCATGCGCGCAGCGATATCGAAACGCGCATGGAGTTCATCAACAAGTCCCTGGAGCGCTCGCCCTTCAACGGTGAGCGCACCCTGCGCATTGATGTCAAGGACGCCCGCGGCCAGGTGGTCCAAGACTTCCAGCGGGATTTGGATGCCGCCACCTCCCACAGCCTGGCCGAAATCAGCGAGGACGAGCACGATGCCGCCCTGCGGCGCTACCACGCCCTGGACAAGATCTTGAGTCGACTGGGCTCCAGCCACCCGGAGGATATCCGCTGGCGCAACGTGGTCTTGGATACCCGCCGCCACGTCAGCTTCATCGGCCGCGAGTGCTATCCCGACGGCACCACGGCTAATACCTACCAGGATTCTGCGTCGCTCTCCGGCGGCCAGGCACAAAAGCTCGTCTTCTTCTGCTTGGCAGCAGCCCTGCGCTTCCGCCTGGCGGAACCGGATCAGGACGTGCCTACCTATGGCTCCATCATCTTGGATGAGGCCTTTGACCGCGCCGATCCCACATTTACCCGCACGGCCATGTCCGTCTTCGCGTCCTTTGGCTTCCACATGATTCTGGCCACGCCTTTCAAGCTCATCCAGACGCTCTCGCCCTACGTGGATGGCACCATCGTGGTCAACTACGACGAGCCGATTATCAACGGCCGCCCGCAGGCGCGCACAGGTTATTCACTTATCGACGCCTCCTCCCTCTCCACCCCCAACCCCGAACAGCCCCGCCCCGAGGAGCCCACCGATGCGGATGCCTAAAGACCTGCAGGTGCACGCGGCGAAATACCTACGCAACCACTTCGCCGAAGCGCTCGCTGAACCGGATTCGCTGCACCTGGCGTGGCCGCTGCACTCGCCGACAGCCACGGCCGCCGCCCGCGATATCAGCACCACCCAAGACTTCATCCGTGCCTGGCAGCGCTGGCCGCACCAGGACGAAGTCATCTATGAAACACGCAATTGGTCCCGCGCGGGCCTAGGCGCCAACGATGTTCCAACCCGCGTTGCACTCACCGGCGCTGAACGTATCGCCACCGCCGCGGGCTTGGAACGCGAGTACTCCACCGCCCGGCAACGCGCCCAGGACATCGCCGCTATCTTCCCGAACTCCCCGGAGTTCACCCATGCCGTCCACCGCTCCTACAACCAGTGGAAGGATTTAAGCGGCTATGATCTCCGCTGTCTGGGGCCGTGCCTGACCTGGTTGCGCGCGAACCCCCATTCCGGCGAGTGGGAGCGTGCCGTGCCGGTCGAAGGTGTGGACGGCAAGTGGATTGGCAACCACCGCCGCCTGCTGCTGACACTCCTCGCGCCTTTCGGCATCACGGACTTGGGCCTTCGCCGCAGCGACACCCGCCTGCGCCTGCGCTACCTCAACCACGCACCAGCACTCTCCGATATCGAAATCCCCCTCGCCAACGCTGCCGAGCTCTTCCCCGACACCCCACCCCGGGTACTCATCGTGGAAAACAAGCAAACCTTCCTCGCCTTGCCCACGCTTGCCGACGCCTCCCCTCCCACCATCGCCCTCCTCGGCTCCGGCACCGCCGCCCACCAGCTCCACGCACTGCGCTGGCTCAACCACACCGACATCACCTACTGGGGCGACCTCGATGCCGCCGGCTTTGCCATCCTCAACGCCGTGCGCGCCCACTTCCCCCACACGAAATCACTGCTCATGGACACCGCCACCGTCACCGCATTCCAGCACCTCGCCGTCCCCGACCCCGGCGACGGCTCCGCCACGCTTACCCACCTCACCACCGAAGAGCAGCGCGCCTACCGCCTGCTCTTCACCGAGGGCCGGCTGCGCATTGAGCAGGAGCGGATTCCGTTTGCACATGTGAGTCCGCCGATTAGGGAATTTTTCGGACTAACTCAGCAACCTTGAAGTTCAGGCAGTAGCACAAAAGAGAGGAGCTCGTAAGCCGCTAGGAGCCCTGGAAGGGCCGGATTGAGACATCCCAGCCACGATATTAAACTAATAACTTGGAGTTTTTCCATTATCAGAGTCTTTGAGCTGCAGCTGCTAAAATTTAACGTCCGCCAAAACCGCAAACAGTACAATTAATTCAAAAAGTCGAACGTCTTCCACTTAGAATTTAAAGCAAACGAACTAGGCACGATTGGATAATCAAGCTGTTTCAAAATGTCTGATTCCCAGTTCAATTCCCTTCTATCTTCAGATAGGAAATTAATGAAAACAGAAAACGGGGACAATGACACACTTGAATTTAGGTCATATACCCCATCGTACACTGACTTGACGAATCCACCGTATAACTTTTCAACCCGCCCCTTAACCCTATCAACCGCAGGTCGCCCATAGCTCTTCTCTATCACTTTCCGAAGCTGTATCTTGTCAACATTTGAATTCACAAACCCTCCCCGAACCAGTTTCATAAAGAGACGTTCAAACTCCTCATATTGGGTAATGCTTTCAACAAGAGCATAGATATTATCCGCGAAACGATTCATCGACAACGGCCTTTGAACGTCTTTTAATAGTCCATCAGAAAATAGTCTTTCAGTCTGCTCTACAACATACTCTTTGGCTAACTCCCGCTTGCTCCTCTTGTAACCTAGCTCGCTAGAAGAATCCTTCTGAAGCGATAACAACCATTCAACCTGCTCGAAATTCGCCTTTATCATGGAAGCTGTCCTGAAAGCGGAAGAATCAAATTCAGCCCCCTTGTAAGCAAAATCGTGCGTTAATTTCAGCCAGGCCCACTCGAGAATGGTCGGTATTTGCACTTCAAAATTGAGATGTTTTCTGGAATCAGCCAGCTTTGACCGCCATTCCTCAGGGGCGGAAAATATATAACGAGGAGAACTAAAGCCGAAACTTGATGATCCACCAAACCCCGTGGTTTCGCGCTTCCTTTCTTCGATAGGCTTCCCCAAGAGGCCTTTCAGCACCACAAGAGCCCGCTCTTCCTCCCCCGGATCAGGAACAACGACAGTCGCTGCAAAGATATCATCTATTCGACTCCACTTGTCGAACCGGCCCGTTTCAATCTTCTCTGCCACAGACTCGACGGTCTTTAATCGATGCTCAACCACCCACCCCTGCTCACGCAGTTTAGGGACAACCAAATTGGAAAAGAAATTCTGTATTTGTTTATACTCAGCGAAATCGTCGTTAAAACGCTCACGAACCCCTGCATCAACCTGCGGCACGCTACTCCCCTTTATCTGCAATGAAGTCTGACAGCAAATCCAAGAGCGTTGCCGAGCGCGCACTTCTAGGACCGCTATCGGAGGAGGAAGCACGCGTATGGGCTCTAAAAGCAGCAGCTTGGGTACCCTTCTTTGCGGTTCCCGAATACACTTTTTTAAAAAACTGGTCTAGCTTCTCCCGAACCTTTTCAGCTTGGATATCCGACAACTCCCTCATACGAGAAAATACATCGAATAGGGAGTAAAAATTCGCCTGGTTTTTCGATTTTTCAAGGAATTCTGTTCTGACATCACTAGCCTCTAGCACCTTCTTAAAGTTTGAAACTGCTAAAAACGCGCGATCCAGAATATTTTTCTTTTGTTCCCAAGTTTTCTGTCGAGATGCGTAAACTTCATCCATCTGCTCCTGGGTTACACCACTGGGACCATTTTCAACTAGCAACAACAAATGACTAGCAAATTCGACATCCTTCATCTGCCGGCGTGCCTGTGCCGCATATCGCGGCCATAACTTCAGTTCACTATCAATCTTATCTGCAAGCTCTTCAGATGCTTCCGAAAAACATCCTGAGTATCGAGCGTTCCTCAGCTCCTGCGGCGTAAGCTTGTTTACGTTCCGGTTGATGCGGTCGAAAATTTCCTTCAAAAGGTTTTCGGATTTACTAGGAAGAAACTCGATCGAAAACTTGTAAGTCCAAATGCTAACTTTTAGTGCTTCCGACAGTTGATCAAATGTTTTTCCAGCGTTTTCCGCATGTCGAGATTCATCGTCTGCCAACGTAACTTCCGAGTTCGGCTTGACAAATTCCAATATAGTGCTTAGGCGTTGCTTCCCATCAACTACAGAATATCGGATTTCCCCTTCTGGAGAAATTTCTTCGTACAAAAAAATCGCAGGAGCAGGAAATCCAGACAAGATCGTGTCTAAAAAATAGTCCTTATAGTCCTCATTCCATACAGATCTACGCTGATACTCCGGAGAGAGGTCCAAAAGGCCACGCTTATAGAGATCATTGAACCAAGCGACCGTTTGAACTGACTGGCGCCGATTCTTCATCACATTTTCAATTTCTTTTCTGCTCATGAGAAAAGTCTACATCGAGATTAATGGTTTTCTCTCTCCGATGCTGCAGCTTCGACCGTTGCCTAGACAGTCAATTCGGACTATCAAGCAATCTTCTGCAAGCCTGTCAGAGTACTTGAAGCAGTTGTGCTCTGGATGATTTGCACATATGCCAGCTTAAAGGAGTAGTGAATTCGACGATTCATCCTGGCTAGCCACGGAGAGGCAGAAGAAGAAGTAATACTATGTCGGTCCGAACCTCGTGAGTCCCTACAGGCCTCTCAAAGCTACTCTCAGTCATAAAACTGCTTACCTTCGATTTTCAAGCCTCACCTAGCCACGCAGAATTGCAAAGTTGACGCCTGCTATACAACCCAAAATCACGTTGAATCATATTGACTCCAATCTGATTCACGTGTTTAATCGAAGTCAACAAGGATCACCACCATGAACATCCCCACTGACTTCGGCGAGCGAGTCCGTGCGCAGCGTCAGCTGCGCGATCTCAGCCAGAGGGACCTCGCCGCCATGACCGATGAAATTCTGTCCCAGCCCACCTTGGCCCGCCTTGAGAAAGGCACGGCCACACCAACTCTCCACCACATCATGGCCCTCGCGTGGGCTCTTGGGATCGATGCCGCTGAGCTTATCGACGCCACTCCACTCTCTAAGCGTGTGCGCGTTGCCGCTCGTGGTCACCAGACCAAAACTGAGGAAGCAACACAAACTCTTCTGCCTTATCTCCAGCTCCGAGTGAACCTGGATAGCACACATGCCTAAGTCAACGAGCCCCTCGCAACAGGGTGTTGAACTCGCTGCTCGGTTTCGCGCGAAGCACAAGCTAGGTGTAGGACCAGTCGATGACATCAACGACCTTATGAAGCTCGTTGAAGCTGATTTCATTGTCCTCGACTTACCGGAAGACCTCGAAGCGCTGACGCTACGCGATCCTGGTTCGGGCGCTTTAACCGTAGGGATTGGCACTAGTAACAATCCTTTCCGCCAGCGTTTAACCATTGCACACGAAATCGGGCACATCGTGGCCGGAGACATCACGGAGGACGGGGCTTCCTTACAATGCGATAAGACCCTTCCCAACGAGACCCGCGCGAACACCTTCGCGCGTTGCGTCCTCTGCCCCGAGGAAGCGTTGCGTGAAATACCTCAGTACGAAGATCCAGAAGAGCTTTTGTCTGCAGTTGTCCAACGCTTCCAGGTCTCGCCTTATGTAGCGGCAATCCAGCTTCATCAAGCAGGTCTCATCTCGAAAGACACTAAAGAGGAACTAAAAAGTCACACCGCTAAGAAACTCGCCTCCCGCTTCGGATGGAAAGCCACATATGACCACGCCTGCCAAATTGCGCAGCTGCCACGAGCTTCCGAGAGACTCGTGGCCGATGCTTACAAGGCATACGCTCAGGGGCTCATCGCGCTGCCAACGGTAGCGTTCGCCGAGCAAGTAAGCCCAGAGGAAGTAGCCGACTCAATGTACGCCGTCCCGGGTTCTGTCGGCCAAAACCTAACAGGTCAGCGCGATATAGAGACCGACCTAGAAGACTTCTTCTCAAATTCGTGGGCAATGACAAACTCCACGTGCCTGCTGCAGTCAACGACGAGATACACAGAAAGCTAAAGGACACCAGGTTTCAGTGTGGCTCCCGAACCTGGTCATCACTCATTGCACATGGCCACGTGCACGTGCTTGACGACGACATGGATCGCCTCTTCAAACACATCCGCCTATTCGCGGGTCCCCGATTCTCAATCCAAGGCGGAATGGCGAAGAACCTGGGAGAATACACCGCAATCGCGCATTGCCTTGCCCTCCTTGAGGAGGATCCTTCGGCGCGTACCGCCATCATCATCGATGATGAAGAGGCCCAGGAGCTCGTACACAAGCGACAGGCAGCAACGGTCTTCACCACTGAAGCCGTGCTTCTCCGCTGCGTGCATCTAGGCGTCCTTACCGACCGCGGCCAGTCCCGCAAGGTGTGGGACAAGCTTTCAAAGTTCGATGTTCTCGCTCCTTTTGAAACGACTCGATTGAACGACCGCACCGTCTACCGGGCGCGAAAGAAAATTAAATGACCCTCACCTGCCAGTAGCCTCCGGTGAGGGTCAAGCAGCTGTACGTAATGTAGGGCTGCTTCTGCCCCTAATCATGCCTCATTTTGCCCTTTCAATCGAGAGACGCAGTGCTATCACCCCCAACGCCGCCTGCGATACTCAACCCGAACTGGAATTTCGTCAGGCTCTAATGGCCTGTCAGGGGTCTCGCGGATGGTATACGGCGTTATCTGCTCCGCAAGTAGTTCCTGCCGGTACATTTTGGCAATCTCTGGCTCTTCATCTTCAATATGCTCAATTAGCCGCTTTGCCAAGTCGAAAAGCCTTGCCCCCTCCGCTTCAGCAGCTATTTCCCGTTCGTACTTCCGTACGGCAGCAAAACCGCACCATTCACGCCAGAGTTCAAACATCGGCCGGTAGTGCTCACAATAGAATTCCCATTCCCATCGCGCAGAAATAATTCCGTGATGCTCTCGGAGCTTAAGTTTCCACTCCTTCTCTTCTTTTGCCACGACCTCAAGCACTTCATCAGGCGAGACTTCCGCGAATCTTTGCACAATGCGAACTCCGCCAAGGGGAGATATTTGCAGCCCTTCGTTACAGGGGGCGGTTAGCACTCCCTCCAAAAGCACGTCCAAAGGGGAATCCACTAGTTCTTCAAGAGTTTTCGGATCGGTGATTATGAAATCATCGCCGCTTCCCAGCTCCATGGTTTCTCCTAGGCGGCAACTCTCAACCATGAAGCTTGCGGCACGGTCTTGCTCTTCCCCACCTCGTTGCGCGTGGAGCCTCACCTGATGATTCACGAGTTCATCGATCTCAGCAGCCTTCGCCCACGGTCCCTTAATTCGCGGCCGTGGGACCTTACGTATGGATCCGTCCTCAAGCTCTAGGGAGTACCGAAACGAGGCCTTCCCCGAAGGCTGAATGTCCACAACCCGAGCCTTTAAAGATTGTCCGACGATGGAATCGCTTTCTCTAAACGCAACTACGTCTCCAACCTCGACCTTGTCCATTTGCCCATTCCTCGCTTCTCGACGCCAACTGAACACTGCCCTCTCAAAGTCTAGTGCTAAAGCGTGTGGTCAGCGCCGTGCTTGCCGACGCTTCTTCCCACCAATCTGACCACATCAAACCCAGGACACAGCGCTTTTCTAGGACTACAGTTTCCGCTATGCACAGACCCTCTACTCTCACCCTCGCCGTCGCAACGGCATTCGCTCTCTCCGCATGCAGCGGCAATGACCCGATCACGTCCGGGGCCCCAGACACCACCACCGAAGAAACAACAACGGCTGAAGAATCCACGACGCCAGAAAGCCCAGACAGCTCTTCAAGCACCAGCGAGGAAGACGAAGACCCCTCCCCAACCCGCGCTGACGAGCAGCAGGAAGAAGAATCCAGCAAGCAGACCATCAACGCCAGCCAGGTCGGCGGCGACTGCGGCGTGACATCGGAGGGCGACACAATCTTCGCCGGCAGCGCTACCTCTTGTGAGTTCGCCGCGGCAATGTTTGACCCTGCCAAGAAGGCCAGCTACACCCTCTACCAAGCAGACCCCACGGTCAATCCTCTCTACACCGCGAACATCACTGCCAAAAGCCCCGTTACCGGTGAGAGTTACCAGCTCACCTGTCAGATTGGCAGCGATCTAGCCGGTTTGAGTTGCCGCAAGCCCGGTGATAACAGCGTGCTCGCCATCTTCACCTCGGATGCCCATGATTGGCCGCAGCGCCTGAACACTACCGACTAGCCGCCCCAGCTATTCCAAAATCAACGATGCCGTCTTCTCCGGCGGCACATCCTTCAGCTGACGGCTCTTGACGGCCCACGACGCCAGCCCAAGCACAATCCAGACCACCAACGCAATGAGCGGAGCCGTTCCCAGCATGCCGGGCGAGCCCGGAACAAAGAGCAGCGCCAAGAACCCGACGGAGAGAATGCACCCAGCAAGCGCGAAGTACTCGTAGAACTTGTTGGGTGCAATCGGCTTGGACATCCCGGGGACCTGCCCGGTGCGCGCAATCTTCCAAGCACAGAAGCACGTATAGAAATATGCCACCGTGATACCGGCACTGGACATATCGACAACCCACGTCAACGCCGCGCGCCCGAACCATGGGGTCACCAGGCACACCGCACACACCAAGAGAATCGCATTGCGCGGTGCGTGCTCCCTGCCCTTCAGCTCACCCAAACGGCGCGGGACCAGGTTCGCACGTCCCAATGTAAACAGCACACGGCTTGCCGCAGTGTAGAAACCATTAAGGCCTGTCAACACACCCGCGCTCACCGCAACCACCATGAGCACCAAGCCAGCTGGTCCCATTACCTCGCTAATAGCTGCTGCTGGCGGCCACGCCTCCCCTCCGAAAGCTTCGTGACGGGTTCCCACAGCGATGGAGGTTGCAAGCATCATCGCCATATAAATAACCGTCGCGACAGTAATCCCCCATAGCAGAAGACCCAGCGCCTTCCGCGGAGAGAAGTTAAACTCGCCCGCCAGCTGAGGAATGGAATCAAAGCCCACATAAGCCCACGGGGCAAAAGCGATGATGGTCGCCACCGCCGCAGCCGGCGGCACATCTACAGGAAAGGCGGGAGCAAGCTCCGGGCGCTCGGCGACGTAGTAGATCACCATCGACGCCACAATAACCACCACCGCGAAGATCATGAGCACAACAGCAAAGAACTGGAACCGGCCGGAGAGCGCAGCACCCTTGGAGTTCAACCACGCGAACACAAGGATAAACAGTGAGCAAATGGCTACTTCGGGGAGATAGATGGTCCACCCGGCGACGTCGTAAAGCGCGCCCCGCATAACCAGCTCAGGGAAAGTCACACGGAAGACGAGCGTGACCGCCGACGCATTCAACGCGACAACGCACGAGTACCCCAGCGTCAGCGCCCATCCCGCGATAAACGCATGAGTCCGGCCGAGCGCAGCCATAGCGAACGCCACGCCACCACCGGTCAGCGGCAGCGCGCGAATGGTAAAGCCGTAGCTCAAACCAATAATGGCAATCATCAGGCCACCAATGACAAAGCCGATGAGTGTTCCACCAAGCCCCGCCTTCTGCATCCAGTCGAAGGGCAAGATATAGGCGCCCCAGCCAATCGCCGCACCCAACGCCATGGCAAAGACCCACGAGGGCTTCATGGTTTTCCGCAGTGTCGCATTCTCCGACATGTAGTTTCACTCCAGACAATTCACCTTGAGCGCCAGGACCTTGCGGACGATCCCAGCGCGCGTTTCTGGCAAGTCTAGAGATTATTGATTAGGTGTGCTGCAGATCTAAGAAACTTAACGCGGGGTTCCATCTCTCGTTCCATGAACGTAACCGATGGTGGCCATTGCAGAGCTCGGTTACCAAACACTCGCATGTCCTGCGCTCTTGCGATGTCGCTACGCGTTGGCCCAAGGATCGCGCCTCAACTCCCACACAAGGCGCTTGACGACGTCCCCCTTGTGTCTAAGAGCCCCCGTCACATAACGCCGGCAACTGTTGCAGCTTAACCGCCAACCAAACTGTGTGTCGCTTCGCCAAGAATCCCTACCTAGCCGGGGTTCTTCATAAATAAAGACACACGACACGCTAGTTCGCCAAGAAATTCCGTTTCCTTTCGCCGTATAGTCCCCGCGCCAACTCTGTGCGTTCTGCCCAGGTATCAACATCCGCATTATTATCACGCTGAACTGGAGCGTTGAAAAGCCGCCAGGTTGCGGCCCGGCTGGAGGCTGGAATTAGCAAAAGTATTGACCGCCAGTTTCGTCGGGCAATCTCCGCACTGAGAAGCGTGGCATCACCCTCAAAGACCTCCACCTGTCCGGCGCCGGCTCCTAGCTGTTCTACCTGGCCATGTTCTTTACCGCCGCCGTCTGGCTGGGCACGTGGGGTTTGTGGGGCGACCGCCGCTGTTTTCCGGCACCGCCCCGCGTGAACTGGCCCGGGGTGCCGACAGCGGCATCGCGCTCATCATCCTATTTCTCCTCGGCGCCCTCATCGAGCGCTCCATCCCCGCCCTGGCCGGGCCGACCTGCTGGACAACATGCGCCACGGCAGCGTCCTCATGACGATGGCCACGCTCATCATCAACGGCGTGGGCGAGGAACTCTTCTTCCGCGACGCGGCACGCCGCGCGCTTCCCGACGTCCCCTCCCCCCCACCCCCTCACTCATCGCCCAGGTTGCCCTCTACATCGCCGTCACGGCTGCGATGGGTATCCCCCCTGCTCCTCGCGGCCTCCGTCCTTATCTCCGCCGCCCTGCACCTGGTCTGGAGCACCGGGATGGCGATTGTGCCGCCGGGGCTGAGTTCACTAGCGCGTGGCACTGCCCACCCCGCCACGATTCCGCCCGGGTCGTCTCAATCATTTTCACTAGTAAGCAGGTCAGGTCACCATTCCTGTCTATACTGACGTGCTATGCACAAACTCTCTTCTCTCACACTCGCTATCGCCACAGCATGTGCACTGACCGCATGCAGCAATGACACCTCTACCCCAGACTCATCACCTGGCACCGACAGCGTCGACGACACCACGGTTGCCGAGGAGGAAACGACCACCGAGGACAGTGATGACGACACCAGCACGGAAGAAGACTCCACGCCCTCCCCAACTACAGCTGCGGACGACGATGACGCCGACGACGCTAACGATGGGGCACACGACGACGCAGAGGAAAACACCACGAATGCCAGCCAGATTGGCGGCGACTGCGGTACGACCCCGCAGGGCGACCCTATCACTGCGGGAAGCTCCACGTCCTGCGAGTTCGCGGTAGTCATGTTCGCCCCGGCCTCGAAGGCCTCCTACACAATGACCCGGTACGACCCTTCAAACCCCACGGTCGGCTCCCTCTACACCGCTCACATCACCGCCAAGAGCCCCGTGACTGGTGAGAACTATGACCTCACCTGCCGAATCGGCAACGACCTTGCTAACCTGACCTGCGAGAAGCCCGGCGATCGCAGCGTTTCCGGTTCCTTCAACTCC
>NZ_KV827297.1:31805-39661 GCF_001836065.1 Corynebacterium sp. HMSC035E02
GGCCGGATAGGGTGAATACAGTCGACTAGTTCGGCAGCGGCTCGCTTCCGCTATTCCAGAATCAACGATGCCGTCTTCTCCGGCGGGACATCTACGGGAAAGGCGGGCGCAAGCTCCGGGCGCTCAGCAAACGTTCTGTTCGATAGGTAGCCATAAACTTTGGTGGCGCCCCCTCTGTTAATGCTGATCGAGGAGTTAGGGCCGACGAAGTACGCGGAACCGCTTCTTAGAGACTAAACCATGGGTCCTGTCCCTTAATGAAATAATTCCAAAAGCGGCAAGTTAGCCTTTGACTCGCCATTAGGCTTTACGATGTCAGCTATGCATAGGGAGCGGATCTGCGAGACTCGGCACCGATGACCGTGGCAAGGTAGATATTCTTGCCACCCCATTACACAGCAGGTACGGAATGCCGCCTACATAGACGTGGCCCGGCTGGCGATGAATTTGCCGCCAAGTAAATCTAGTTTGACTCGGCGGTCAGGCTTGCGCCTGATGGTTATGCACCGACGCCGTTCAGCAAATCCCTTAAGTGTCATGGAGTTTATGTTTCAAACGCCCCGCTTGTGATTCGTTAAACCGAAGCCCGTATCGTCATTGAGGCTTGCATCGATTCGTTTGGCATCACAAAGCCTGTGCACGCCGTCGAAGATGGTCTTGATTCCTACTCCGATAAGGGCGTCAAAATGCATTTTAACCTGCGCCGCTCACCGGAGTTGAGCCATCTGTAGGGCGGGGAACGCTTGAGCTTTAACACGTGCCCCCCTGTAAGCTGAGTACTCCGTTCAGTAACCTTAGGCAAACTGAAAGTGAGTTGCCAGCGTGACTCCTTGGCAAACACTTCGCAGCCTTGCGCGAGATATCGCATTCTTCGCGCAGCTTAGCGTTCCCTTTTCTAACTGGCGTACCTGTTCGGAATCGATTGCAATTGGCTTCACTGTCAGGTGCAAGTTTTTGGTACCAGCATTCTGAGAATTCGAGACTTTCGTGTTCCGAGTAGTTGATGCCGGGTCCAGGGGTGTGTTGGCCCGAACCGCATGTTTTAGCCGTCTGTTGTCTCGAGTGATGCAACAAAGCAAATCCCAAGAGGTCTTGACTGCCGCCAGGATCACAAAAGGTTGGCGGCGATCAAGCCATAAACACATGCAACAGGGGCTTCATTCCCGAAACGCCACTACGAAGGCGTTGCCAGTCTTCCATGTCAACTGATAGAATTTGCTATCTGCTTAGCGATCGAGAAGAGAGAAGTTTGACGGTGGGAATCAAGATTGAAAAGTCTGGATCAGCACTTTTAGTTCATTGGTCTGAAGAAGTTGAACAGTATTTTGCGGATAGGAAAATATTTCCTGGCTACCCTTGGCGTACCTCCAAAGTATACGCACCCGGCCAGAAAATCAGGCTAAAAAGCGACGTTACTGTAGAGCAGTACTCGAACCAGCCCCAAAACCGTATTTGCGAATTTGGAGCTTTCTCCTATTGCCGCACTCCCCAAATCGACCTCGACTTCTCCTTAGGAAGATTTTGCTCAGCTGGAACGAACATAAGGATTTCCAGCCCCGAGCATCCTGCCGGGCGCTTTACATCTCATCCGTTGTTCACTTTCCAACATACTCGTGAAATATTGGCAGCTGATTTCGGAATTGAACCCCAGTCTGCATTTCAACGCCTTGCCGAGGCTGCTCCGTTGATTGGCAACGATGTCAGGATTGGTGACGGCGCGACGATTGCTCGTGGAGTGAAGGTAGGAGACGGGGCCATCATACGCCCAAACACGGTCGTAACCGAAGACGTCCCCGCTTTCGCGATTGTTGAGGGTAATCCGGCTCAGATTATCGCCTTTAGATTTGATAGTGAAGAACTTAGAACACGGATGCTGGCTTCGCGGTGGTGGGATTATCACCCTGCACAGTTGCCGATAGAGTACTCGGAAGACATACCGCTTTTCCTAAAGAAAATTGAGTCCATGAAAGCTTCGGGCGAATTGCCTCCGGCCGACTACTCGCGTTTTAGCGTTGGGGAAGACTTATTGGCCATGGCAGATGGCCGAAAACCGAGCGAGCCGTCTAGGCAAGTTGCCATTGAACCTCCCACGTGGCAAGACTACATGGAGAAGCGGATCAAGGGCCGAGAAAAGGGAATACCGTGGTTTCTACATGACAAATTGAAGTGCTATGAGTACTTGGAAAGGCATGGAGTTGCGACAATCGTACCTTTTAAGACCTTTACCGACCCGAAATCAATTGACCTTAGCGGGCTCCCGGATACATTCGTTGTAAAACCGAGTTTGCAATCCTCAACTAAGGGCGTCATGGTTCTAACCAAGCAGGGCGCTGACTCTTACTGGGATGAGATGAAGCGACGTTCACTCACACTCGATGAAATAAGAGAGGAGCAGGAAAAATATTTTTTGGAAACTAAGGCTGCCGGAAAATGCGTGATTGTTGAACCAAAGATTTTCGATTTAGATCCGGAAAAGTACTCAATTCCTCGAGACTTTAAAGCGTATGCTTTTCACGGTGAAGTGGGACTCATGCTTGAGATTGATCGGAACACAAAGCCAAGCTCGGTAAGTTGGTTTGATGGAAACTTCGAGCCAATCACCGATGAGCGTATTTCTTGTAACGAATCGTATGTGCAAAATACGCCCAAACCGGCCCCATCTCGTTACCGAGAGATTCTCGATCTAGCTAGGCGCACATCAAAGATGTTGCCGACGCCCTTTGCGCGAGTCGATATGTACTTGACAGATGACGGCCCTAAGGTGGGAGAAATCACTCTCGCTCCTGGAGGGCTCTACTACGGCACCCACTATTCAATGTCCCAAGAACAGCAGAGACTGATGGGAGAAATGTGGAGAAACGCCCTAGGCTCTATTGATGGTCTCAATAGAGCCTAGGTGCCTAGGTGCGCCTCTGCCTCACACGGGATACCGATCTAAGTTGAAGGTTTGTTGCCTAAGCGATGTTATTCCCGTCGCATTGGACAAGGAGTCAGGCGTCATTTTCGACATGACCCGTTGAGTTCTGGATACACCCAGCGAATCATCGTTGTAGCCTGTGCTTCAGACAGTTTAAGGATCATCTTCGGTAGTTTTCGGTGCTCCATGCCCTCGATAAGGTTAAAGCGGTCTGCCTAATTGAACACGTGTTCCCCATATTGATCGTAGTTTGAACCCCTTGGGGTAACCACAAGGACCGGCTGCTTCCAGGTATAAGGTGGCACAACACTATCGCATTGTAGTGTCGACAACATCAACTATGAAAGATGCCTGGCTGTCCGCCGTCCGGGCACACGCCAATAACGGCTACTGGCGTGGCCTCAATGATGGTCAGCGGACCGGCATCAGCGGCACCGGTGGATGGCAAGTCCAATTTCCGCGGTACAGCAGATGGTGTCGGCAACGAGGTTTCCAGGAGGCTTCGCAGCACGGACCCTGGTGGGTTTAGATGGTTGTGCAGGAACTTTCATCTTCACACCAGGGGACCCTACATGTTGTGGCGATCCGCTGAACCCGTCGTGTTCTACCTCGCCCCGCTACGCACTCCGAAACCGGAAGAGCCGTTTTAGTTTCAGTAACGGGCTACACCAAACAGGTCTCGGAGCCTCGGGTGCAATACAACAAACCTCCCTTCCAATCAGCCCAACAGGATGTCTGTGAAGCTGCGAAGACAGATCATGTCAAGAATCAACGTTTGCCAGAGAAGAACGCATATCCTCAATGCCTCGAGCGAGAGCACCCACATCGCCAATTGGAACAGCGCCGAGGTTTCCTCGCCCTCGGTGCAGTTCTAAGATAGGAAGATCGAATGCAGCACAAGGTAGCCCGCACGTCATTGACTCCGCAATTGCGTACCCAAACGATTCCATCAGGGATGTCGATACGTAAACACCACCACGATCGCGTGCCGACCTGTATAGATTAGCCATCTCAGGCTGGGAGAGGTTCATGTAGAGCTGAATTCTATCTCTGATCCCCATAGCGTCGCATTCAGACAAGAAGCTCGCAGTTCGTGCTGGCTCGTGTTCCAAACTTACGATAAACACACCGATGTATTCATCCGGTAGTTGGGCCAACGCACGCACAGCGTATTGATAGCCCTTGTTCTTGTCAAAACGCCCGACCCAAACCAGGGGACGTCGATTCCCCGTAGCGAAGTGCGGATCATTATCGAAAAAGTCCGCGACACCGTCAGCCCTAAAAACACGTTTATCGACCAAGTTAGGAACTACCGAGAGTCGACTGAGTATGCGGCGCGGCAGCCTCTCCCCAATCTTCATTCTCATGGCGTCCGACGGAACCACTATCTCACTCAGCTTATCGAGGTCTAGAATTTTTATCTCTTGTTCTACCACAGGCATGCTAGAAGAGTGGAACTCGTAAATCACTACAACGTCTGGGTTCTCTACCAAAGCATTAGCAATTTTAGGAGCGCTCAAAACATGAACCGAATCGTACTCCACACGGTTAGTCAAGTACGTAAGATAAGCGTTCGCTCTATCCTCGCGTATGATCCGAACTTCGGCATTCGGTACATCGGCAAAAGTTTGCAGTCCACCCCGGTCTTTTAAGAAGACTACGTCGAACTGAGTGTCCGGCTCATCCGCGGCCCTACCGCGAATCACGGAGGAAACGCCGCCCTTTGAGCAATTTGGGTAAATAATCAACTTACGCATCAGTTTCTCCTAGCACTTACTTTCCGGGCTTCATGATTTCGAGCATTTCGCGAGCTCTATCATCCCAGGATGCACTTTCGAGGAAGCGAGTAAGCGTTTCAATTTCGCCATAGGTCAATTCAGAGTCTAAGGCGCTCTCAATGCAATGAACGAACTCGTCCACTCCACGATAGACCCAAGTCGAAGGATACTCATGCACCATGCCCATGGGGGCAGTAACGCATCGAAGTCCCCATGCAAAGTACTCATAAATCTTATTCGGATCTACCGATCTCGTGAGCGGAATGTCCGCGAAAGGAATGAGACCAGCCTTCCAATTCTTTACTATTGGTCGAAGTTCGTCATGATTCATCGCACCTAGAAACTCGACATTTCTCGGTAGTACAATCCCTTTAGGCATTCCGTGCCCTACGATCTGGAACGTGACATCTGGCAGCTTCTTAGCTGCTTCCACCACTAACGGCCAATCAAACCAGCTTTCGGTCAAATGTCCTACATAACCGACTTTCCTCGAGGCATTTCGCTGCGCAGTTACTTCGGTTGAGCGAAGTTCACGAGTTGAGTCGATGACGTGCTTGTTGACGGCATTCGGGATAACAAAGTGACGCTCAAGGGTGGGGTACAACGAAACCAGTTTCTCATCGAGAGCGGCGCTGACGCTAACAACTGTATCTACCATCCGGAGCATTTGCCGCTCGAGCTGTGGGTCATACCATTTGGAATATCCTACCCGATTAAATTCTTCCATATCATCGCGGCATTCATAGACCGTGGTCCAACCGGCTGTCTTCAGCCGTTGAACCGCGGTCACACTTTGAATACTTGGGAAAGAAGAACAAATAAAAGTGCTGTTTTCGGGTGTTCGATCTGCAGTAACAACCTCCAGCAATTCGTTAAAGTCAGCGCGTGGAATCTGCGCTAGCTTATCGCTCACCATTGCTGGATACTCCTGCAACGACCCGAACGGGATAAACACAATTCCTATTCCTAAACGGCTATACGCTGCGGCTAGATTATTAGGGCGCAGCGACAAGGTCTCGTGCCCCAATGGCGGAGCAGTTGTGTCGATAATCATCAAAGGAGTTTCGGGCCCCAACTGTCTGATGAAATCTCGAATGCTAAAGGAGTGATCCTGAGCCACACTACTTTCAAAGGGGCCAACGATAGCAGCACGAGAACTCCCCCAATCAACACCTGCAATTTCGAGCGTCGTAGCCCCCTTAGGGACCTCAATCGTGCGTTCAAATCTTGTTTCGATGGATTCTCCCGCAGACAGTCCTATGAAAGACCCAAACCTCGGGTTTTGCGGCAAGTCCGTCGTCCCCAAAAGCTCGTTTCCATTGCTGCCCATGAAACGCACGCTAAGCGGAGCAATATTCTTCAGCTCCTTGCTTGGAATATATGTCGCCGACAGAGTCAATTCTCGTGCTGAGGAATCCAAAGCAATACGCTGAATGAACTCACTTGACGAAAGCGTAGCAGGCTTACCTGAAGGGTATCGAAAAGCAGCCACACCGTCTGAAGTGGTTTGGAACTGGAAATCACCTAAGAGCATTGTTGGACTCCCGTTCTTCCCCTTCCTCCACTGCTTCCCCACAGCTTCGAAGACAACCGCTTTAGGAGGAACAATAATGTCCAGCCGGTCCTGAACGGGCTTCCCATCAACAGAAGGCGAAAGGTAAGAATAGAATCCCACTGCTTCGGAGATACGGCTCCACTCAAAATCCTCAATCGGTTCCCCGTCGGAATCCAAGAACTTGAATGCGACAAGTGCGAGTCTTGAACGATCGTCTTCTGAAACAGTCTCAACAAATAATGAGATTTTTTGTCCTGGCGAAACATTTTCACGTAGGCTAACGCCATCCAACGGGCGCGTTAATTCATCAATCTTTTGAACTGCCATTTTCCTCTCTGACTTTCCGATTCTAGGGCTCTTTACAAACGAGGATTGTTCAAGGCAATGATAGCTTACCTGACTGTAAGATCAGGGCGATTGGGCTAATCAAGAGGGTGTTCATCTGCAGCGATTCACCCCTATTGCTGAGTCGATGTTGCGGACTGAAGTGAAGCGTCCTGAAGTTTGTTCCGCTTCTTTTGTGGTCTCGTGGTGATCTGCTGGGTGAGGTAGTACTCGATTTCTATTTCCTGTGGGTGGTTTAACCCAGTGCTTCGTGAAGACGCTTAGTGTTCCACCAGTTCACCCAGCGCAAGATGGCGTGCTCGACTTCCGCGACCGACGTTCACGGTCCTTGGGTATGATTTAGTTCCGCTTCGTAGAGACCGTTGACTGTCTCGGCTGGGCCTGGCCCCCGGAAAGTAGACACGTCGGGGGTTAGCTATGCTGCTTGGGTCAGTGTAGCTGATGTGAGTGCTTCGAAGGCATCGGGGGCTAGAAGATTGCACCAGGAGTGCCGTCTGCGCGTGTTGTAGCGCATGCACCATCGGAAGACTTCCTGGCGACAGCTGATTGGACTGTCAAAGACTTTCTGATCACGTAGCACTTCACGCTTTAAGGTGGCGTTAAATGATTCTGCCAGGGCATTATCGGCACTCGTTCCCACCGCGCCCATGGATTGGCGCACGCCAAGCCGGGCGCAGTGGTCCCTAAAAGCCTGTGAGGTGTACACACTGCCATGATCAGAATGGAAAATTACCCCTTTAAGGCTTCCACGGACTTTCCTGGCATGAGATAAAGCTTCGATAACCAGCGATACCCGCATGTGATCTGCGAGCGCATGGCCAACGAGCTTGCGCGAGTAGACGTCGATGACCGTGGCCAGGTACATGTTCTTGCCGCCCTTACACGGCAAGTAGGTGATATCGCCTACATAGACGTGGTTCGGCCCGTCAGCGGTGAATTTACGGCCTACTAGATCTGGCATGACTCGACGTCCAAGCTTACGCCTAGTAGTGATACACCGACGCCGCTTAGTAAAGCCTTTCAGGCCCATGGATTTCATGATGCGTGCGACCTTCTTGTGATTTATCGGAGGAAAGTCCTTATCGGCTTTAAGGCTTGCAGCGATGCGTTTAGCACCATAAAGCCCGTGCTCATCATCGAAGATGGTCTTGATTCTCGCACCAATAAGAGCATCGGAACACGTCTTTAACCTGCGTTCTTGGCGGGTGTTGAGCCATTTGTAGAACGAGGCGCGATTGAGCTTTAACACGTGGCACATCCG
>NZ_KV827298.1:0-21141 GCF_001836065.1 Corynebacterium sp. HMSC035E02
GCCGTTCTCATACTCAGGAGTGTACTGGTCGGAATCACGATCGGTGGATTCAACGACGAAAGGAGCGGTACCGGTTGCGGTCGTGCCGTCCTGGTAGGTGACCTGGACCGGAACCTCGATGCTGTCCTTGTTGGCTGCATCAGCCGGGAAGGTTACGGAAACCTCACCGGTCTTCTCATCAACGGTGACGGTGTAACCCTCTGGAGCCTTGAAGGTCTCAGGCAGCGCGAACTTCGTCGGCGCCTTCTTCTCGTCCTGAGCCTTCAGCTCCTCAGCGCTAAGCTTCTCGACGTCATCGGTCGCCGTATTGTCGAAAGTCGGAGCCTTGGACTTGGTTGGTTCACCAGGCTTAGCCGGAGTCTCCTCGTAGTGTGGCTGCCAACCAACCAGAACCGTGAACGAGTCTGCTGCAATCGCCTGACCGCGCTCCTTGGTCTTCTTGTTGACTGGGTACAGGTACGCCGTGAACGTCGTAGTGGACTTAACACCCGTGGTGTCGAACTGGCACGAATCGATAATGCCGTTAGCCTTAGGGTCTTCCGGAGCACAGGTGTGAACGACCTCGCCAGTCTCCTGGTTAATCCACTCGATCTGGTACTGCAGACCGTCAACCCACTGGATCGGCAGACCCGCCGTCTTGGTATCAACCTTCGCACCCGGCTTCGCTGGGTTCTGGCGGGTATCGTACTTGAGCACATCGAAGACCACGTAGTCCGAGTAGATAACGTTGCGGTTCTCCAGCAGGTAATGCTCGCCAGCGCCGTAGACAATGCCACCAGCCCACTTGCCCTCACCGTTGAACACGTACTGGTCACGCGGCAGGAAGGAGTTGTTGTAGAACGGCGTGAACTGACCAAGCCCCTCAGTCTCCTCCGTAGAGAAGAACAGCCAGTCCCAGTTCACGTGCTTCGGAATGTTCTTGATGCCACGACCAGTAACGGACCTCTCCCAGCTACCGACGTCTGCAGCAGGCGCAACCTGGCCAAACAGGTTATAAGCATTGTGCTTCGAACCGTCAGGGAAGGTCACCTCAGCACCGTTATCACGCGCCAGGTCGGTGTAGATGAGCGCGCCGTCGTCGTAGCCACGGTCGACGTTGTTGGTTGTCCCGGTATTTCGCCCAAAGGTGCCCTTGAACTGCAGCGTGTAGTCGCCCTTGCTGTCGACAGTGGCTTCAGAGGTCTCGGCAATCCACTTGTCCTTGCCCTCTTCCGCCATCTTGCGCTTGATCCAGTTCTGCAGCGCAGTCTCGTTGCGGTTGGTCCAACCACGCCCGCGGATCTCGTCGAAGCCAAGATCCTTAGCAGCCTTCGTCTTGATCTCGTTAACTGCGTAGTCAGACAGGTAGGAACCGTAAACCTTCACGCCCGTTGCCGGCACATCGGCACCGTTCATCTTGTTCATCAGGCTCGGAGTGAACGCGCCCTGCGTATTGTACAGGTGCCAGAACAGGTTGCCCTTGATCTGGCCAGGACCATTGCCAACCACCGGGTTCTGATCAGCCTTGTCACGGTGCATCACGTCATGGCGGGTCTTCTCACCAAATGCGAAACGAACGTTGGTCACGCGGTCCGGGCCAACGAGCCAGCCCATGCCACCCGGGGTGTCGTACGTAGCCGCATTCGGACCCATGTGGCCGAAGTTGTAGCCATACAGCTGCGTGAAGTTATCCGTATCCGGGTTATCCACCCACACACGAATCTTCTCGTACTGCGGACCATTCGGGTCTGCGTCAAACTTGACGACCTCGCCCTTCGCATTGTTGAAAGGCTTCATATTGATGGTGTAGTAACCATCTTCACGCGTGGTGGTGGTGTACACCGGCGAGGTGACGCCGCCCTTTTCAGTCCACTGAGCGTAAACGCGCACGCCTGCCATCGGGATCGGCTTCCATGGATCACGGGTACCCGGGTTCACCGAAAGGTCACCATCGCGCTGGTGAATGACGTAGCCCTCGATAGATTCGTTGGTGCCTTGCTCAGCACCAGACTCGATGGCACCCTCAACCTTAATCGGCTGGTCGCTAAACTCGTACCGCTGCTCATCTACCACAGACTGGTAAACACCATCGGCATTCTTGCCTGGGTACTTGACGCCATTACCGGCGGTGTTCGACTGGCCAGCCTCAGCCGGGGTGCCAGCGACCGCGGCCACTGGGAAGTTCGGGGTTACCGAGTGGACGAAGGGGCCCACCATAGCAATAGAGAGCGCCGCGGCAGCAATAGTAGTGCCGCGACGGCGTACAGCTGTACGCTTAATTTCCTTCTTGTTCATATCAAGAAGCCCTTTCCTTAAGACTTGAAAGAACTGATCACGCTAGGGATACGTGACCGCGCAAGGGGTGATACCGGCTTACGCAACCGAGAGCAGCTCACATCTGTCACCTTGGAAGAAGGTCAGAGGTTTCCAAGGGTCTATGAACAAACTCGTCTCTAATGTTAACTCCGTGCACGAATTAAAGGAACCGTACGGAATCCTGAAAATTTCATGAATGCAAACTTTTTGCCGCTAACAACACGAAGCACATGTTTGACCTGCTCTTTTCGCCGCGATTGCGACACGCGGTTGCGATTATTAAATAGCTCACGTCGTCACATCCGTAACATTTTCCCCAGGAATATACTCCTAACGGGGGTGTTTTATACAGCATAGTGACGGGTGGAGGTGTGGGAGGCGGCGCCAAGCAGGGTGTATTGAGCGCACAAATGTAGCCATAGAAACACAAACCGCCCCGCTTCCCTGTGCGTGGTGCGTGCAGGTGGTTGTGTGCACGATGCTGCAGGAGAAGCAGGGCGGTTGCTTTGTGACACCGCCGCCGTTAGGCGGTGCCTGAGGTTGTGCGGCTTGGACTCTTTGGCGCCTTACTGGTCTTGCATGACGTCGTGGCGCACGATGGTCTGGTCGCGGCCGGGGCCAACGCCGATGTAGGAGATACGGCAGCCGGAGAGCTCCTCCAAGCGCAGGACATAATCCTGTGCCTTCTGCGGAAGCTCCTCAAAGGTCTGGCAGCCGGTGATGTCCTCATCCCAAGCCGGCATGGTCTCAAAGATGGGCTCGGCGTGGTGGAACTCAGACTGGGTCAGCGGCATCTCGTCGTAGCGCTTGCCATCAACATCGTAAGCCACGCAGATGGGGATCTCACCAATGCCGGTAAGCACGTCCAGCTTGGTCAGGAAGTAATCCGTGAAGCCGTTGACGCGGGTGGCGTAGCGGGCAATGACGGAGTCATACCAACCGCAGCGGCGCTTGCGGCCGGTGTTGACGCCGATTTCGCCGCCGGTGGTCTGCAGATACTCGCCCCACTTATCGAAAAGCTCCGTGGGGAACGGACCCGCACCGACGCGGGTGGTGTAGGCCTTGATGATGCCCAGGGAGGTAGTAATGCGCGTCGGACCAATGCCGGAGCCCACAGCAGCGCCACCGGCAGTCGGGTTCGAGGAGGTCACGAACGGGTAGGTGCCGTGGTCAACGTCCAGCATGGTGGCCTGGCCGCCTTCCATGAGGACGTGCTTGCTCTCATCCAGCGCCTGGTTCAGCTCCAGCTCGGCCTCAATAACCATCGGGCGCAGGCGCTCGCGGTAGCTCAGGAAGTACTCCACAACCTGCTCCGGCTCGATGGCCTTGCGGTTGTACATCTTCACCAGCATCTGGTTCTTAATGTCCAAGGCGGACTCGACCTTCTGGCGCAGGATGGACTCATCGAAGATGTCCTGCACGCGGATACCGATGCGGGCGACCTTGTCGGCATAAGCCGGGCCGATACCGCGGCCGGTGGTGCCGATGGCGCGCTTGCCCAGGAAGCGCTCCTGCACGCGGTCAAGCGTCTGGTGGTAGGGCGCCACGAGGTGCGCATTGGCGGAAATCTTCAGGCGCGAAGCGTTAGCGCCGCGGGCTTCGAGGCCATCAATCTCATCGAAGAGGGCCTCCAGGTTAATCACCACGCCGTTGCCCAGGACTGGGGTGGCGTTTTCAGAGAGAATACCGGCGGGAAGGAGCTTCAGCTCGTACTTCTCGCCGCCGACCACGACGGTGTGGCCGGCATTGTTACCGCCGTTGGGCTTAACTACGTAATCGACTTTGCCGCCGAGGATGTCGGTAGCCTTGCCCTTGCCTTCATCGCCCCACTGGGCGCCGACGATGACGATCGCTGCCATGTTTGATGTCACTTCCTATTTATTGAAGTCAAATACGCACCTACTTTACCCGCCGCAGCGGTGCAGCGGTGAGTTTGTGACAAGCTCGTCAGGAATTGATGCGCCGGCACCTTCGTGGAGAGGTTCGTCCCGAACCTCGTTCAAGTCCAACTACGCGATTTCGGTGTTTGAGTTGGCACCGTCGCCCTTGTCTTTCTCTTCGATGAAGATGGTGTCATTGGTGAACATCAGCCTCGAATTGTTTGGGGTGCTGATAATGATCCCATCGTCAACGACAGCGATTTGAGCTTCAATGTCATCGATGCCGATTCGGTAGAGACCGTTGCTATCGATCTTCTTGCCGTCAGTTGGGAGGTTGTCGACACCACCCTGGCTGTACCTGGTTTCACCCTCCAGCGGTAGGAGGCTCACCACATCGAATTCCATATCTTCCGGCAGGTTGGTCTTATCGCTCTTGATAACCCAGGCTCCGCCACCGCCGTGTGCGCAGTCAATGGATTTTTCATTCGCATCGATACCGCACACCAAGTTCCAACCGTCGGCGGAAATATCGAACAGCGTTTCACCGCGGAGGTCTTCTTCATCCTTGGCCAGGTCCGCGGAGTCGGTGGGCTCTGACTTTACGTCAATGAAGAATATGTCCGAGTTCACACCGTCAAAGGAGTTCTCCATCGAAGGTGCCTCAGTGCCTGGGCGCTTGTACACCTTTCCTTCGACGCCGACAATGTCTCCTTCAGTCTTGGACTCATAGGTGTAACCCTCTCCATCCTCAGTGACCTCAAATGAGGAGGACGTGATGTACAGGGCATTCTCGTCGTAGACCCTGCCGTTGACGAAGAAGACGGGAACCTTCACGGGTTCGCCATCGAACTTGCCCTCCAACACCACGTAGCTGAGGAACTTGCAGGGGTCATACTCGTCTTCGCCGATGGTGAGGTCCTCAAATTTCTCGGTGGAGCCTTTCACGTAGGCTTCCTTGTTATCAAGGACCTTGCCAAGGTCGGTGTCCTCGAGTTCTTTCTTCTCGTCGCAGTTAGCGTTGGCGCTTGAGGAGGAAGTACTGCTCGGTGCCGACGATGTCGTCGCGCTGGTCTTCGTAGAACTAGTCACGGACGCGGCGGCGGCCTCGGTGAAGGCGGGTTCCTTGGCTTCCGTCTGCGAACCCCCGCCGAAACTGCACGAACTCACCAACAGTCCAGCGGCGGATACAAGCGCAAGGGTTGCCATACGGGTGGACACGGTGAATACCTCCAGCTATCAGACAAAGAAAAAGTTACGTGTTAAGAAGTTGAGAGTTGCTTTGGAGTTAAGCGTTGCAATGGAGCCTACCTAGCAGATGTGACGTGCACTACTTAATTTCTGGAAGCGCCGTTGTTTGAGCGGCGCTGGCGCTCCTTTTTCGCGAACCTCTTCTCACGCTCCTATGCTTCTTGTATGATCTGTGCGCTTGTAGACTGCGGCGGCCACCTCACTGAGGCCCATACCGATTCCCTCGCTAAGGCTCAACAGAGCGGAATCCGCGTTGAGCACTTCCGCGTCGCCTCGATCCCCAGCCGGCAGGAGCTGAAGGCTATTGATGCGCTGGCCAGGGACATACTGCCGGAAGACCCCACTCCATCGCTGGATGAGATTGCCGCGCAACCGGACGTGAGTCACCTCGGCGAGCCGGGGCCAGCACCCCAAAAGCAGTACTTGCGCGAGCCTTTGCGCATCGTGGTTATTGGCAGCGATGCCGCGCTCAGCGCGGTGTTGACCCGTATGATGCGGGCGGATTACCTATGGGCCGAGGTGGGGTATGTCCCCACCGGGGAACACTCCACGGCGGCGATGAATTGGGGACTGAAATCGAGCGTCACGGGCCAGGGTCGCCAGGGTCCCGGCGACCAGGGAGCAGTGGTGGAGGAGTCGCTCTCCTTTGCCATGACCGCGCCCGTCAAGCCGGCACCGCTCATCCGTAATGACGCGGGCCTCGCCGTGGCGGGCTCGGCAACGATTGCGGAATGGTCGAATGAGGAGATCACCGGGGAGATCATCGTCGACGATGCCGTGCTGCTGCGCGCAGATCGTGAGAAAGATGTCTTCGGAGCAAAGCTCGTACCAATGACGGATGCGCCGGGCATCGTGGCAGCGAAGGCGGTGACGAGCTTTGAAGCGGAGGCTGCACCGCGCCGTGGGCTGTTCACCCGCCTGCGCAAGCCTGCCCAACCTGGACAACTCGACCCGGCCAGCGTCGTGCAGGGCCGGGCGGTGCAGGCAGGAGGGCCGTCGCTCAGCGTCAGCGTCGATGGAGTCCGTGCCAAGCGGCCGGTCAAGCGCGTGACGTTCTACCGCCACCTGCGGGACCTGCAGATCGTGCGGCCCTAGCCTGTATCAGCTGCCCTAGCCCAGCCTTAGTTTTCCTCCCAGACCTCCGGCGGGTAGGCCGGGTGCTTGGAGGTGGGCACGAGTTGTGCCACGGCCGACTCCCGCGACATGCCACACACCATGAGAAGGTCCACGATGATGGAGCGCGTCTGGGCGAGCACGGCATAAGCGGAGAGGACTGCCTCCTCGCCGGCAACGTCCATCGAGCAGCGCGCACCCAGCTGGCGTAGGCGTTTGACGATGTCCGGGATGGCATGCGCCTCATCCACGCGGCGCTCACGCGCTGTTTGGTGAGTGTAGAGATCGGATAGCTCCATCGTGATTTCAGCGAGTTCGTCGATGATCTCAACTTGCTCGGGCGTGGCCTGGTCGCCGTCCTCGGAGAGAACAAGCGCACGGCGGGAGAGCACGCGGGTGCCGCGGACCACGTTGTCGACGGGCGTGAGGATGCGCTCCAGGGAGCGAACGGTGCGCTGCGAGCTCCACAGGAAGGGCGAGAGGCGTGCGGTTTCCGCACCGCCCTTGGTGGCGTTAAGCATGTTGTTGATGTCATCCTGCGTGCCGCGCACCGCGTCGCGTGCTTCCGTGATGGTCTCAGGATCGTTTTCCTCCAGGCCCTTGGCCACGTCGGAGAGGACCAAGGAGGTAATGCCCAAGACCTTCGAGACTTCCGAGCGGCCCGCCCGCAGGGGCGAGGAGGGAATCAGCACGATCATCGTGAGGCCAATGACCGCGCCGATGATGGCGTCAATGGCACGGGAGATGCCGCCCATTTCTTCTGGGGGAAGAATGGTGGCGATGAGGATGGCGGCAATGACGATTTGATTGCTCACCAGCTGCGAACTAGTGAAGAAGGAACCGATAATCAGGGCCAACCCGATGATGATGGTCATGTGGATGGGGCCGGTCCCGAGGGCGTCGACAAGCAGCGTGCCCACCAAGACTCCTACAACACCGCCGAGGGCCATGTCCACGGCGCGCTTGAGGCGGTCCCTGCCCGATAAGCCGAGGATGATGATGACGGCCATCGGGGCAAAGAAGGGCTGCGCATGGCCGAAGAAATCGTGCGCAACATAGAAGGCCAAGCCCGCGCCAATCGTGCACTGAAGCATGAACACGAGCCGGTTGCGGATGCGTGTGAGGCGCGCCTTGAGGGACTTATCCACCAACCGCAGCTGCTCGCGGGTAGTTTTGCGAACGCGCTTGACGGTACTTGACGAACTCGACGATGACTCTTGCGCTTCCATGACTCCGGTATTTTACGCGTTCTGGCGCCGGGATTGGACGAACAAAGCCACCCCACGAGATTGAGGGGTGGCTTGTTGGGATGGCGCGACGCCGCTTAGCACCGGTGGGTGCTCAGCGCCGGCATCCGGTTGGTGTGGGTTTACTTGGAAACGGTCTTGCCCACGGAGTGCAGGTCCTGGCAGGCCTCAACCACGCGGTCAGCCATGCCCTGCTCAGCCTTCTTGAGGTAGGAGCGCGGGTCGTAGACCTTCTTGTTGCCAACCTCGCCGTCGATCTTGAAGACGCCATCGTAATTAGCGAACATGTGGCGAGCGACTGGGTTGGTGAAGGCGTACTGGGTATCGGTGTCAACGTTCATCTTGATGACGCCGTAGCGCAGTGCCTCCTCGATCTTCTCCTTCTCGGAGCCGGAGCCACCGTGGAAGACGAAGTCGAAGGGCTGGGAGCCTTCAGCCAGGCCGAGCTTCTTCACAGCAACCTTCTGGCCCTCGTCGAGGACCTCCGGGCGCAGCTTCACGTTGCCCGGCTTGTACACGCCGTGGACGTTTCCGAAGGTAGCGGCCAGCAGGTAGCGGCCCTTCTCACCGGTGCCGAGGGCATCGACGGTCTTCTCAAAGTCCTCCGGGGAGGTGTAGAGGTTAGCGCCGGCCTTAGCCTCAACGCCGTCCTCTTCGCCGCCGACAACGCCGATCTCGACCTCGAGGATGATGTTGGCGTTGTGGGCCTTCTCGAGGAGCTCCTGGGCGATCACGAGGTTCTCATCGATCGGGATAGCGGAGCCATCCCACATGTGGGACTGGAAGAGCGGAAGCTCGCCGCGGTCAACGCGCTCCTGGGAGAAGGCAATCAGCGGGCGCACGTACTCATCCAGAACTTCCTTCTGGCAGTGGTCAGTGTGCAGCGCAACGTTAATGCCGTAGTGCTGAGCAGCCTCGTGAGCGAAGGCGGCCAGTGCCTTGGCGCCGGCAACCTTGTTCTTCACGGACAGGCCGGAACCGAACTCGGCGCCGCCGGTGGAGAACTGGATGATGCCGTCGGACTCAGCCTCGGCGAAGCCGCGGAGAGCGGCGTTGATGGTTTCGGAGGAGGTGCAGTTAATTGCCGGGAATGCGAAGCCGCCCTTCTTGGCGGTATCCAGCATCTGGTTATAAACCTCAGGGGTTGCAATAGGCATGAAATTCCATCCTTTGGAGTTGCTGTGCAGTAAGCCGTGCCGTCCCACGTCCAGCGAAACAACACGTTCCAACATCCAAGTATGCCTGTTGTTGTGGTTTTCCGCCGCGAGATGCGATGTGACCTCACTTAAACACCGCTTCGCACGGGCGGAAATCCTCCGCCTAGCAGGGGAAACGCTGCTATTTCTTGGATTCTGACTTGTACTTCACAATCCGGGTGCAGGCCTCCAACAACATCCAACCGGACAACTGAACGGACAAATCGCGCTCAGCCACGCGGATAATTCCCATCTTCTGGCTCAGCGAAGAGGGCCCAAAACCGTAGTTATGGGGCAGCTTGGCGTCCGCGGTCCAGTCGGAACCGAAGATGGGCAAGCCATCCACCTCTAGGCGGTGTTCCCACACGGATTCCGCCGAGGCCGTTACGAGGCGAGCGGCCAGCTTCTTGGTTGCGCGGTTGGCCGGGGAATCGCCCGGCAGGCGCACCGCTACATCCGCCAGGTAGCGGGCGAGGATGCCTTTGAACAGGCCGCCGTCGCCGTCGCCAGTCTGCCAATCGATGACGCCCGTGTACGTTGCCATGCCCGTGGCCACCGCTTGGACCAGGCCGCGGATGCGGGTGGTGTAGTCCATCATGTCTGCAGCGAGTTCGGCCTCGTGGACAGAGTCGATGTCCTCCACGGAACGCAGGCCGGTCTTCTCCCGCAGCGCCAGCACGATTTCCAAGCAGGCACCGAGCACCACGCCTTGGCAATAGGGGTGGATGTTGCGGACGATTTCCTGCCCATCCATGCGCATGCGGATGCCGTCCATGACGAAGCCATCGTCATCGATGAGGTGGTCATAGATCCAGTCCACGATATGGCGAGCTTCCTCAACCCGGCCCATGCGAGCCAGCATGATGGCGCCCGGCCCGTTGGAGGGGACATTGAGGAAGGTCTCGCCCTCGCGCCAGGGCAGCACACCCACCTGCGAGTCGATGCCATCGCGGATGTTGTGCTGCAGGCTGCTCAGCTTCTTGTGGGGGCGCAGCTTCTTCAGCTCACCAGCGCGGGCGATGGCCAGGGCCATCCAGGCCTTGTCGTCGTAGTAACGGTTCTTTGTCAGTGGCTGGAGATTGCGCACGTGGACGCCGCGGATGGTGTTGGCGATGAGTGTGCGGCGCGCCTTGGTGTTCTTTCGTTGGGCGGCGTCGACAAGACAGTCCAGGTAGTGCGCCTGCCACCAATAATGCCAATGCACAAAGAGAGATTCTTTGGTGGTGGGTGGCCAACTCACCACGGCAAGGTTGGTTCGGGGCAAGCCCCACACGGCTTGCGCGTGGCGCTCATTGATGGCTGTTTCCGCAAGGTCGGCGCGGTGGGACCATTTCTCTAACACTTTTGTCTCATCATTCTCACAATGTGAATTCGTTACCTAGATGTAAACACAGTGCGCGGGATCTCACCAAGCTTTTGATAAATCCGCATGCTGCCGAATCCATGCATGCATGGCAATGCCCGCGGCCACGCCCGCGTTGATGGAGCGAGTAGAACCAAATTGCGCGATGGAGCACGTCATCACTGCTGCTTCCTGGGCCTCCGGGCTAACCCCCGGGCCTTCCTGCCCGAAGAGGAGCAAGCAGCGCTCGGGCAGCTCCGCGGTTTCTAGGGGCACACACCCGGGGGTGTTATCAATAGCCACGACGGTCAGGTCTTGGTCGGCCGCCCAGGCCATCAGTTCGCCCACGTCTGCGTGATGCATGAGGTGCTGGTACCTGTCGGTGACCATGGCACCGCGCCGGTTCCAGCGGCGCCGGCCTACGATGTGGACGGTGTCGACGGCAAAGGCGTTGGCGGTGCGTACCACGGTGCCGATGTTGGCATCGTTCTCGAAATTCTCGATAGCGATGTGCAGGGCATGTCGGCGGGTGTCGATATCCTCCCGGATCGCCTCGCGCGTCCAGTAGCGGTAGGCGTCGACGACATTGCGGCGGTCCCCCTCCGCGAGAAGCTCGGGATCGTATTTCTCCGCTTCTGGGCCTTCGGGCAGCGGGCCTTCCCAAGGGCCGACGCCGTGGCGGCCCTCATTCCATTCGGTGGGACCTTTGGCCTCCGCCTCTTCCTCGGGCTTAGGCAAGGTCAAGATCCTCCAGGCCCAGCAGGTAACGGTATTCCAAGCCCTCGGCGGCGATAGCTGCGCCGGCGTCGGTGTTGCGGTCCACCACGGTGGCCACGCCGACGACCTCGGCACCTGCCTTGCGCAGCGCCTTCACAGCGGTCAGTGGGGAGTTACCGGTCGTGGTGGTGTCCTCCACAACGAGCACCTTTTGCCCCTCGACGTTGAAGCCTTCGATCTGGCGCTGCATACCGTGCTTCTTGGCTTCCTTGCGGACAACGAAGGCGTCAATGTCGCGGCCATCGGCGTGCATGATGGCCAACCCGACCGGGTCCGCACCCATGGTCAGGCCACCGGCGGCGGCGTAGTCCCAGTCGGCGGTGAGCTCGCGGAGCAGCGAGCCGATGAGGCGCGAGGCTTCGTGCTGCAGGGTGGCGCGGCGCAGGTCCACGTAGTAGTCGGCCTCCTTGCCGGAGGACAGCGTGACCTTGCCGTGGACGACGGCCAGCTCCTTCACCAGCTCTGCTAGGCGTTGCTTCTTCTGCTGATCCAGGCTCATCGCTCGCTCCTTAAAGTCTGTGACTTTCTCGTCTTTAAAAATCCGCTCTGTAGTTTACCCTCTTCCGCGCGGGTGGCCGCTACATCCAGGGCTGCTGGCACACCGAGGGTTGTTGGGAGTTGCTGTTAGTCGAAGATGGACGAGCCGCCGTCGAAGCGGCGCGGCAGGCGCGCCTGGTTGTCCTCCGGGGGGGGGTGTTCGCGGCCATCGGCAATCGCATCCACTTCATCCGCGCCCAGGCTGGAGTGGTCAATGGTGCCGCGCGCCTCGCTGGTGCTGCGGCTCGGCATGACGACCGGTTCGGTGGGGCGCTGGATGGTGGGCGCGTCGAGGGAATCATCGCGGTCCGGGACAGCGGTAGGCCCGGTAGGTTCGGGCTGCGGGGGCTGCGGGATGTCGCGGCTCGGGTCGAGTTCATCGACGCGCAGGACCTGTGTCGCCTCAGAGCGCGGCGGAAGGACGCGGGCGGCATCAGCCAGCAGGGCTAGCGGTTCCAGCAACTCTTCCCACTCCGCGCTGCGGGCATGCTTGGTGGTTTGGGCAAGAACCCACTCCCCTTCCATCCACACGGCGGTCACTGCGGTGGGTAGGCGGTGTAGCGCCGCGCTGACGCGAGGATCGATGAGGCGCTGGCCCACGCCGGCATCGGAGGCGAAGACTTCAAACCCTTCCTCCTCACGCACGTACACCAAGTCCTCCGAGGAGTTGTCCACTGTCTCCCCTGCCCGGCGGAAATCCACCACGATGTCGGAGGCCGCACCGGTGCGCATGGCCATGACCGGGATAGTTCCCATATCGAAAAGGAGGGTCTCGTGGCCGCGGAAGTTTCCGGCCACGATGTCCCTGGGTTCTTGGCCGCGGGCGGCCGCGCCGCGGCTCCACTCATCCGCCAGGTAGGAATCATGCTTGGCGTATTCCCAGCCGCGCTGCTGGCCAAAGGCCTTGCGCTCGCGGCGGGCGCTGCCCGGCACGAAGTACTTGGCGCGCTCCGCACGCTCCGCAAAGCTGGGCGCTGCAGCCTGCGGTTCGGTGAAATCCTCGGGCTCAGCAGCGAGCTCCTCGGGTTCTTCTGGTTCCTCGAGCTCGTTGGGCTCAGCAACGGGTTCGTCGGAAGGTTCGGGGTTGTACTCGACAACGGGTTCCGGCTCTGCGGTGAACTCTGGTTCCTGAACGACCTCGGGCTCCGGGTTGGAGGCGACGGGCTCGGCGTCGTGCGTTGCGTCGGCAGCGGCGGAATCAGCAACGCCGTCGGCGACGGATTCAGGCGCGGCGGTGTCGTCAGCCGTATCGGTAGCGGCGTTGTCAGCGGGGTCGCCGGCAGAGAGAGCGGCGCGGCGCTGGCGCTGGTCCAGCCAGAGCACGATGAGACCAGCCACGAGCGCGACGGCGGCGAGGGATAAGAGTACGAAAGGCATCACTGATCGACTCTAATCGCCCGGCGCGCCCGATCCGCGCTGACGCGCTGGTCACGCACAGGTTTGGGCGCGCACAACTGGGCGGCGGGTGCGGGTGCTAAACGTGCTCGCGGTCGCCGCGTTCCACCGGGTTCTTCGGGTTGGCTGACCACTGCGACCAGCCACCCACGAAGTGGCGCAGGCCGGTAAATCCAACGTATTCCAGCACGGCGATGGTGAGCGCGGAGTGGTTGCCGGAGCCGGAGTAGATGATGGCGCCGTCCACGTTCTCCTTGGTCACGCCGTGGTTGTCAAGGATCTCCAGGATCTCCTCCTTGGATTTCCACACGGTGATGTCCTCCGTGTGGAAGAGGCGCTCCGGAAGGTTAACCGCGCCTGGGATGTGGCCGGCCTTCAAGTCGAGGTTCTCGCGGCGGCCGGCGAAGCGGTTGCGCGTGCGAACGTCGAGAAGCAGGCCCTCGTGTTCCTTGACCTCATCGATGGTGACCGTGGGCATCGACCCCGTCGTCACTTCAAAGTCCGAGGGCATGCCCAAGTTGCCGGGGCCGGTGAGGGTGGGCAGCGACTGGGCGCGCCAGTTGGACAGGCCACCGTCGAGGATGCGGACGTTGCGGATGCCGGCCCAGCGCAGTGTCCACCACGCACGGCCGGCGAAGAGGCCGCGGCCTTCGTCGTAAACAACGACCTCGCTGTCTTCATCTAGGCCCCAATGATCGATCCACTCTTGAATCTTCTCGCGCTTTGGGAGGGGGTTGCGCCCGGCCTTGGAGCCCGGCAGGCCCACGAAGGCTGACGCGGCGTCCGCGTACTGGGCGGTTGGAATGTGAAGGGAGGAAAACTGATTGAAGGCCTCGCCTTCCCCTGGTGCCCAGAGGGAGGCAAGGATGGTTGTCTTGTCACCGCGGTAAATCTTCTCACTTAGCTCGTGAGGGGAGACCAAAATGCTCATGCCCCAGATCATAGGGGCATGAGCGGGTGCTGGCGACCGTTGAGCGCCATTGGCGCTCAACGATTGAAGCGGTTTAGTCGGTGCGGGCAGCTAGCTCGAGGTGCTCGCCACCGTCGGCGACGTCAACGTGCACGGTATCGCCGTCCACGATGTCACCGGCCAGCAACTTCTTGGCCAGCTGGTCGCCGATGGCCTGCTGAATCAGGCGGCGCAACGGGCGGGCACCATAGGCCGGGTCATAACCGCGCTCGGCCAGCCACAGCTTGGCAGCATCGGAGACCTGCAGCGTCAGGCGACGGCCGGAGAGGCGCTCGGCCAAGCCCTTGAGCTGGATGTCCACGATGCCGGAGAGCAGATCCGAGGTCAGCGGCTCAAACATCACGACGTCATCGAGGCGGTTGATGAACTCCGGCTTGAAGCTGCGCTTGACGGCCTCCATGACCTCTTCCTTGGTGCCGCCGGCACCCAGGTTCGAGGTCAGGATGATGACCGTGTTGCGGAAGTCCACGGTGCGGCCCTGCCCATCGGTCAGGCGACCCTCATCGAGGACCTGCAGGAGGACGTCGAAGACGTCCGGGTGGGCCTTCTCGACTTCGTCGAAAAGCACCAGCGTGTAGGGGCGGCGACGCACCGCCTCCGTGAGCTGGCCGCCGGCATCGTAGCCCACGTATCCCGGAGGGGCACCGACAAGGCGGGCGACGGAGTGCTTCTCACCGAACTCGGACATGTCGATGCGTACCATGGCGGATTCATCGTCAAAGAGGAAGTCCGCCAGAGCCTTCGCCAGCTCCGTCTTACCCACGCCAGTGGGGCCCAGGAAGAGGAAGGAACCGGTCGGGCGGTTCGGGTCAGCCACACCGGCGCGGGCGCGGCGCACGGCGTCGGAAACCGCGGTGACGGCTTCCTTCTGGCCCACCACGCGCTGTCCCAGCACGGATTCCATGTTGAGCAGCTTCTCGGTCTCTCCCTGCAGCATCTTGCCGGCCGGGATGCCGGTCCAGGCGGAGACGACCTCCGCGATGGTGTCCGGGGTGACTTCCTCGCTGAGCATGGTGTTGTGCTGCTGCGCGGCCTTCTCCTCGGCGGCAGCCAGGTCCTTCTCCAGCGGCGGGATCTTGCCGTAGTTGATCTCGGAGGCCAGGGCTAGGTCACCATCGCGCTCCGCAATCTCTGCCTGACGGCGCAGATCCTCCAGCTGTTCCTTGATGGTCTGCACGTCATCGATGGCCTTCTTCTCATTGGCCCAGCGGGCCTTGAGCTCACCGAGCTTTTCGCGCTCATCCGCCAGCTCCTGCTGGAGGGCGGTCAGGCGGTCCTTCGAGGCGGCGTCCGACTCCTTCTTCAGAGCCAGCTCCTCAATTTCGAGGCGGCGCACGATGCGCTCCAGCTCATCAATCTCCTGCGGGGAGGAGTCAATCTCCATGCGCAGGCGGGAGCCAGCCTCATCGACTAGGTCGATGGCCTTATCCGGCAGGAAGCGGTTGGTGATGTAGCGGTGCGAGAGCTCCGCGGCAGACACCAAGGCCGAGTCCTGGATGCGCACACCGTGGTGCACCTCGTAGCGCTCCTTGAGGCCACGGAGAATACCGATGGTGTCCTCGACGGAAGGCTCAGCGGCGTAGACCTGCTGGAAACGGCGCTCCAAGGCGGCGTCCTTCTCGATGTACTTGCGGTACTCGTCGAGGGTGGTAGCGCCAACCAAGCGGAGCTCGCCGCGGGCCAGCATAGGCTTAATCATGTTGCCGGCGTCCATCGAGCCTTCGCCCGATGCACCGGCACCCACGATGGTGTGCAGCTCATCGATGAAGGTGATGATCTGTCCATCGGAAGCCTTAATCTCGTCGAGGACGGCCTTGAGGCGCTCCTCGAACTCGCCGCGGTACTTCGCGCCGGCGACCATGGAGCCAAGGTCCAGGCTCAGCAGTGTCTTGCCCTTGAGGGATTCCGGGACGTCACCGGCCACGATGCGGCGGGCCAAGCCCTCCACGATGGCGGTCTTACCCACGCCGGGCTCACCGATGAGCACCGGGTTATTCTTCGTGCGGCGGCTAAGCACCTGGACCACGCGGCGGATCTCCTGATCGCGGCCGATGACCGGGTCAATCTTGCCCTCGCGGGCGCGGGCGGTGAGGTCCGTGGCGTACTTCTCCAGGGCCTGGAACTGTTCCTCGGGGTTCTCCGAGGTCACCTTGGCTGCACCGCGCACGGAGGGGAAAGCGCCCTTGAGCGCGTCATAAGTAGCGCCGCGGGAGGTCAACAGCTCGGCGGCATCCGACTTGGAGCCCGCAATAGCGGCGAGCAGGACCTCGGTGGAAACGTACTCATCGCCGAGCTCACCGGCCAGCTCCTGGGCGCGGGTGAGGACGTTGAGGGCATCGCGGTTAAAGTTCGGGTTCGCCATGTTGGCGCCCTCGGCCTTGGGGAGGGCGTCGATAAGCTGGCGCGCCTCCTTGAGAACCGTCTCCGGGTCCACACCGGTGGCCTTGAGCACCGGGGCGGCAATGCCGTCCTTCTGCTCGAGGATGGCTGCTAAGAGGTGTGCCGGGCGGATGTCCGGGTTACCGTTGGCGGAGGCCGTCTGCAGTGCTTGCTGCAGGGCCTCCTGAGTTTTAGTGGTGGGGTTAAAAGAACTCATTGTTGTGTTTCTCCGTTTCTACTATTTATCCAAACCTCCCTGCGGCTACAGCAGGGAAGGTAGCTTCACTGTCTATAACGCTACAGAACTTGAGTCTGTTCCACTCAACTAGAACTTTTTTAGATCTTTCACCCCCGCCGGATTGAGCATGGTCCGCTCAAGTCTACGGTGCACGCCTTTTGCCAGACGCCGTTTGTCAGATGCCTCCAGCATGTCGATGAAGACACGCAGACGTTGCGCTGCGAGGCTTTCTGCGCGGCGCGGATTGCTGTGGATTGCCCGTGGTGTCAGTGGGCGGGGCTAGGGGTTAGCTACGGCCGCTTCCTGGGGAAGGCCGTACTTAAACGATGCTAAGACGACGGCCGCCACGGAGTAGTAGAGCGACCACTTCTCGTCGAGGTCGATGTTGCGGAATTCACCTACCGAGGCCAGGTGACACATGCCGTCGGCACCGGCCCACAGGATGAAGTTCTTGATGTAGACCAGACGGTCCTCCGGCTCGTGGCCGGCTTCCCGCAGGGCCTCACGGGCAAAACGCATCAGCAGCGCGAAGGATTCGCTCATCTGGGTCTGCTCCTCGCCGTCCTCACTCAGCGGGACAACGGAGCCAGACGCTGCACCGATGCAGGCGCTGTAGCGCTCTGGATGCTCCACCGCGTAATGAAAATAGGCCACCGCTACGCACAGGAGCTTATCGACGGCCGAGGCCCCCTCCTGCTGCCGTTCCAAGAGGTAGAGGATGCCGTCCACGAGTTCACGGTCGGTCTCCTGCTCGACGGTTTCACGTAGAACGAAGTCATTGTCCGCCAGAGAGGCGACGAAAACATCAGAAACACCGAAGTACTCGGCGACGTTCTCGATGGTCACCGACTGCATGCCAACCCACGCCGCCAGCTGGATGGCGCGCTCCACGACGGCCGCGCGGGCCTGCTCCGCGGGAAGCTCTGTCAGATCCTCGATGGCGGTAATATCCAGGGAAAGGTCCCGGTCCGGCGTAAAGCTGCTCAGCAGTGCGCGGTACTCCTGCATCGGGTGGCGCAGATCGGGAAGCTCCAACGTCTCGGCCGTCATGAACAGGGTTCCGATGAGCGCCTTGCACACCTCGCGCAGGTTGAAGCGCCGCACCACCGAATGCTGGTGCCGCAGCACGCCGAGGATGCTCAGGTGGGCCATTCCGTGGACGGTGGCCCAGCTAGCAACGCTCAGCTTTGCCAAGGTCTGGGGGCACACATCCGGCCCGACCTCAAGCTGTGCATCGTCCGCGATGAGCGCGATGTTGTCATAGATCAGATCCAGCGCACGGTTGCCCGATCTGTTTCCCTGCAGGAGAGACTGCCACTCATCCTCAAAGACGCAGCCCTTCTGCTCAAACAGGTAGCGAAAAAGCTCCGGTTCGCGCTCGGCGTACTCGTAATAGGCCTCCGTGAAGGTGGTCAGCTTGGTGAACAGATCAGCGTAGCCAGGAGCGGCGTCGAGCGTCTCCTCCAAAAACTTGACCTTGCGCTCGGAGGCATAGTCCGGGATAGCGGCAACGATCTGCTCACGATCCGAGAATTCCGCGCGAACCTCGGCGGGAGTAACCTCCGCGAGCCTCGCCACCGACTCCACGGTAATTGCCTCATCACCCTGCGCGGCGCCAATGTGAAGAGCAGACTCGAGGATGACCTCACGAGGTGAGTCTTCATAAAGAAAATGCATATGGATTCCTAAGCCTGCGCACACTGAAGGAAAGAAAAAAGAGAGGCTGCGAGAGCGCCACACTGACAGCTTCCTGAATTTTAGCCTCTTTCTTCTCACAAGAGCAATGCAAGATGAAATTCATTTCGCACTACTACTCAGGACTTGCTTAAGACGAGAAAACCCTCAAGCCATAAGGCTGAGGGTTTTCACGTGCTAGCAGGTCAGCGTCTACTTCGATGAGCCGACGTGACCGATGCCTTCTTTGAAGATGGTGCCGCGCGGCGGCATCATGCCGCTGAACTTGAACACGATATAGATAGCTACCGCGATGCCCAGGGAGATCCAGCCGAAGCCGGCGGTAAAACCGTACATCACCGACAGCGGCGCGATGATGGTCCAGGAGATCTCGAAGGGGCCGAAGCCAATGTAGGCCATGCCGTACTCCGACAGTGTGCCGGACTTGAGCTTCGGGTCCACGATCTTGAGGATCGCAATGCCGGTAGCCACCGTAGCCGTGGCCCAGCCCCAGCCGAAGATACCGCGCTCGATCCAGCGCTCGCCGAAGAACTCGGCGGGGAACCACATGAGGAAGAATGCGCAGTAAATGGTGCCCAAGACGAAGAGCAGGAGAAGAGCCTGCCAGTAGGCGGCCACGGCGGCCGGCACAATGGCGGCCACGCCGAAGGCAATGAGGTAGTCGGTTGCCGCACCGGACACCGAGCTCACCGTGTCCTTATCCAGGTAATCCTTGGCGCCCACCATGTTCATCACTGCACGGAAGAGCAGGCCCACAACCATGGACATAGCGAACAGCGGGATGGAGACGTTCTCCCACACGGAGGCGATCCCTTTGTTAATGCCATAGGCGGTCATCACGGTCAGGGCGATGAATCCCACGTGGAGGGTGATGGGCTCGATGGCGGAGGGGTTCGTCGTAGCGCGGCCCAGCGAGGGGCGATCCTCCAGGCGCGAGATGTAGCCGCGGCGCAGTTCCTCCGGAAGCTCCTTCGGAACGTGGGAGACCTTGCCCTTACGAATACCCCAGTTACCGGCGACGATACCGCCAATGATGGCGGCCAGCGTACCCACGGTGGCGGAGGTAAAGCCTAGGGAGGCTGCGGCATCTGCACCCACGCCTTCCAGGGCACTGCCAACAGCCGCCGCGGTACCGAAGCCACCCGTGAAGCCAACGGGCAGCATCATGCCGAACCAGTCCGGGGTGTCGAAGGCCGGCTTGAACAGGAGAAGACCCAAAACAATGAACAGGCCCCACTGGCCGGTGAACATCATGGTGGAGTAGCCCCACATATTGCGGGCACCCTTGCCCATGTTGCCGCCCATCTCCATAGAGTAGGCCATGGAGGCGAAGACTACGGCGATGAGCAGCGAGGTGTAATCACCAAGATTGTCGGAGAAACCGATCCAGCCCAAGACATTAGGGCCTAAGAGCAGGCCGAGTAGACCTGCCGTGATGGGGGCAGGCAAGAGCAAATCCTGAAACACGAACTTGATCTGGTGGCGCAGAACGTTGCCGATAACCATGAGCAAAGAAATCCAGCCCACGTCGGTCATGATTGTGAACGCAGAGAATTCTTCCATGCGAAAACTTCCTTCCATGCCGCCCACGGCGGCGTCCTTGAGACGAGACTCACCCTCTTTCGGGAAATGATCCGTTGATTACACTACAACTCCCTTCCCGCTTTTCCACCCCTGGCATATAACCCTAGGGTGATGTAGCTCTACCCCCAGGGGCTAGGATGGGCGGGCATGAGGGAACTGGGTGAGCACCTACGCAACCACGCGGAAGACTATCGCGATGCAGTACACAGGCACTTTTTCGCCACCGTGGCCGAGTCCCGCCAAGTCTTTGCCCTGTCGATGAAGGACACACACCCCTCCATGGCCCCGGCGCTGGCGTGGGTGCTGGAGAATGTGGAGGGCGATGAGGTACAGGGGGACGTCGCTCAGCGCCTGGCACGCATGGGCCGTGATCATCGCCGCCACGGTTTCCCCCCTGAGGTCTATCCGAAATTCGAGGCATCGCTCGTTCACGGTCTGGAGGTTCTGGGGCTCACCCCGTACCAGCACGATGTCGCCACGCGCACCATTTCCCAGGTGTGCTCCATCATGCGCGCCGCGGCGCAGGAGGCGGACTCTGATGGTGTTCCCCCTGCCCACAGCGCCCAGGTGGTAGCCGTTGACAAGCCGAACCGGCGCACCGCGGTGATCCGGCTGGAATCGGGCGTGGCGCTGGATTACCGCGCGGGGCAGCACGTTCCAGTGACGTCTCAGCTCACGCCCGGCACCTGGCGCCCGCTAACCCCGGCAGCACCCCCGGAGGACTCCGGGCAGCTGACATTCCACCTCGCGCTGGCCGGTGAGGCCTCCTCCATGCTGGCCAAGGCGCAGCCGGGTGATTGGTGGACGCTGGGCGCGCCCGCCGGTGAGCCGCCGCGACTGGATGACACGACGACATTGATTTCCTTCGGTACCGGCTGGGCGGGCGCGCGGGCGCTGCTTCTCGACGGCCTAGCGAACGGCCTTCCCTCCGGCCTCCAGGTCTATGCCGCAGCACCTTCGCCAGGTGAGCACTATGACACAGAATTTCAGGCTAACCTGCAGGCCTTGGTTCCGAAGCTGAAGCTGCGCCACATCGTCCGGGATGACCAGGACCCCTGGTTGCTCGGCGCACAACCAGCGGCCCACGGGTTTGCCCCCGTAGTGGCCAAGGAGCCGATGGACCCGGTGCTCGCTGAGGGAACCGACCGCCGCTTCGTGCTCATTGGTCCCGCCGACCGCGTTGAGCTAGCCCAAGCGGCCCTGCTTTCGGGCGGCGTTAAAGAGGAGGCAATAACCACGGATAGC
>NZ_KV827299.1:0-25668 GCF_001836065.1 Corynebacterium sp. HMSC035E02
CCGACGACAGGAAGATCAACGAGTCGACGGATGGTGTGGTCGCGCAGCTTGCCAGGCTGTCCGCAGTCCGGGCACACGCCGCTAACGGCTACTGGCGTGGCTTCAATGATGGTCAGCGCTCCGGCATCAGCGGCACCGGTGATGGCAAGTCCGATTTCCGCGGTACGGCAAATGGTGTCAGCAACGAGGTTTCCAGTAGGCTTCACAGTACGGGTCCCTGGTGGGTTTAGATGGTTGTGTAGGAACTTTCATCTTCACACCAGGGACCCCTACATGTTGTGCTGACCCGCTGATCCCGTCGAGTTCTACCTCACCCCGCTACGCACCCCAAAACCGGAAGAGCCATTTTAGTCAGACAGTTGGGGTAGCTTTTCGGCGAGTTCGCGGACGCCGGCGGGCAGGTCGGTTTGTGCGTGGAGTGTGTGGCCTGAGATTTCGACGGTAAACGATCGGTATTTCTTCAAGATTCGTACCAATCGCTTCAGCGACAGGCCCGAGGCTTCTTCCAACACGTGGCCTGTGGCCATCGCCGCCATCACAATGGTCAGGTGAGCGTGGATGGAGCCTTGCGATAGGTTCAGTACGCCCAGAACGCTAGAATATGCTTGGGCTTCGACTTTACGAGCGTTAAACATCTGGCCGATGAGCTGTGCTGTCGCTGTCCCAATACTTTTCGCCCAGTCTTCCAAGCGTTGCCGGTTCCACTGGGTGTTTAAGTCCTTATGGTTGTCGGGGACATGCTCATCCAAGGTGGAGTAGCCATAATTAGCAGGGGCAATACGATGTAAAGCAACAATCTCACCGTCGTAGAAGACATCCAGATAGTCATCAAAGAGTTGCACGTCGACGAACTTGCCCGCTAGCTTCCACGGCACTGAATACCAGTGATTGGCGATCCGGATGTGGTAGTTCATTGCGACCTTGGACTTCTTCCACCGCGACCACGACCACCGCCGGTCGGGCAACGGGCGCAGCAGCTGTTGCTCATGGTCTTCAAACAACTGGCGACGAGAGATATCCTGCCCGCGGTAGGGACGGCGATCGTTGATGAAATCGCTTTGGTCCTCGAGTGCTTTATTGAGCATGTCGAAACTGTAGAGCTCCTGGTCGTCGAGGTATTCTACGCACCATTGCTGGGTAATATCCACGGCCTTTTCAATATTCGCCTTGTACCGCGGCCGGTAGCGTTTCGCCGCAGTAATACCTATCTGATAGAAATCGGCAAATGTGGAATACTCCGCAACCGGGATACGCCCCCGCAGCCCACGGGAAATCTGTTGCGTGGCTGTAAGCGCGTTATCCGGGATCAACCGCAGCGGACAACCACCGAAATACTCCAAAGCCGCACGGTGGGCTAAAAGCCACGACCGCATTTTTTGATCCGGCCACGCCGATACATGCCTCATCCCTGAGTGCGGCAATGAAGCTACAAACAAGTGCGCGGTAAACCGCTGGCCCGAGACCGGATCCACAACGACCATTCCATCGCCCGACCAGTCCACCATGAGCTCGTCACCGGGATCGTGATTCAGTTGCGCTGACAGCTGATGAACATCGACATAATGCTCAAACAGCGAACAGTACTGTCGATACGAATAATGACGCTGACCAGTACCAACAGGTAACTTCAGGTACTTGGCGTGCGCGACTTTCAACGTCACGCGCTTGCCAGAGACCATCCGCTCGGCAACCTTTTTGAAATCCGGTGCGAGGAACTCCGCATCGTTGCGACGCCGGTTATCCGGAAATAGCTCCTCTAACTGGGCATTCGACAATCCAGCAATCCCACGAGCATCGATTTGATGGTCCCTTACAACGCGACTGCCCTTATCAATCGTCGACTTCGAGACCCCTAAATCGGCTCGAATCTGGTTCCAGGAACGATTCCCGGCAACCAAGGCAAACATGATGGCACGGTAATCCGTCACCACCATCACTCCTTCCACGTGAACGCGATCCACACGTACACACTGCGCGGGCCGTCCACTAAAGAGTGCCCAAAAACTACCCCCGGTACCCGATATCCGCACCGGTCGGTACTCGATACCGCCCTACCGGTACTAAATAGCGTCGCGCGTCATGAGTCTTCGTTTAAAGACTATTGGAAACAGAACGATGCTGAAGGAAGCTATCAAGCTAGACGGCGGATTCTTAGCGCAATATTTGATCCGTTTGAGAGGCATGTCGAAGGCCTCGAAGATGCGCAGCTTCAAGGAAAATTGGTTTCTCCTGTTAGCCCGCGGGATTCTACCGGATGGGTGCGGATTGATACAGAAATCAAGGAGCTCCGTGAGAAGTTTGCTTTTGCAAATACTCAAAGTGACTTCAGTGATGTCGGTAATCGGGTGGTTCGCATTCTCGATGAATTGTTAGCGGACATGAAAAGCTGACCGGAGGCGGACATAAAAAAGTCCGCCTATGGCCATGAGAAACCGACCAGTGGCGGACACCACGGGGGCAGGGCGTGTTCGAATGATTGACTCGTCCTGTTGGAGTATGGTAAGCGAACTTATCCCCTCTGGTTCAGAGCCCTGTTGTGACGTCGATCTAGCGCTGGGATGCTCCTCGAGTCCGAACGACGATGACGTGGTGCATCAGCCGACCGATGGGAGCCGTGTTGTTCGGTGTCGGGCGCACCTGTGGCATGAGGTCCGTGAAGCTTGGCACATGTGATTTCACGGAACGTGCCGACGGCGCGCGGCCGCGTGCTGTGGTTGCCTTCGATAGGCACGAGGAACCCGGTGTTGGAGTCACCATCGGCGACGGCGGGGCCACAGGCCTGACACCTCAACTTCACCCCTGCTTCTTCTAGAAGACAATTGCTGCTGATTAGAGACGGAGTCAGGTCCGTCCATGCTTTTCGCTAGATGAGTCCGGTTAGACTCTTCTATCGAACATCGGATGAAGACCCCTTATTTTCCTACCCCCAATAAAAACTCCCCAAACCCCTAAATCCCGTGTCCGCCACTGGTCAGTTTTTCATGTCCGCCAACATGAATTGAACCGCGTAGCCTTTGACGAAACTCGTCACTTACGGAATGGTGATGATGCGGATAAATTTAATGAGGGAAACTCAAAAACCGGCTGGCACGAGTTGTTGAAGTAGAACTTCCAGGACCAGCGAATAGTGAACTGCGTAGTTTTGTTCGTAAGGCAGTTTCGTTAGCTCATTCGATAAAACACGCACCGAACTCATCGCGCCGTGAAGCTGGCATAATCGCTGATTCCGTAATCATGCTTGTCAATATTTTTCGGCGGATGTTTGAAAGCGTGTGATGGAACATTTAATTGAAAAGCGTTGGTGAGCAAATATCGTCGCGACATTGAGCGAAACGAGGTTAGTCCGAAAGGAAAGGGCCAGTTCGTACTTGAACTGGCCCTAATTGCTAGAGGTTACGCACCCGGGAATTCACCGTTGCTGCCCAGGCGCGCATCGGCGTCGAGGAGCATGGAGATTTCCGCGGCCTTGTCGGCGTCGACGAGACCGTAGCCGTCAATCATCACCTTGGCGTCGGCGTGCGGTAGGCGGCGGCCCTCGATGACCTCGAAGAGCGGGGCGCGGCCCAGCATTCCGGCCTCGAAGTGTGCGCGGCCGGCGCGCAGGCGCTGCTCGGCGTGCTCACGCCACTCGGCAGCTGCATCCGCCCCGCGCTGCTGAGACACGGCCTGCTCGAACACGCCGGGGTGGGCGTAGACGATGAGCGCGCTGACGTGGCCGAAGCCAAGCGAGGTCAGCGCCGCGGCCTTCACGTTGCGGCCCGCGGCTGCCAGATCCAGCGGCGAACGCAGCCACACCAGGTTCTTCGCCTTCGGCGCGATGAGCGGATCAACGCAGTCCAGCGACACGTTGGCCGGGATGCGGCCGGTGCGGAAGACGTCGATGATACCGCCGGTCTGGAAGAGCGCGGCACCCGCCTTGGAGTGGCCGGTGAGCGTCTTTTGCGAGATGACGAACATCGGCTGGTCCGCGTCGCGGCCGATAGCTGGCCACAGGATGGAGTGCAGCTCGGACTCGTTCGGGTCGTTGGCGTTGGTGGAGGTGTCGTGCTTGGACAGGACCGAGACGTCGTTTGGCGTCAGGCCCAGTCCGCGCAGCGAGCGTGCGAGACGAGAGTTCTCGCGACCACGGCCAGCACCCAGCGCACCCAGGCCAGGGGCCGGGATGGAGGTGTGGGCACCGTCGCCATAGGAGGCGGCGTGCGCGACCACTGCGAGCACCGGCAGTCCTAAGTCGGCTGCTAGTGAGGCACGAACCAGCAGGACCGTGCCGCCACCCTCGCCTTCGAGGAAGCCGCCGCGGCGGCGGTCATTGGCGCGGGAGATGAAGCGATCATCGATTCCCTTGGCGGTCATCTTCGCGGTCTCCGCGGTGGCGTTCATATCGCCGAAGCCCTGGAGGGATTCCACCTGGACATCGTCGATACCGCCGGCCACGACCACGTCGGCCTTGCCCAGGGCAATCTTGTCCACGGCTTCCTCAATCGACACCGCTGCGGTAGCGCAGGCACCAATCGGGTGAATCATGGAACCGTAGCCGCCCACGAGCGACTGCATAGTGTGCGCCGCGATGACGTTGGGCAGTGCTTCCTGCAAGATGTCGGAGGGGCGGTCCTCGCCCAAGAAGCGGGAAACGAATACCTTGTGCAGGGACTCCATGCCGCCGATACCTGTGCCCTGCGTGGTGGCCACCTGGCCCGGGTGGATGGAGCGCAGCAGCTCCGCCGGGGAGAAGCCGGCCTGGGTGAAGGCATCCACCGCGCTGACCAGGTTCCACACCGCCATGCGGTCGAGGGAGTCGAGCATGTGCTCCGGGATTCCCCACTTGGCGGCGTCGAAGTCATCCGGCATCTGCGCGGCCACGGTGCGGGTCAGCGTAGCCTTGCGCGGCACCTTGACCGTGGCACCCTGGCGGCGGGTGACCTGCCATTCGCCCTCCACTTCGGCGATGCTGACGAACTCCGGGTCCGCCTCCTGGATATCGCGGGCGGTGGCCTCCGAATCCACGGTGAAGGTGACGTCGCGGTCCAGGAAGACGGTGGTGAGATCGATGGAGCCGCGGTCGGTGAGGTGGTACTTATCCGTCAGCGTGCGCACGCCGGAGCGTGCGACGACCTCATCGCGGAAGCGCTCGAAGATGTCCTCCTCGGCGATCTCCTCATCGCTCTCCACGACGAACCAGCCCGGGTGTGGGTCCTCGCGCCATTCCACCAGCCCGGTCATCCAGGCCAGCTCCAGTACGCCAGCGGCGGTCAGTTCCGCGGAACCATCGCGCTGCAGGCCATACTCGGCCTCGAAGCGCGTGCGGCCGGAGCCCCACGAGGAGACCTCGCCGATACCGGCGATGACCACCATGTCCTCCAGGTCCGTGGTGACTTGGCCGATTTCTTCCTCCAGGCCAGGCTGTACTGCTTGTACCTGGTTGGGCAGTGCGGTGATGGTGGCGGGGGCGTCCTTTTCCTCATGTGCAGCTGCGCCAGTGGTTCCTGCCGGTTCCACATCTGCGGTGAGCTCCTTGAGAGAGAAGCCCTCCAAGCCGCCGGTGAGGTCCTTCTCCACCGGGGCGTGCGCTGCCTGCTCGCGCGAATCGGCGCTGGCCAGGTCCATGAGCTCGGAAGAAATCTCCTCCGGGCTCCACACCTTGATGCCAGCCTTCTCGGCAGCGGGCACCAGCCCATCGTTGCCGCCCATGAGGTGCGTGCCGGCGACCCAGCCGATCTTGGCCTGCGCCAGGGTGACACCCTGCGGCCAGCCGGCTTCGACCTTCCACTTGTTGAGGATGGCATCGAGTGCGGCCTTGACCTCGCCGTAGGCGCCGTCGCCACCGAAGGTGCCGCGGTTGGGCGAGCCCGGAAGGACAACGTGGCAGCGCTTGTCCACATCCTCCTGGCTCAGCCTTGCCAGCCCCGCAATGGTGCGCTCCACGGACCACAGCAGCAGGCGGGCCTGGGCCTCGGTGGTGCCGGAGGCATCCGCCAGCGAACCGGAGACACTTGGCGCGGCGAAGGGGAAGGCCAGCGTCGGCGTGAGGGCCGGCTTGAGGATTTTGACCTCGTTGCCCACGGACTCGCGCTGCTCGGAGCCGATCCAGTCGATGAGCGCGTCAATATCGCGGAAGCTGGACAGGTTCGCCGGGACCAGCCACAGGGCGGAACCGGCAGCGCCGTGCTCGGCGTAGAGCGTGCGCGCGAATTCCTTGCGGGCCTGGCTGACACGGGAGGCGGTCATGATGACCGTGGCGCCGCCCTCCAGCAGGCGCTCCACCAACGCGGTGGCGATGGAACCAGGGGCAGCACCCGTGACCAAGGCGACCTCACCGGCGAACGCGCCGGGCGTGGTGTCCACGGCGGCCTTGGCGATATCCTCGCGCTTCCACCAGCGGGCTTGACGGGCCAGGTCCTCGCCGGCACCGCGGAAGCTGTCCACCGGGTACTCGGCCTGGCCCAGTGCCAGGCGGGCGAGGCGCTCGCGGGCGATGGCCCAGGAGTCGTCGAAAAGCACGGCCTTGTTCGCATCAAAGGACGGCGTGACGGACTTGAGCCAACCGGAGCCGAGCTCTGCCTCGACGGCATCGATGACGGTGGTATCAGGTGCCTCGATGAGCTCCGGTTCGGAGTCCAAGCCCAGCTGGGAGAGAACCTGGCGGGCGACAGTAGCCAGCACGCCGCTCTCACCGGTGACGGTCTCGGCGAAGGCATCGAGCGCAGCGGAGTCGACCACGGCACCGCCACCGGCACCACCGGCGGCCGCGCCCTTGGACACGGATGCACCGTGGGTAGCGGCGACGGCTTGGACGGCGGCGTCGATCAGCTCGTGTGCTGCGGACTTGGAGGTAGCGCTCGCCGGCACGGTGCTCAGCGAGCCGCCGCGCACGGAGTCCTCCTCGCGGGAGCCCAGCAGAATCTCAGCCTCGACGTGGGCAACCCAGGACTCGGGCAGGCCCCAGGTGCCGGTGACGTAGTCCGCCACGGCGGTGGGCTTGAGGCCCGCAGCGCCGAAGAGCTGGCGCAGGCGCGCGCCGACGGCCTCACCCAGCACCGGGCCGAAAGCGGAGTAGCCCGGGGCGGCGGTGGCGACCTTCTCGCGCAGCGTTGCCACGTCGGCATCGGCGGCGCCATCGATGGCCGGCACGCCGATCTCCGCGGACATGTCCATGAGCAGCTGGTTACGGCGCGAGGACACACCGTTGGTCAGCTCCTCCACGGTGTCGGAGTCCGCGATCTGATCCACGCGGATCTTGTTCTGGAAGGCGAAGAGCACCATGATGGCCTCGGCGGCGCCGAAGCGCAGCTCGGGGGCGTCGCTCGCAGCTGCCGCGGTAGGTGCAGGAGCTGGTGCGGCGGCCGGAGCCTCGGCAGTTTCGACTGGTGCTTCGTTCGCCTGCGGTGCCTCTTCGGCGTCGGATTCCGGAGCCGGTTCGGCGGCGGGGGCTTCGGAGACGTCGGCAAGCATGACCTGCTCCTGGTCGCGCTCCACGTTGAGCACGCGGATGGTGCCCTCCGGGATGCCGGCGACGGCCAGCGAGCGGGTGGCCAGGTTGGTCAGCGTCGGGGAAGAAGCCAGGCCGACCTCGATGATCTGCTCGACCTTGCCGAAGAGGAGTTCCTGGGTCTCAATCCAACGAACGGGCGAAGCGAACTGCCAGGACAGCAGCTCGATGAGCAGCAGGCGGGCGAGCTCGTGCTCGGAGAGGTCCTCCACCTTCAGCCCGTCCAGCTTGCCGGAGGGAGCCAGCGGTGCCACGGCATCGACGAAGTCCTGGGTCAGCTCGAAGGGGCGGGCCACCAGGTTCGGGATGTAGCGGCCTACCAGGGCGTCCAGATCCAGCTCCTGCGGCAGGAGCTCATCGAGCTTCTCCGCGAAGGCCGGAACGCCCTCGCGCAGCACGCGGGAGTGGAAAGGAACGTCGATGCCCGGGACCATGACGGCCGCGCGCGGGGCGATGGCATTGGCCTTGTCCACCAGGGCCTTGAGCCCCTTCTTGGTGCCGGCGACGGAGTACTGCTGGCCGCGGATGTTGTAGTTAACAATCTCCAGGAACTCGCCGGTGGCCTCGGCGACCTCAGCCACCCAGGCGTCGACGTTGTCGGCATCAATGCCCGCCATGTTCGGGCGCAGTGCCGCCATGGCGTATTCGGAGTTGCCCTCCGCATCGCGCGGGACCAGGCTGCCCATGGCGGAACCACGGGAGTAGACGATGTCGATGACACCTTCAAGGTCGAAGATATTCGCCAGCGAGGCTAGCGCGGTGTACTCGCCCAGGGAGTGGCCGGCGAAGTAGGAGGTCGGGGCCAGGGCGTCCTCGGCGCGCAGGCGCTCGGTCTGGGCATAGGCCACTACAGCCAGGGCCACCTGCGTGAACTGGGTCAGGTGCAGCACGCCTTGCGGGTGTCGGAAGGTGGTGCCGCGGACGGTGAGCTCCGTCGGGTTCTCATCGATGACCTTCTGGATGCTAAAGCCGAGGTTCTCGCGGGTATGCGCATCAGCACGGCGCCACGCTTCGCGCGCTGCCGGGGAGGCCTGGCGGTCGCCCTTGCCCATGCCTTCGGCCTGGATTCCCTGGCCGGGGTAGACATACGCCGTGGTCGGCGCGGCAAGCAGGGCCTGGCCGCGGGAGACCACCTCGCCGTCGATGCGGCAGGTGACTTCGAGGGCCTGGTGGATGCCCTTGCGGCCGACGCGTTCAACGGTGACCTCGATGTCATCGCCCAGCTGCACCATGCCGTACATGGAGTAGGTCCACCCCACCACGCGGCCATGGCGCCCGGCCACTTGCTGTGCGGCGGCCGAGAGCCACATGCCGTGCACCAGCGGTGCCTGTAGGTTCACCAGCTGGGCCGCGTTATAGGAAGTGTGAATCGGGTTGTAGTCACCGGAGACTAGAGCGAAGGGCGTCATGTCCTGCGGGGCGGTGACGGTGGCGCGGTCGACGAAGGAGCGCGGCGTCGGCACCACCTTGGTGGCGGACTTGCCGCCGCCCCACTCCGGTGCTTGGCTCGGTGCGGCGGTGCCGGTGGCGCGGCCACGGATGGCAAAGCGGTGCATCTGCGTGGCCACGACATCACCGGAGGCGTGGTCCTTGAGCTCCAGCTCCACCGTGACGATGCGCCCGGAGACGGATTCCTCGATGGCGGTGCAGGAGGAGGTGACGTCGATCTGGCGGCCGTCGGCAAGCTGCTCCAGCGGCACGCGCAGGTCGATGACGTGGTCCAGGTGCACCGCGTTGAGCAGGCCTTCGATGACCGGGTAGCCGTCCTCCAGGCGGCCGGAGCCGAGCGCGGCGTAGATGGCCGGCCAGCACGGGCCGACCAGAACATCCGGGGTGCCGGCCTTCTCGGCTGCAGCATCGCCGCAGGTCACCGCGCTGTGTGCGGAGAGCAGCGAGGCAGGGAAGTGGAAGGAGTAGCCCGACTCGACGGTGGGCATCTCCGTGATTTCATCGCCCTGCTCCGCCGTGGAGCCGACACCAGCCAGGCCCTCCAGGAGGGTGAAGACGGAGTTGGGCAGGCGCTCCTCGGAGACCACCGGGGAGCCACCCGTGGCTACATCCTCCGGCAGGTCCACAGGGACGGTGACCTCGCGGACGTAGAAGGGGCGCTGCTCCTCCGGCAGGTCATCCCAGTAGGAGTCGGCCGTGATGACGATCTCCCAGTTGCCCTCGGCATCCTGGCGCAGGTCGAAGGCGTTCTCATCCATCTCATAAGCCGGGTTGGCCATGAGGTGGCCGTGCCACAGCAGGGTCGGGGAAGTACGCAGGAACGCGGCCTCATCGGCGGCGGAATTCAGGCGGGAGAAAGCCTTCTGCGGGGTCGATCCCTGCTCCAGCAGCGCATCCGTGGTGGCCTGTTCGAAGCGGGCAAGCAGGTCTGCAACCGGCTCGTTCTTCTTGGTAATGCCCGCCACGGCCACGGGGCCGGGGATGATGCGCACCTGGTCAGCGGTGTAGCGCTCATCCTGCGCCTGCCAGAGCGTGTCCTTGCCGAACCAGGACTTCAGGTCACCGTCCAGGGCCGGCACCCACGGCATGGGCTTGACGTGCTTGTAGTGCAGGGAAATCCACCAGGCGGCATCGCGCGCCGAGACCTCGGTGGTGCGTGCGGCGGGGTAAGCATCCAGCAGCTTGGCCACGGCCTGCGGCGCATCGTGAACGTCCTCAACACAGGTGAAGAGGGTTTCAATCTGGCCGTGATCCGCTGGGTTCAGGCGGGCTTCGACGCGGTGCAGGAGATCGAGAAAACGGTCATCCCAGCTCGGATCCACAAACGGGTGGGCCAGCGTCACAAAACGCTCGATCCACTCGGCGTAGGTCATGGACTCGACATCGCCGAAGTAGGGCTTGCAGGTCTTGGCCAGGGCGTCGATGATTTCCTGGCGGTGTGCTGGGTACTCCTCGATGCTCAGGCTCGTAATCAGACGAGAAGCTGCGGCGAAGGAATTATCGAGGTCGTGGATATCTGCCAAAAGGTGGGACTGCGAGGATGCCACGCCGTTCGCACCGGTGCCGCGGCCTACCCAGCCGTCGTTCTGCTCCGGGCTGATACCGGCGGTGTTGACCAGCAGGTCCTTCACCGAATCAGTGGCCTTGGCCTCCTTGGTGGCCATGGCGACGGTGCCGAGGAAGACGGAGTCGACAGGCATGGCCGGCATACCGTGCTTCTTCGCCCACTCACCGGTGAGGTAGGAGGTGGCGCGGTCCGGGGAGGCGATGCCGCCGCCGACTGCCAGGTAGACGTTGGGGTGCTGGCGGATTTCGGCGTAGGTATCCAGCAGCATGTCATCCAGGTTGACCCAGGAGTGGTGGCCGCCGGCGTGGCCGTCCTCGACCTGCATGATGATGCGATCCTCCGGGTAGGCCGTGGCGATGGCCAGGACATCGCGGATTTGCTTTGCGGTACCGGGCTTGAAGGAGATGAAGGGGAAACCGTCGGCGTGGAGGCGGTCCAGCAGCTCGCCGGCCTCCTCTACTTCCGGAATGCCGGCGGAGATGCACACGCCGTTGAAAGCCGCACCGGCCGCGCGCGCCTTGGGCACGATGCGCGCCTGGCCGAAGTGGAGGTTCCACAGGAAGCGGTCGAAGAACATGGTGTTGAACTGCGCCGTGCGGCCCGGGCGCAGGTGCTGCTCCATTGTGGCCAGGTGGGCGCGGAAAACCTCATCGGAGTACATGCCGCCGCCGGCCATCTCCGTCCAGTGGCCGGCGTTGGCTGCCGCGGCCACGATCTCTCCATCAGCGGAGGTCGGCGTCATGCCACCCAGCATGATCGGGGACAGGCCCGTGAGATCGGAGAAGCGGGTCTGGGTATAGGTGCGGCCGTTCGGAAGCTCGATGGTGCGCGGGGCGAAGTCAGCGTAGTTCAGGGCCTTGGGCAGTTCATTGCCCGGCGTCGCCAGCGCATCGAGCTCCTGCGGGGTGGCGGCGGAGACCACCGTCACCCCGGTTCCCTGCACCACGCGGCGGGTGATGTTCGCCAAGGCGCGGTCGAGAACGATGAGGTGCTCGGAGTTGAGCGCGGCCAGCGTGGCCGGCCAGTCGTGTTCGTTGACCAGGATGGCCTCGGCCTGGGTGCGGGCCTCATCCACGTCGAGGCCGCACTTCTGAGCCAGCGCCACGGTGCGCTCAGCCGCCGGCGCGAGAACCGCGTTGTGGAAGGGAAGGGCCACGGGCAGCTCATCGAAGCGCGGGCTGAGCTCATCGCCACCGATGGTGCGCTTCTCCAGCTCGGCGTTGAAGCTCTTCACGGCCTCTTCGATGGCGGTGCGGGTGGCAGCCAGGTCCTCCGGGTTGCCGGACAGCGCGAAGTGGCGGCGGCCGTTGACCACGGCGATGGCTGCGGTGCCGTGTAGGTGCTCAGTGACGAAGCTGCGCTCCAGGCCCCGGATGGACAGCATCTGGGGGCGCGGGTCGGAGCCGTTGACCGCGCTGGCTGCGGTGCCCATCAGGATGGCCAGAGCCAGGGCTTCTACTGGCTTGTCGACGGCCATCTCGCCCAAGCTTCCCTGCGAATGCCCAGCGCGCTCGTCGATGTCGACGCCGAGATCACGCAGCTGCTCGATGGCAGCAATCTGGCCAAGGACGATGCCGGGGATGGACACTGCCGGCAGAGAGTCGAGGGAATTGGGCTCGACGGAACCATCAATGAGCTGCTCGAGGCGCTCAAGTGCGCCAGGGCACGTGGAGGCAATGGTGCGTGCGGCGGGGCCGGTGAGGCTGCGGGCCTGGGCGAGGGCCTCGCGCAGGGAGTCAGCGGTGGCGGCAGTCTGCGCGGCGGTGGTGATGAAACCCTGCCAATCGGAGCCTTGTCCGGCGAAAAGCACGGCCGGGCGGGGCATGGAATGCAGCATAGTAACAGGCATCTTTCCTCTTTTGAGCTGATGGGGAACGGTTTTATGAAGAGCTGTGGGCAGGATTAGTTAGCCCTACAGAACAATCATGATGTGCCACCGTAGTCGAAGCTTTCGCGCAAAGCTGTCTCCCGCGCGGAAAATGTGAGGTTTTTCTCACGTTTGGTGGCGGGGGCACTCTTTCTCAGCGCTCGCCGCGCGAAGTTGCCCAACCTTTTGTATCCTCGGGCTCACTGCAGCGGCTCGGGGAGGAGCAGGGGTGGCTCGGCATCGGCCCGCGCAGCATGAATGAAAAGAAAAACTAGGGGGGACTATGTCTCAATCAACACCAGAGAAAACGACTAAGACACCGGCTCGGCTCAGCAAAAGCCGAGTTATCAAAACCATGACCAAGCTGGCCGGAAAGCTTGAGGAGGATTCCTCGACCGGCATGCCCACCATCAAGATTGCGGGCGGATTCTTAAGCATCGACGTCAACGAAGAGATGGGCGGCCTCTGCGTCCTTGGGTATTGGGGCGGCGCGGTGTGCTTCGACCCGGACCGGCAGCCGTTGCGTATGGAAGTCAACGATCTCAACGGCGGTGCAATATCCGGCAGCCTCGTGGCCGAGCCCTGTGGAAGCTCCGCTATGCATACCCACCTGCGGGTCTTCGCGCCGCCCTATCTGCCGTCGACGGCCACGAATGCTCAGCTCAAGAGCATTATCGCGGGCTATGCGGCCGAGATGTCAGCGGTCTTCGCGCGCTTGGATGAGCAATTTCCGGAAGATCGCTCAAAGCCGCGGAAAGGCTCTGGGCTCAAGCCGGTGTCGCCTCACTATTTCAGTGAGGCCTATGGGGTGTCAGTAGTGGGGATGTGGCGGGTACATGAACGCGCCACACGCTTGGCGATGATCGGCACGCCCATCCACGTGGTGGATAACAAGAACGGGGCCGTGAGCATCCTCATCAATGAGCACACGATCGCCATTGAATCCGCCCTCGATGGCTCCGGGGATATTGAGCTCAGCCTCGTCACCCCCTCCGGCCGCTGCGCGTGTGACCTGGATGCGCTCGTGCGCTGGGCTGAGTTTATGAACGATGATCAATACGTTTACTCCGCGCGCATCGAGGCGGTAAACCTCGATGGCGGCCAAGAGCAGGACCTCGTTTTGGTGACCACGGCCCGCATTCCCACGAAGTGGGGCTACACCGACGAACAGCTAGATTGGCAGCTCAGCACGTTGGTGAGCCAGCTTGTCCGGGCTGGTGAAGCGTTCTACCGAACCTTCAACCCCACGCGTGTGATGCGCTATATCGACCGCGCGGCCTAGGCGGGAGCCTCTTCGCCGAGCAGTTTCAGGAGGTCCTTCTGCACTTCGCGGCGGCGGACCTTGCCCAGCTGGTCGGAGGCCAGGTGCTCGAAGTGGTAGAAGGTGCGCGGTACCTTGTAGCGGGTCAGGCGCTCGCGGCAGTAGTCCTTGAGGCCCTCCGGATCGAGCACCGCGCCATCCTCCAGGATGATGCAGGCCACGACATCCTCGGAGCCATCCGCGCGCGGGCGGCCGACGATGGCCACGTTGGTGACGTCCGGGTGCTGGCGGATAACGTCTTCCACCTCGGCCGGGTACACATTGAAGCCGCCGGTAATGATCATCTCCTTGATGCGGGAGACGATCTTGATGAAGCCATCGGATTCCATGATCGCCATGTCGCCCGTGCGGTACCAACCATCGTGGAAGGACTGCTCGGTGGCCTCAGGCATGTTGAAGTAACCCTTGAATACCTGCGGGCCGCGCACGAGGAGCTCGCCCGCGGTGCCATCCGGCTGGGTCTCGCTGAGGTTGTCTGGGTTGCCGATGCGCACCTCGGTATCCGGGAAGGGAATGCCGATGTAGCCGGGGCGGCGGCTCGTGTTGAGCGGGTTTGCAGCGACAATCGGCGAGGTTTCCGTGAGCCCGTAGCCTTCCACGAGTAGGCCACCGGTGAGTGTTTCCCATTCCTCAACGATGTCCTCTGGCAACGCCGCTGCACCCGAGAGACTGTTTTCGATGCCATGGAGATCGATGTTCTGTTCCTTGGCTGCCTCCATGACCTTGGAGTAGATCGTGGGCACACCCGGCATCCACGTGGGGCGGCGCTTCTTCATAATGTCGAGGAGCAGCGGAATCTTTGGCGCCGGGGTGAGGACCAACTCGCCGCCAATGTGTACGCCGAGGGCTGCGATGAGGGTGAGGCCATAGACGTGGAAGAGGGGGAGGGCAGCGAGCATGCGCTCGGGCTTCTTGCCGATTTCGGGGACCCACGCTTCCGCCATCTTCATGTTGCAGTACAGGTTGGAGTGGGTTAACTCCGCGCCTTTGGGCTTGCCAGTGGTTCCGGAGGTGTAAAGGATCAGCGCGGTATCTTCGCGGTTGACCTTGGCATCCTGTAGCTTCTGGCCTTGTCCGCCGATGGCGCGCCCAGTGAGCGTGCTCCACGGAACGGTGTTAGGGGCGGGAACTGAAAGTTCGGCGCGCTTGTCCTTAATGATGGGAAGTGGCAAGCGCAGTAGCAGCTGCTTGGGGCGCGGCATGGCCTCGATCATGTTGACTGTAACGATCGTTTCTAGCGGCGTGGTATCACGCAGCTCCTCAAAGACCGGGCTCGCCTTATCCCACACCACGGCCACGCGGGCGGCGTGATCTTGGAAGAGGGGCTCGAGCTCAGCCGCGGTGTAGAGCGGGTTGTGCTCCACGACGGTCGCCCCGAGTTTCAAGATGGCGTAGAAGACCGCCACGTGCTGGGGGCAGTTGGGGAGCGCTACGGCGACGCGATCGCCGGGGCGAATACCGAAGGCTTTGAGGCCCGCCGCGGCGGCGCGCACGTGGGTATCGAGTTCGCGGTAGGTCATTTGGCGGCCAAAGAACCACGTGGCGGGCCTTTCGCCGAACTCTTCCACGGTTTCTCGGTAGGAGTCCAAGAGCGTTTCGGTGCCGTAATCCAGATTGGGCTTAGTCCACTCAGGGTAATACTGGAGCCAGGCTTTCGACTCAAAGGCGGAGGAGGCCTGGGCAGGGGATTCGGTCATGTTCACGAACTCCTTAGGTGGTCAAACTTGTTATGTTTGGAACAGTATAACCAATCTGTGACAGAAGTCTCGCAAAACTTAGCAAAGTTGCTTAAAGCAGTGAGCATGCAATAACCCCGGCGATGTGCGTTTATCACGCAGGGATCGCTCCGGGGTTATGGAGTGCTACTTCTCGGCCTTGAGACGCTCGAGCAGATCCTGCTGAACCTCGCGGCGGCGAATCTTGCCCAGCTGGTCCGTGGCCAGCTTCTCGAAGTGGTAGAAGGTGCGCGGAACCTTGTAGCGGGTGAGGCGCTCGCGGCAGAAGCTCTTGAGGCCGTCGGGATCGAGCGCGGCGCCGTCGTTCAGCACGATGCAGGCCACGACGTCCTCGGAGCCGTCCGAACGCGGGCGGCCCACCACGGCGGCCTCCGCCACGTCCGGGTGGTCCAGCAGTGTTTCCTCAACCTCGCCCGGGTAGACGTTGAAGCCACCGGTGATGATGATTTCTTTGATGCGGCTGACTAGACGGATGAAACCGTCCTCTTCCATCACGCCCATATCACCCGTGCGGAACCAGCCATTGTGGAAGGCTTTCTTAGTGGCTTCCTCATCGCCGAAGTAACCCTTGAAAATCTGCGGGCCGCGAGCGAGAACCTCGCCCTCCTGACCATCGGGCATGGTCTCATCCAGGTTGTCCGGGTTGGCGATGCGAATCTCCGTGTCCGGGAAAGGGATTCCCACGTAGCCGGGGCGGCGATCATCGCTCATGGGGTTACCCACGATGATCGGCGAACACTCCGTGAGGCCATAGCCTTCCACGAGCATGCCGCCGGTGTACTTCTCCCACTTCTCCACGGTGTTGACCGGCAGGGTGGACGCACCGGAGAAGGCCGCGCGCACGCCGTCGAGGGAAACGTCGTCTTCTTCCGCCTTTGCCACGATGCGCTCGTACAAGGTCGGTACACCCGGAACCCAGGTCGGGGTGTGCTTCTTCATCAGGTCCATGATGAGCGGCATCTGCGGGCTAGGAAGCAGCACCAATTCGCTGGCGATGAGCGGCGCCAGGGTGGCGTTCATGGTCAGGCCGTAGGCATGGAAGAAGGGGAGTGCGGCGAGCATGCGCTCGGGGGAATCACCCAAGCCCGGTACCCAGTGCTTGCCCATCAAGAGGTTGGAGAAGAGGTTGCCGTGGGTCAGCTCCGCGCCCTTGGGGTTGCCGGTGGTGCCGGAGGTGTAGAGGATGAGCGCGGTGGTGTCCTTGGTGACTTCTTCCGGGGTGATGACATCGGAACCATCGCCGCCGATGGCGTTGCCAACGAGGGATTCCCACGGCACCGTATTCGGAGCTGGGGCGGTGAGCTGATCGCGCTTGGACTTCAACGGCGGAATAGGCAGGCGCAGGGCCAGGCGCTGCGGAGTCGGCATCGCGTTGATCATGTTGATGGAGACGACGGTCTCCAGGGAGGTCGTCGGGCGCAGCTTCTCCAACGTGGAGGCCGTCTTATCCCACGCGATGGCGATTCGCGCGCCGTGGTTCTTAAACAGACCCTCCAGCTCGTGGGCGGTGTAGAGCGGGTTGTGCAGCACCGCGATGGCGCCCAGCTTAAGCACGGCCCAGAAAGCAGAGATGAACTGTGGACAGTTGGGGGCGACGATGGCAACGCGGTCTCCCGGGCGCACGCCGAAGGCGCGCAGACCGGCGGCTGCGCGGCGGACCTGCTTGTCCAGCTCGGCGTAGGTTTGCGTGCGACCGAAAAAGTAGGTTGCCGGCTTATCGGGATGAAGCGCGAGGTTGTTGTCGTAGACGTCGAGAAGCGTGGTGTCTCCGTACTCCAGGGTGTGCGGGGTCCATTCTGGGTAGTACTTCAGCCACGCCTTGGACTCGTATGCCGACATCGATTCACCTTTCGGTCGCGTAGGTTAAGGTACGGGCCAGTATAACGCGGGTTGTTTCGGGATACACTGGAAAACTATGCGCATCGCGATGATTTCCATGCACACCTCGCCCCTCGAGCAGCCCGGAGCCGGGGACGCGGGCGGCATGAACGTCTACGTCCTCAACACTGCCCGTCAGCTCGCGCGCCTCGGCGTGGAGGTCGATATTTTCACTCGCGCTACGCGCCCCAGTCAGGGGGAAGTGGTGGACGTCGAGGAGCGCCTGCGCGTCATCAACATTGTGGCGGGGCCCTATGAAGGTCTCAGTAAAGAGGAGCTGCCCACCCAGCTGGCCGCGTTCACGGGCGGCATTTTCAACTTCGCGCGCTGTTTTGATGTGGAGTATGACGTCATCCACTCCCACTACTGGCTCTCCGGCCAGGTGGGATGGTTGTTGCGCGATCTGTGGGATATCCCTCTCGTCCATACCGCGCACACCTTGGCTGCCGTGAAGAACGTGCACCGCACGCTCGATGACACCCCGGAAACCGAGGCACGTCGCATTTGCGAGCAGCAACTGGTGGATAACGCCGACATCCTGGTGGTCAACACCGCCCAGGAAACCCGCGATCTGATCGAGCACTACGACGCCTCGCCGGAGAATATCGTCGTGGTCTCCCCGGGGGCGGACACCGAGCTGTATACCCCGGGAACGGACCGCATGACGGAACGCGCGCGCCGCCAGCTGGGCATCCCGCTGCACACCAAGGTGGTGGCGTTCGTGGGCCGCCTGCAAAAGTTCAAGGGCCCCGACGTGCTCATCCGCGCCGCCGCGGAGCTGATGGAGCGCGATCCGGATCGCCGCCTGCGCGTGGTCATCTGTGGTGGTGCCTCCGGGGCGAATTCCTCGCCGGATGCCTACCACAACCTTGCCCGCGAGCTGGGGGTGGAGCGCGTCGTGCGTTTCCTGAGCCCGCGCCCACCCCAAGAGCTCGTGGCCATCTACCAGGCTGCGGACATTGTTGCGGTGCCCAGCTATAACGAGTCCTTCGGGCTGGTGGCCATGGAAGCGCAGGCCTCCGGAACTCCCGTGGTGGCGGCGGCCGTCGGTGGGCTGCCCATCGCCGTCGCGGACGGTGACACGGGCTTGCTCGTCCACTCACACTCAGCGCAGGACTGGGCGGACGCATTGGAACAGCTGCTTGACGACGACCCCCGCCGCATCGCCATGGGAGAAGCCGCCGTCGATCACGCCCAGCAGTTCAGTTGGGCAGCGGCCGCCACCCAGTTGGAGAATATTTACGCCGATGCGATGAGTATCGAGATTCCGGATTGCCACGCGCGCCGGGCAATCGGATATTAATCCCACACAAGTGGGCATAAACCCACACTTAGGGGTGATGTGCTCGGGTTCACAGGCGGGCTGTCGAAAAACGTGGCATGCTGGTGTTTATGAGTAACGGAAAGCTGATTCTACTTCGACACGGACAGTCCGAATGGAACGAGTCCAACCAGTTCACCGGTTGGGTTGACGTCAACCTCACCGCCAAGGGCGAGGGCGAGGCCAAGCGTGGCGGCGAGCTGCTCAAGGAACAGGGCATCTTGCCGAATATCGTCTACACCTCCCTGCTGCGCCGTGCCATCCGCACCGCCAATATTGCACTCAACGCGGCTGACCGCCACTGGATCCCGGTTGTGCGCGACTGGCGCCTCAACGAGCGCCACTACGGCGCCCTGCAGGGCCTTAACAAGGCAGAGACCAAGGATAAGTACGGCGAGGAGCAGTTCATGGCATGGCGCCGTTCTTACGGCACCCCGCCGCCGGAGCTGGAGGACTCTTCCGAGTACTCCCAGGCCAACGACGTCCGCTACGCCAACCTGGAGACCGTCCCGCGCACCGAGTGCCTGAAGGACGTCGTCGAGCGCTTCGTTCCTTACTTCGAGGAGGAGATCCTTCCGCGCGCCAAGAAGGGCGAGACCGTTCTCATCGCCGCGCACGGTAACTCCCTGCGTGCGCTGGTCAAGCACCTAGACCAGATCTCCGATGAGGAGATTGCCGGCCTCAATATTCCGACCGGTATCCCGCTGGTTTACGAGATCACCGAGGACGGTTCGGTTGTGAACCCGGGCGGCACGTACCTGGATCCGGAAGCTGCTGCTGCCGGCGCCGCTGCCGTGGCTGCCCAGGGCGGAAAGAAGTAACCGCCCAGGAAGCTGCGTGCTGCGCACGATCCCCAGGGAGCCTATACTCCTTGGGGATTCTTTCTAGGGGTGTGAATGATTGTGGAACTGGTACTCGCTTTCCTCGCCGGTGTGGTGGCCTGCGGCCTGGCCATACCGGTGATCACCCGGATCCGTGAACGGATGGAGCGCCGCCGCGTTCGTGATGCAGACGCTAACCAGGTCACCAGTGTTAGCCAGGTTCTGCACCTCGCCGTGGGGGGTTCCCCATCTGGAATGACTGTGCTTTCGCGCACGAAAGAGGTCATCTTCTCTAACCCCGCTGCCCATGAAATGTCGATGGTGCACGACCGTGCGGTGAACCCCGACATTTGGAAGGTCGCAGAAGAGGTCTTTGAAGACAAAGAGACCCGCACACTGGACCTCGCCATCCCCAAACGGCGCACCGGTAACCGCGTGATTCAGGTGCGCGCAGTGGTCCAGCCGCTGACGCTCAACGATGATCGCTTCGTCATCGTCTACGGCACCGACGAATCCGAATCGGTGCGCATGGAATCCGCTCGCCGCGACTTTGTGGCCAATGTTTCTCACGAGTTGAAGACCCCAGTGGGAGGCATCGCCCTGCTGGCCGAGGCACTCCTCCAGGACACCGGGGACCCCGAGCATGTCGAGTACTTCGGTAGCAAGGTGCAGAAGGAAGCGGCGCGCATGGCGGACATGGTCAGCGAGCTCATCTCCCTGTCCAAGCTGCAGGGTGCGGAGGCCCTCCCGGAGATGGAGCCGCTCGACCTCGATGAGGTCATTGATGAAGCCATCACCCGCAACCAACTCGCTGCCGATTCCCACCACAACCAGCTCACCCGCGGCGAATCCGCAGGCGTCAAGGTGATGGGAGATAAGTCCCTCCTGGTGACGGCGATTTCCAACCTGATCTCCAACGCCATCCACTATTCGCCAGATGAACTACCGGTGTCGGTAACGCAGAAGGTGGTCGGCGGGAAGGTCGTTCACATTCGCGTCACGGACCGCGGCATTGGCATCGCCCCAGAGGATCAAAAGCGCGTGTTTGAACGCTTCTTCCGCGTGGACAAGGCGCGCTCCCGGCAGACCGGCGGAACGGGCCTGGGCCTGGCCATTGTGAAGCACGTCGTGGCTAATCACGGCGGCAACATCAAGCTGTGGTCGCGTCCTGGCACCGGCTCGACGTTCACTATCGAGCTCCCTATATATGCGGAAGAAAAGCCAACAGATAATCTTATTAATCGGGATAATATAGAAGACGGAGCCGTCAGCTCTGCCGCCCCTGGTTTGCAGCGCGCCGTGGCGCGTGTAGCAGCTCGTCGAAAGGATAAAGCGCAATGACCACCATCCTCATCGTTGAAGATGAAGAGTCGCTGGCCGATCCCCTCGCCTTCCTCCTCCGAAAGGAGGGATTCGACGTACTCCTCGCCCCAGACGGGCCCAGCGCGCTCGAACAGTTTGCGGCAAATAACGTAGACATCGTCCTGCTGGACCTTATGCTGCCGGGAATGTCTGGAACCGACGTCTGCAAGCAATTGCGCACGACGTCCTCCGTGCCGGTGATCATGGTGACCGCGCGCGACTCAGAGATTGACAAGGTCGTGGGCCTAGAGCTCGGCGCGGATGATTATGTGACCAAGCCTTATTCCTCCCGTGAGCTCATCGCCCGCATCCGTGCGGTGCTGCGCCGCGGCCACGACGTTTCCTCTGACAACGCCGAGGAGGAACCGGACGATCAGATTCTAGAAGGCGGCCGTGTGCGCATGGACGTCGAGCGACACACCGTGCTCGTCGCCGGTGAACCGGTCTCCATGCCGCTCAAGGAATTCGACCTTCTCGAGTACTTGCTGCGCAACGCTGGGCGCGTGTTGACCCGCGGACAGCTCATCGACCGTATCTGGGGCGCCGACTACGTGGGTGACACCAAGACTCTCGACGTTCATGTCAAGCGCCTGCGCTCCAAGATCGAAGCCGAGCCTTCCCACCCGCAGCAGCTCGTGACGGTGCGCGGCCTCGGCTACAAGTTCGAGGCTTAAGCGCGGGGGTCCGCCGGGTGCCGCGGGAAGTCGACCCCGGAGCGCGCCCGAGCCTCGCAGTGCTTGGCCAGAATCTCGTAGCTCTCCTCGCCAAGTAGCGCGATGAGCTCGGTTTTCTGTGACTTCCACAGCGGCTCATCCGCTATGTGGCAGGAGGGATCCGCCGAGCAATACCAATCGAAGTCCTCGCCGCCGTTGCCCCACCCGCGGCGATCGTATTCGCCGATAGTGGTCCGCAGGATTTCCTCCCCGTCGGGGCGCTCCTCATAGTCTTCGTGTCGGCGAATGGGCAGCTGCCAGCACACCTCGGGCTTGACCACGGTAAGCTCCTCGCCCGCCTCGAGCGCCCATTGGTGGATAGCGCAGCCCGCGCCCGTGGGCCAGCCGGCACGGTTAGCGAAGATGCAGGCGCCGTCGACAAGCGGCGTCTTTAGCGCGGGTTCCGGCTCGCCATCATCGCCGTCGAGCTCATCCCATTCCAGCCAGGGTTCCAGCTCCTCAGGTTCTCCGTGTTGGAGGAATTCATCTACCCCCTCTGGGCGGTGCTGCCAGAAGCGGGCGGGCATGCGGGAGACGGCGTCGTGAAGCTGCTCTCTGTCTGTCTCATCAGCCATGTACGCACCGTGCACGCAGCAGCCGACGTCGGGCTGTTGCTTATCGATGCCGTGGCACCTCTCGGTCCCAAACTGGCAGGCATAGTGCGATTCGAGCCAGGTCAGGTCGATAGAGAAGACATGGAGTGGATCGTTCGGATCAGTAAATTCAAACCACTCTTTGGGGAAGTCGGGGGCCTTTTCGCGGCCGGCCAAGATGGATGCTGCCGCAGGGGAGGAGGCAGGAAAACCCAGGTAAACTTCATTCGATTTCGGGCGATTCACACCTACCCACGGTAGACCTACTACTCTGGAGGCGTGCGATTAGGTGTATTAGACGTCGGAAGTAATACCGTCCATCTTGTTGCGGTCGACGCCGCAACCGGTGGGCGGCCTTCGCCGATGAGCGATTGGAAGACCCCGCTGCGTCTGGTGGAACAGCTAGACAAGGACGGCAACATCCACGAGAAGGGCATGAAGAAGCTCATTTCCGCCGTGGGTGAGGCCGCTGAGCTGGGCCAGAAGCTGGGCTGTGATGAATTCATCGCCTTTGCTACCTCCGCCGTGCGCTCGGCCACGAACTCGGCCAAGGTCCTTGACGAAGTGGAAAAGCAAACCGGCGTGCGCCTAGAGATCCTGTCGGGCGAAGAGGAAGCGCGCTTGACCTTCCTGGCAGCGCGTCGCTGGTACGGCTGGTCCGCTGGCCGCATTACCAACCTCGATATTGGTGGTGGCTCGCTGGAGCTATCCACCGGTACCGACGAGCATCCGGAGATGGCCTTCTCCCTCGACCTGGGAGCTGGCCGCCTGACCCACAACTGGTTTGATACGGACCCGCCGGAGAAGTCCAAGGTGAACTTGCTGCGGGATTACATTGACGCGGAACTGGTCGGCGTGGCCGATAAAATGCGCGCACTGGGCCCCGCTGGTTTGGCCGTAGGAACTTCGAAAACCTTCCGCACGCTGGCTCGTTTGACCGGTGCCGCACCGTCATCGGCGGGTCCCTACGTCAAGCGCACCCTCACTGCACCGGGTCTGCGCCAGCTGATTTCCTTCATCTCTCGTATGACTGCAGCTGACAGGGCAGACCTTGAGGGTGTAAGTTCTACCCGATCGCATCAGATCGTCGCCGGCGCGCTTGTTGCCGAGGCGAGCATGCGTGCCCTGGGAATCGAAAAGTTGGAGATCTGCCCCTGGGCTCTCCGAGAAGGTGTCATTTTGCGCCGTACCGATAAGGGACTGGAATAGGAAAGAAACGTGGCTGACAAGAAACAGTTGACAGTTGCGGAGCTGCTGGCCCGTAACGCGAAGAACCGACCCGGCGAGGAGAAGGCCCCGCGCCGCCGTCGTCGCAGCCTTGATGAAGGCGGCATCTCGGTTGCGGAGCTGACCGGCAATCTTGAGAGGGTCAAGGCAACTCCGGCCGAGGCAAAGCACTCCAGCGTCTCCATTGACGAAACGGCCCCGGTCATTCCTGCACCGAAGAAGGAGCAGAAGGAACAGCCTAAGCAGGAGACTCCTCAGCAGGAGGAATCCAAGAAGAAGGCTGACAAGCCTCAGGCTGCTGCTGTCCCAGTAGAGAAGTCAGCTGAGCCGGAGACCAAGCGCTCCCAGCCCTCTGATGAGGACACGCGTGTTATCCAAAAGGTCAAGGACGAGCCTAAGGAGAAGGCTGAGGCAAAGAAGACTGAGGCTAAGGCCGAGTCGAAGGTCGAAGAAAAAACCGACGATAAGGTCGAAACAAAGGTCGCTGACAAGACCGCACCGGCGGCTGCGGTAGCAACCGAGGATGACACCTTCACCACGGGGGAGCTCGAGGCAGTCGATCAGGACCGTGAAGAGTACGACGAAGACTACGACGACGAGGAGGAGGGCAAGCTCAACCCCTTCGCCGTCGTCCTGCTCGCCCTCGTGGGTATCGTGCTCGGTGCAATCGTATTCAAGGGCTTTGAAATTCTCTGGGACCGCTTCGACCGCCTAGTCGTCGTCGTGCTCGGCGTCGTCGTCACTGGCGTCATCGTCGGAATCGTCCACGCACTGCGTACCAGCCGCGATGGTTTGTCGATGTTCCTCGCAGCCGTTGCCGGCCTCGTGCTTACCTTCGGCCCGCTGCTCGTTGTGATGTAAGAATTAGCTCCATAGGACACCTTCTCATAAGGCATCTGTCACAAGGTATCTTTGCCCCTGAAAACGCCTTCTGACAGATGCCTTTTGCATGCGCGGGGTCAGCCTGCGTGCACAGCCTTGACCTGGTGGCCGCATCCTAGCCTTTCTGGCACCCTGGGATGCATGACAAAAATTGCAGTACTTGGTGGAGGACAAATCGGCGAAGCCCTAGTTTCCGGGCTGGTGAACGCAGGCTACGAGGCCGCGGACATTGTGGTGACCAACCGCCGCTCCGAGCGTGGTGAGGAGCTGAAGGACGCTTACGGCGTAAGTGTTACCAGCGATAATGCTGCGGCGATCGACGGCGCCGACTACATCTTTGCGTGTGTGAAGCCCTATGCCATCGAGGAACTTCTCGATGGGCTCGACATCCCCAAGACAGCGGTGGTTGCCTCCATGGCGGCTGGTCTGACCCTCGACACCCTGGAGAAGGCCGCAGGCGAGGGCGTGCCCGTCGTCCGCGTCATGCCGAATACCCCCATGTTGGTGGGCAAGGGCATGTGCACCTGCGCGGGTGGTTCCCACGTCACGAAGGAGCAGCTCGACGGCGTGGTCAAACTGCTGGAGGCCGTCGGTGAGGTCGCCGTCATCGAAGAAAAACACATCGATGCCGCTACCGCCCTGGCCGGCTCTGCACCTGCCTACTACTTCCTAGTCACCGAAGCGCTCATTGATGCCGGCGTACAACTCGGCCTCACCCGCGACGTTGCCGAGAAGCTGGCCACCCGCACTGCACAGGGCGCGGGTGAAATGTTGGCTGAATCCGGTAAGGATCCGGTCGCTTTGCGCGCAGGGGTAACCTCCCCGGGGGGAACCACTGCCGCTGCCCTTCGCGAGCTCGAGGAGTCCGGACTTCGAGGCGCCTTTTTCCGCGCCGCTGAGGCATGTTCCCAGCGTGCGCAGGAACTTGCCTAGAGTTCTCCACCGCCCTGGGAGCGATGTGACACCTGTTGTCATTCGGGCTTGATGGGGAACAACGGTGTGAAAGAGGAAAAAATTAGCACTTGGGTCGCATTAGTCACAGGTTTCACGCTAAGCTGGCAGGAGCGCGTGCGTGATAGTCCTGTGGGAGGGGAAGCCTACAGCGCGTCACGTGCTGAAGGGTTAAATAAACTATGACGAATGAAGATAAGGGAACTTTCCTGACCATCGCCGAAGTTGCGGAGATCATGCGTGTCTCCAAGATGACGGTGTACAGGTTGGTTCATGCAGGTGACATGCCGGCAGTGCGCGTGGGACGCTCGTTCCGCGTTCACGAATCCGCCGTCAAGGAATACCTTGAGGCTTCCGTGTACGGAGCCTAGCGCACACCTCTCTCTGACAGCGCCCACCACTGCGGACCCTCGCGGTCCACGGCGGTGGGCGCTGCCGTTAGTTTTGGTGCTGGGCAGGCCACTAGGTAAGATAGTGAACATTCGTTTCGGCAC
>NZ_KV827300.1:0-417 GCF_001836065.1 Corynebacterium sp. HMSC035E02
TGGAACTGCAGGTTGGGGAAGACACCGGCATTAAACTCGATGCCTTCATCCACCAGACCGCAACCAAGGAAGACATCACTGTCGCTGAGGCAGTCATCAAACTGCTTTCCGGTGAAATACAGCCACCAGCTACGGTGGTGCTCCACACCTACCAGGCCTGCGATATTGAGGATGCACCGACCTTTATTGAAGGCTTCGGCTGGCGAGCTGAGCCCATGCCACATGACAAGATGCGGGATTTAACCGAAGAGATAAAAGAAGCCGATGGCTACCAGCCAGGAATCATCATGCGCAAACTTGTCGAAGGACGCGACGGTACCTGCCGGGTCGGCGGCTGTGGCGAGCCTGCTTTTCTCAGCCAGTTGGATCACCGACACAACTGGGCCGAAGGCGGGCCAACCCACCCGAAGAACCTGG
>NZ_KV827301.1:0-1583 GCF_001836065.1 Corynebacterium sp. HMSC035E02
TAGGTTTGGGCTTTTCACGGCCTTTTTTGTGGAGAGTTTGATCCTGGCTCAGGACGAACGCTGGCGGCGTGCTTAACACATGCAAGTCGAACGGAAAGGCCAGTGCTTGCACTGGTACTCGAGTGGCGAACGGGTGAGTAACACGTGGGTGATCTGCCTTGCACTCTGGGATAAGCTTGGGAAACTGGGTCTAATACCGGATATGAACTGCCTTTAGTGTGGTGGTTGGAAAGTTTTTTCGGTGCAAGATGAGCTCGCGGCCTATCAGCTTGTTGGTGGGGTAATGGCCTACCAAGGCGTCGACGGGTAGCCGGCCTGAGAGGGTGTACGGCCACATTGGGACTGAGATACGGCCCAGACTCCTACGGGAGGCAGCAGTGGGGAATATTGCACAATGGGCGGAAGCCTGATGCAGCGACGCCGCGTGGGGGATGACGGCCTTCGGGTTGTAAACTCCTTTCGACAGGGACGAAGCGCAAGTGACGGTACCTGTATAAGAAGCACCGGCTAACTACGTGCCAGCAGCCGCGGTAATACGTAGGGTGCGAGCGTTGTCCGGAATTACTGGGCGTAAAGAGCTCGTAGGTGGTTTGTCGCGTCGTCTGTGAAATTCCGGGGCTTAACTTCGGGCGTGCAGGCGATACGGGCATAACTTGAGTGCTGTAGGGGAGACTGGAATTCCTGGTGTAGCGGTGAAATGCGCAGATATCAGGAGGAACACCGATGGCGAAGGCAGGTCTCTGGGCAGTTACTGACGCTGAGGAGCGAAAGCATGGGTAGCAAACAGGATTAGATACCCTGGTAGTCCATGCCGTAAACGGTGGGCGCTAGGTGTAGGGGGCTTCCACGTCTTCTGTGCCGTAGCTAACGCATTAAGCGCCCCGCCTGGGGAGTACGGCCGCAAGGCTAAAACTCAAAGGAATTGACGGGGGCCCGCACAAGCGGCGGAGCATGTGGATTAATTCGATGCAACGCGAAGAACCTTACCTGGGCTTGACATACACTAGATTGCTGCAGAGATGTAGTGTCCCTTGTGGCTGGTGTACAGGTGGTGCATGGTTGTCGTCAGCTCGTGTCGTGAGATGTTGGGTTAAGTCCCGCAACGAGCGCAACCCTTGTCTTATGTTGCCAGCATTTGGTTGGGGACTCATGAGAGACTGCCGGGGTTAACTCGGAGGAAGGTGGGGATGACGTCAAATCATCATGCCCCTTATGTCCAGGGCTTCACACATGCTACAATGGTCGGTACAACGCGCAGCGACACTGTGAGGTGGAGCGAATCGCTGAAAGCCGGCCTTAGTTCGGATTGGGGTCTGCAACTCGACCCCATGAAGTCGGAGTCGCTAGTAATCGCAGATCAGCAACGCTGCGGTGAATACGTTCCCGGGCCTTGTACACACCGCCCGTCACGTCATGAAAGTTGGTAACACCCGAAGCCAGTGGCCTAAACTTGTTAGGGAGCTGTCGAAGGTGGGATCGGCGATTGGGACGAAGTCGTAACAAGGTACCCGTACCGGAAGGTGCGGGTGGATCACCTCCTTTCTAAGGAGCATATATATGGCACCAGTTGGTGTCTTTTAGCC
>NZ_KV827302.1:0-16704 GCF_001836065.1 Corynebacterium sp. HMSC035E02
GGTTTATCCACACGAAATGTCCCTTAAGCCAGAGACGCAACGCGTAGACTTTATCGCCGTTTCCAACTGCGTGGCAGACTATGTCTCGTGGAGAAACCAAACAAGCAGCACTACTCCTTCGAGGCGAAGAAGGAAGTTGTAGAACGTCATCTTGCGGGTGAGTCGATGATGGATCTTGCCCGAGAGTTCAATCTTTCATCCGACCACCTCGTCAAGGACTGGGTGGCTAAGTGGCGCAGAGGCAGCGACGAGGCTCTGCGCCCGAAGCCGAAGGGCAGGCCCAAAGGATCGGCTGCGCCGAAACGCCTCACGGAAGAGGAAAAGCTTCGCCGCCAGGTTTAGCGGCTGGAAGCGGAAAACGCCTACTTAAAAAAATTGCGAGACTTGAGGAACCAGGGACACGCCTGAAAGCCCAGGCAATCGTCATCCTCAAGTCACACCACCGCTTGGACTACCTCCTGGATGCGGCCGGCATGGCACGCTCGACATTCTTCTACCACCAAAAACGACTCACCGCACCGGATAAACATGCCGAGCTCAAACAAGCGATCCGGGACAGTTTTCAGCGCAACAAACACCGCTACGGCTACCGGCGGGTACTGCTCGACCTGCGTAACCAGGGCTGGGTGGTCAACCACAAACTTGTCTACAAGCTCATGCGCGCCATGGGCTTGAAAGCCAAGATCCGCCAGCGCAGGCCCTACATCTCCTACACTGGCACAATCAGCTACATCGCTGAGAACACACTCGAGCGCAACTTCACCCCCGATAGGCTCAACACTGTCTTCGTCAGCGACGTCACCGAGTTCAAAGTCGCTGGCCGCAAGGTGTATCTCTCACCGGTGATGGACCTGTTCGACCGCTCAATCGTCGCCCACACAGTGGCCACATCGCCGTCTACGGCGTTTACCTCGGCTTCGTTGGCGCAGGCGATCAAAGCGTGTGCTCCAGAGCCGGGCTGGATGATCCACACCGATCAAGGATTCCAATACAAGCACTCATCATGGCGCACCCTGATTAGCCAGCACCAGGGAGTCCAATCGATGTCACGCAAAGGCAACTGCTACGACAACGCGGTCATGGAGAACTTCTTCGGCCACCTGAAAACCGAGATGTACCACGGAGAAGCCTTCGACACCGTCGCAGAGTTCAACCAGGCAATCGACGAGTACATCCGGTGGTACAACACCGAACGCATCCAACAACGACTCAAGGGTCTAACCCCGATGCAATATCGAAATCAGACCCTTGAAGCCCTAACCGCCTAGAATTAAACCAGTCCAACTTTCGGGGGTCAGTTCACGTGAATGTGTGGGGGCGGTTTTCGCTTTGTGGGGAGCCGGTCGTTCCGCCGACCCGCCGCCCGGAAGTGCATCGTCAAGCAGCATTTTCTTAGGTCCGCACTTATTTATAGCCGGGGATGAGTCTTGTGCGGGTGTGGGACTAGGAGTCTTGTAAATAGGAAATATCTATAGGAAAATAGTTTAACAAATCTGTTGCAACGTGGCTTAGGTAACGCTAACCTAACTTGAAAGTTGCCTTCGGGTCTACCGGAAAATCCGATGAAAAGAGCTGAAAGGCAACCTCAGGAAACCGACTTTAAGGAAAAGGGATGTCAGTAAAAAGGGGCGCGCGGTCATTTATCGCTGCCGCTATCTGTGCCGGATTGGTTCTGTCAGGCTGCTCGTCGAAGGATTCAACCGATGAAGCGGCAACAACCTCCGAAGTTGCAGAGGACGTGACCATTGAGCACGCCCGCGGTACGGATACGTATCCGGTCAATCCGCAAAATGTGGTTGCAGTGGGGACGGCCGTTGATAACCTGCTGGAACTTGGAATTAAACCAGCAGCTGTTGTGCAGCATAGAATAGACAAGAATTCGCCTTGGCGTGAAGAGAAGCTCGATGGCGTCAAGGTAATCGATCAGACAGATTTCAAAACTCTGCCACAAGAACAAATCGCGGCAATCGAACCCGACTTCATCGTTGGTGACTACTGGACAATTTCTGAGGCTAATTACAAGGAATTGTCTGCAATCGCACCGACTCTCGGCGGAATCTCCGATAAGGGAGAGGGCATCGGCTGGGAATCTCAGCTAGAAGCATTGGGCAAGATCTTCAATAAGGAATCCGAAGCGAAGAAAGCCATTGAAGAGGATCAAAAGCGTTTCTCCGACGTGAAGGAAAAACTGCCTAACCTCTCCGGTAAGACCGGCATTGTTTCCCAATTTGCCCAGGGATCCTTTGGTGCCGTTGCTGACCCCGAGGATCCAGGTGCCTCCTTCATCTACGATCTGGGCATGAAGTTCCCGGACAAGCTGACGGACGGATCCGTTCCAGTTGATAAGGGCCGCGTCACGCTTTCTCCGGAAAACGTGTCCTACCTGGCCGCTGACTTTATGGTTATTTATAACCGCGACGGCTCAATCGAAGAATTTGAAAACATTCCGGGATACAAAGATCTTCCGCAGGTGAAATCCGATGCGACTCTTGCCGGTGATTCAGCCATCGTTGCCGGACTCAACAACCCGACGAGCTTGAGTCGAGCTTGGGTGCTGGATAAGACGATGCCGACGCTGGAAAAAGTTGGAAAGTAGTCAAGGTCCGCACAACTCCGATGCCTGCTAGGTGGGGCTTACTCCACTGCGGCAGGTAGTCGCCAACGCCTTCCGATTTATCGGAAGGCGTTCTCTTCAATGGACTGTATCCAAGGTAGTGGTGCGTCCGTTCTTGCCCTTCCGAAACCGAAAACCTGGCCTCACGCTTCCCGCATATTCGTCCATCGGTGCAGCACGATGACTGCATTAAAGGTATGTAGGTGAGCTGGAAAATGCTTGGCGCTGGGAGAGGCGTTCAAAGCACCAGCAAAAAATTAATAAGAAAATAGGCCATCGAACAAAGTGAATTAAAAGCCATCTAGACCGAGAGGGGAATGGTCTCAAATATGCCAAGGAACAGCCGGAGCAGGGAAATTTATCCAATTTCTTACCGGGAATTATATGTGGAAAACATCGAAGATATATCGCCAGCCATGCGGCGTATTACGCTTAGCGGGGAACAGCTCCAGGAGCACAAACACGATGGTATTTCCGTTCCTGCATTATTAAGCAATGGTTTTGATGACGACGTTCGGCTGATCTTCCCGGATCCGGAAACTGGAGAAAGGCCGCACCCAATCGCCCAAAAAGATGGCAACCTACTGTGGCCAGAAGCTGTCAAAAATCTATTCCGGACATACACGGTCCGCCACTTTGACGCTGCTAACCAGCGGTTAGCAATAGATTTCGCGCGCCACGGTGAGGGCCTAGCAGAAAACTGGTCACAGAACGCTCGAATAGGTGACGCCATTTTTGTGGCAGGTCCGAAGTCTTGTGCACAGTTACCTACGCATACCGATTGGCTATTTTTGGCAGGAGATGAGACTGCGCTCCCGGCAATTGGCCGCTGCGTAGAATCACTCCCGTGCGGGCACCCTGCGATTGCGGTGATAGAGGTTCCTACGAGCGCTGATATTCAGAGCTTAGACATTTCCGATTCAGTACAGGTCCACTGGGCGGTACGCGAACGGGGTGAGGACTTCGTGGAAAAGACTAGGGCGCTTTTTGAAGCTACTTCTCCTTCATTATTGCCTGATGGCGAAGGATACGTATGGGCGGCAGGGGAAGCTTCTCGGCTAAAACCGCTGCGCCGTTTGTTTAAAGCTTCCGGAATTACCCCTGAGCATCAAGAAATCACGGGCTACTGGCGGCGTACTAACCCGAAACACGGCAAAGGAAACGCATCGAGCAGTAGTAATAGTGTTTTGCATAATATCCATGATTTAGCTGAGTTGAACTCGGCCTTTGCGCTTCGCACTGCAGTACGTTTAGGACTATTTCAAGAAATCGATGCGGGTGCCAACACAGTCCCTGCCCTTGCTGTTGCGGCAGAACTTCACGAGGAGGCTTTGGGAAGATTTGTCCGTTACTTGGCCGCTCTTCAACTCGTCGAAATCAGCGGGGACGCCCTCACGTTGACTGCAATGGGAATGGAACTGGCGGACCCAGATTCAAATGCGGTGCGCTGGTTAAGCGGGCCTGCGCATCTTGAGGCGATGGCGCTGATGCGACTTGAGCACAGTCTTCGTACCGGTGAGTCAGCACCTCAAGGGGAAAAGGGATTGCCGTGGTCAGAGTATGTTAGCCGTGACCCACAACTCGTGGCCGAACGCTTTGAGCAAAAGAATGTGAGCGCTGGGTGGACTGCTCCTTCGGCAGCTAAGGCACTACAGCAGTATTTAGATGAAACCGCTCGCGTTCTCATCATTGGCCAGGGAGGCGCGGTATATGCAGATGAAATACTCCGACGATGGGAGCATGCCCAGAGCCGTATTATCAGTGATGCTTCCTCGGAAGCGGTGCTACAGGAAATCGCAGTAAACTCTCGTGCACGATGCGAGACGAATGGCGAGGGAAGCGGTTTTTATCCCACTGAAGTGGACTATGTGTGGGCAACTGATGTAGTTTTCATCGATCCCTGGGGTGTCTTTGGTAGCGAGGAAGTAGCTCACCAATTAAACCGTGCAATAAGTAAGGATACGTTCCGGCGGGTTTATATCTTTACCGAGGTTATCGATACGGTAGGCGGAGATGAGCATTCCTATGAAGAGGACATGGTGAGGCTTTCCATGTTCGGCACCAAGATACCGACTCAGGAAGACATCAACGCTGCTGTCGCTGACAACGGCGCTTTTATTGCCTCCACCACGGCTGTTGGCTGGGGTAAACGCCTTTTCGTTCTTGAGGCAGAGGCGAAATCCTAAAGAGGAACTGCTGAGGTTCCCATCGTGTAGTCGACACCCTGGCTGAGGTCAAAGAAAAATGCCGAAGGAACCACGGTGTCTATGCTGCGGTTCATGCCGGATAAAAGCCGCTGCTGTCCCTGTGAAAGAGAAACCGAGGGCCGGTAATCGCCCAGGAGGGCACCGGTTTCGTCGCCGCTTAGTTGGCGCCAAGAGTTTTCCGCCGTGGGGACGGCGGCGGCGCAGCGATCGGCATCTGGGTCATAAGCGATATGGATATCGGCATCGATCTCCTCAGCGTGCTTGATTCCAAGGTCTAAGGCGCCGGGTTCTTCCGGGTTGGGGAAGGACACCGTAGGGAGGTCAGGGTCGGGTTCGGCCTGCTCGGGCACCAGCGAGACGCGGAAGCCACAGCGGGAAAGCAGTTCCTTGCCGAGCTCGGCCCCCACGCCGTGCATGGCGGTCAGCGCGATGGTGATATCGGTATTGTCACCGACTAGCTGGGCGGCGCGGTCGAGATAGTCCTCGCGGGTATCGACGTCCTCGATGCGCTCAGAAGAAAGCGCAACCTCGTCGGCATAGGGAGCCGCAGCGATAGCGGCGGCAATTTCGGAGTCTGCCGGAGAAATAAGCTGCACGCCCTCGCCTGGGCCGGTGGCGATGCGGCCGCCCAAGTACACCTTGTAGCCGTTATCGGCTGGAGGGTTGTGGGAGGCGGTGACCATAATGCCGGCATCTGCGCCCAAGGAGCGAACCGTAAAAGCCGTCAGTGGGGTCGGGTTCTGTGCAGGCAGAACCAGGGCCTTACCGCCGGCGGCGGAGATGACCTGGGCGGCATCGCGCTGGAACTGCGCGGAACCGTGGCGGGCATCGCAGCCAATGACGACGACCGGAGCATCGACCTGCTGGTTGAGCCAGGTGATAAGCCCGTAGGTGGTGCGGATGACCACGGCGCGGTTCATACGGGTTTCGCCCGCCCCCACGGCGGCGCGCAGGCCCGCGGTACCGAAGTTCAAGGGGCCAGCGAAGGCCGCGGCGAATTCTTCGGAATTGCCTTCCTCGATCCACGTCAGTACCTGGCGGGCGGTGTCCGCATCCGGATCGTGTTCGGCCCAGGTGCGGGCGTAGTCGACATCGAAGTTCGTGTGTGCGGGCATGGCTTAAAGCTCCTCGAGGATCTTGGCGGAGGAAGACAGCCCCAGGCGGGTAGCGCCGGCTTCGATCATTGCCAGTGCATCCTTGCCGCTGCGGATGCCGCCGGATGCCTTAACGCCGAGAGCGTCGCCTACGGTCTCGCGCATGAGCGTGACCGCGTGGGTGGACGCACCGCCGGCGGGGTGGAAACCGGTGGAAGTCTTGACAAAGTCCGCCTGGGCGGCTGCGGCGGCCTTGCAGGCGAGGACAATGGCGTCGTCGGAAAGCGCGGCAGACTCGATGATGACCTTGAGCACCTTGCCAGGGATGGCATCGCGCACGGCCTGGATTTCGGCCTGCAGATCCTCGGCGCGGCCCTCGATGGCCAGGGGGATATTGATGACCATGTCCACCTCTTCGGCGCCATCAGCAACCGCGCGGGCTGCCTCAGCGGCCTTAATCTCCGGCTTTACGGCACCGGAGGGAAAGCCCACGACGGTGGCGATGTGCATGGATTCTGAAACCTCGATGGGCAGGGCGGACGGGGAAACGCAGACGGAGTAGGTGCCCAGCTCGGCCGCCTTATTGACCAAGGCGCGGAACTGCTCCGGGGTGGCCTCCGGCTTGAGCAGGGTGTGGTCGATGATGGAAGCAACGTCGGTGCGGGAAGTCATAATTGTTCTCCTGAGCGGGTTAGGCGGGATTCGGAACGGGCCATCTTGAGGTCAGAGACGACGTACAGGGCAATACCGATGGCGGCGACTGCCGCGAGGATCCACAGCACGGTGTTATAGCTGGTGAGGTCCTGCAGCTTTGCCGTATAGGCAATGCCCAGTGGGATGGCGATATTGATGGTCAGGTTATAAAAGCCAATCGCGATGCCGGACTTGGTGGCGGTGATATTGCGCAGTGCGGTATTGACCAGCGGGGCGTACATAAGCGCAAAGCCGGAGGCAAAGGCCACGATGGCCAGGATGAGTACGGCGACGTGAAGCTGCACGAAGAGCGCGGCCGCCACCAGCGCGCCGGCGACAAGGGCGAAAGCGGTGTAGATGGTGGCGCGAGAGGACAAAACGCCACCGATCTTGCCGGAGAAAATACCAATGAGGATGGCGCAAATATAGCCCGGGATCATCAGCAGGGAGGTCTTATCGATGTTCATGCCGTGCAGGTCATGTGCGGCAAATGGCAGCAGGAAAATGAAGCCCATCTGGGTGGAGTAGACGAAGAAGACCATGAGGATGGTCCACACATAGCGGCCGTTAGTAAAGAACTCCGGGGTGACCACGGGGTGCTTGGCGTGGCCGATGTGGATGATGAAGCCTACGACGCCCCGGTGGTGGCACCCTTATTCTTGTAGAGGCGTTGGCCGCATAGAGTGTGGATTACTCCGTGTGGTTCGATGTGGTGAATGAGGTGCCGCAAGCGTGGCGTGCCGGTACTCCGGCGTGCCGGGTTGGTGGTGGTTTGTGGGGTGGTCATGGTTGCCTTTCCTGGTGCTATTAGGGAAGGATTAGGGAATTTTCCCGTCCTTGTTTCTTGAATTGCGCCTGTGACCTGCTGTGTTGTGGTGTGGGGGTTCAGTCCCCGGCGGCTCCACCGGAAAGCCCCAGCTAGATAACGTTCTAGCTGGGGCTTCTTCTCGTTTTGTATCCCTGGCCTGCAGTAATGGCGCATGTCCGGTGCGTGCAGGTAGGGCCACCCGTGTCCCGCATTAGTCCCACAAAACACCCCACTAGTCCCACACCAGTCCCACAAAAGCCCCGAATCAAGCCCCGACGGCTCCACAAATAGCATGAGTGTTCACCGAGGGGAATGCTGTATCGAGACCGTTTTGGTGGCTAAGCTTGGGTAACAGCTGTCTGGCGGGAAACGCTAGGGGGTTCTGAATAGGGGAAGATGCGTGAAACCGCTTGCAGGCTTTCTTGAGTTCCCTAAGGGGGTAGAAGTGATCGCTTTCGCTGGGGCTATCGCGGCCGTGCTAGGGCTGAATATCGTGGCGAATGAAACTGGTGCGAACTCCGAGGGGTTCGTAGTTACAGCTATTCTGTTGGGGTTCGGGCTCGCACCCTTTGTTGGAGATTCTCTGGAGCGCCATATTCCGGTTTCGATGTGGCGGCGTGTGTCTTTTTCTCGCGTTGCTAGCCGTCGGTGGGGTGTCGAGCTATTTAATGCTGTGCTCACGCGAATCGGATGGAACGGCATGATTTTGGCGATGCGCAGAGAAGAGTCCGCCAAGCGTGAAGGGGCGAACCCCCTTCGGCCGGTGCGAGCGTCGGCAGCTGGGCATGTATGGGGATTGCTGCTCCATATATGTAGCGCTGGATGGTGCGCTGCGGCAGACGGATTGTTTGCGGCTACAGTTCTTCTTGTTGTCGGGGTTGTGGGCCATCTGTATCCGGTTTTGCTTCAATTACGTGTGCTCACGGATGCTCGGGGGAGGTAGTTCAATATCGGTGTCGTTGCAGCCTGCTTTAGGATGGCCGCATGGATACCGAATCTCTCCGCATCACGGTCGTCTTGTTTGAGGGCTTCGAGCTTCTCGACGTCTTCGGGCCCGTCCAGCTGCTTCAAGCGGTGCCTGATGTCGCCGTTGTTTTCGCAGGACCGGATAGTGGGCCAGTTGCTAGCTCGCAGGGCGTGGAAGTGGTGCCGACAATTTCTTATGGGCAGATTGAGCCGGCCGACGTTCTCCTCGTCCCGGGAGGAAAGGGGACCCGGAAGCTCGTGGAAGACGAATCTTTTCTGACGTGGCTTCGTGAGGTGGGTGCGCAAGCGCCGGTGGTTGCCTCCGTGTGTACGGGTTCTGCGGTCCTGGCGGCGGCTGGGCTCTTGGAGGGCTACGCCGCAACAAGCAATAAGCGTGCTTTTAGCTGGGCCACGTCCTTCGGGGGCGATGTGTCCTGGCGGCCGGAGGCGCGGTGGGTGCACGACCGCAATCGATGGACCTCCTCAGGCGTGGCGGCGGGGATGGATATGACTGTCGCGCTCATTGCGCACCTCGTATCAGACAGTGCTGCCATCAATGCTGCCAACTTTGCGGAATATGATGCGCACCGCGACAGCGAGTGGGATCCTTTCGCGCGGCTGAATGGACTGGTGCCTTAGAACCCTGGTAGATGGGGGTAGCCGGTGGGATGGACGTAGTACCGCTGTACGAAAAGTGTGACGCGGAGCGACGCTTGGTGTTACTCAAGTTACAAACGCGTGGTAGCCTTTCCTCAACAGTGTGACGTGGAGCACTGGGACTGACCCCTACGACAGGAGTACCCATGAACAGCCCATCGAATGCAGCGCCACAAGGCGGCGCTGGTACCACGGAGAAGTCGAAAGCAAATCCCGCCAAGGCTGAGCAAAATTCGAGTCAACAGTCCAGTGGGGGAATGCTGGATAAGTTCCTCAATGGTGTCGAGTACATCGGCAACAAGCTGCCGGAGCCCTTCACCATCTTCCTGATTCTTTTCCTAATCACAGGCGTTCTCTCCACCATCATGGCGAAGATGGGCGTGGAGATTAAGATTCCCGGATCGGATGAGATCCAGCCGGTGAAAGGCCTGTTTACCGGTGAGGGGCTGACGTGGTTCACCACCACAATGGGTGAGAACTACATCAACTTCCCGCCGCTGGTAACGGTGCTGCCCATCATGCTCGCAGTGGGAGTGGCAGAGCGCTCCGGAATGCTCTCTGCGTTGATTCGCAAGCTCTTCGGTTCCGCGAAGCCGTGGCTGCTTCCGTACGCCGTCGGCGTTATCGGCGTGACCGCCTCCGTCATGGCGGATGCCGCCTTCGTTATCGTCCCGCCGCTGGCCGCGATGGTCTTCAAGGCCGCAGGCCGTCACCCGGTGGCTGGTCTGATCGGCGGCTTCGCCGCCGTGGGTGCTGGCTATTCGACCGCCTTGGTGCCCACTTCCCTGGATGCGCTCTTTGCCGGTATTACGACCGCGGTTATGGAGACCCTGCCGAATACCGAGTTCGCTCCGGTTAACGCCATGTCGAATTACTACTTCAACGTGGCTTCTTCCATCGTGCTCGGTGTGCTGGCCGGCTTCATCATCGACAAGGTGATCGAGCCGCGCATGTGGAAGCAGGAGGTTCCCACCGAAGAAGACATTGATCCCGAGGATGCCGCCGAGCGCGGCGACCGTGACGAGAACGGCGAGGAGCTCACCGCTGAGCTGCGCCCAGCCGAGGCCAAGGGCCTCATCTGGTCCGGTGTGGCCACGGTCATCCTCACCGCCATCATTCTCTTCGCAGTTCTTCTGCCAGAATCGCCGTGGCGCAATGAAGAAGGCGGCTTCTTGCCCAAGTCCCCGCTGCTAAACTCCATCGTCTTTATCGTGTTCGCCTATTTCTTGGTCCTCGGCGTGGTCTACGGCAAGGTTGTCGGCACGGTCAAGGGAATCACCGATGTTGTGAACATGATGATCGGCGCGCTCAAGGACATGATGAGCTTCCTCATCTTGGCCTTCATCCTGGGCCAATTCGTGGCACTGTTCTCTTGGACCGGTATCGGCACCTTCACCGCGGTGAAGGGTGCTGCCTTCCTCGAATCCATCGGGCTTACTGGCTTCCCAGCTATTTTCGCCTTCATCGCTCTGGCGTCCTGCCTGAACCTGCTGATTATTTCCGGATCCTCGATGTGGACGCTCATGGCCGCGGTCTTCGTGCCCATGTTTGCCCTGCTGGGCTATGAGCCGGCCTTCATCCAAGGCGCATTCCGCGTCGGCGATTCCGCAACCCAGATCATCACCCCGCTCAACCCGTACATGATCGTCATGCTCGGCTTCCTCCAGCGCTACGAACGCGAGGCAGGCTTGGGAACGCTGATGTCGCGCCTCGTGCCCTTCGTGGTCCCATTCTTTACCGCGTGGGCGATCTTGCTGGCCATCTGGTTCTACGTGGACCTTCCGCTGGGACCGGGCAACAACGTCATGATTGGTTAAGCGCATGAACCAACGCAACAATCCATCGACAGCGTATTTGGAAGCGATGGAGGAGGGCGTCGCCAAGCGCGTGGCGTCTGCAGCACCACCGGAAAAACAGGAAGAAGACTACCCAGGCCAAGCGAAGCTCTGGGACGCGGCGGCCGCGCGGGCTGAGGCCTTGCGGGAGAAGGCCGCGCACATCGTCGCGGACCTGCACGCTCACCCTGAAACGGCCTTCGAAGAACATCGTTCCATGGCGGTACTGGCGGACCTCGTTGAAGAGCACGGCTTCTCCACGCGCCGCGGGGTTTATGGCGTGGAGACCGCGTTCGAGGCCTCGTGGCAGAGTGCAGATTTCGACCCTGAACGGCATCCCACCGTGGCCATCCTGGCGGAGTACGATGCCCTGCCCCAGATCGGGCACGCGTGCGGGCATAACGTCATTGCCGCGGCGGGCGTTACTGGATTCTTGGCGGCTACTGCCGTGCTGGACGACGCCCCTCCCATGTCCGGCCGCATCCTCCTCCAGGGGACCCCAGCGGAGGAAGGTCATTCCGGCAAGGAATACATGATCCGCGGTGGCAGCCTCGACGGCGTGGATGCCGCGGTGATGATCCATGGCTTTGGCTATGACATTGGCGCGCATGCCTGGGTGGGTCGGCGCATCCTACGCGTGACTTATCGTGGCGTGGCCGCGCATGCCAGCTCCCAACCCTTCATGGGGCGCAATGCGCTTGATGCTGCGAGCCTGGCCTACCAGGGGATTGGGCTGATGCGGCAGCAAATGCCGCCCTCGGATCGGGTACACGCCATCATGAGCGGCGGCGATCGCCCCTCCATCATCCCGAGCGCGGCGGATATGACTATTTACGTGCGCTCGTTGGGGACGCGCACACTCATAGATCTGTCCGCCAGGGTGGAAGACATCGTCCGGGGCGCTGCACTTATGGCCGGTGTAGAGGTGGACGTGGATTGGGATGAGCATCCGATGACCCTGCCCGTGCGCAACAACGCGGCGCTGGTGGAGCGGTGGTCGGCCACGCAGGCGCGCCGCGGACGCACCGCGCTGCCCGCTGGGACGGTGCCGGATACGGTGGCTGCTTCGACTGACTTTGGCAATGTCTCTCACCTCGTGCCTGGTCTGCATCCGATGGTGAAGGTATCGCCAACTGACGTGGCTCTGCACACGGAGAACTTTGCACGCTGGGCTGCCACGCCGCAGGCGGTAGATGCGGCCGTTGATTCGGCGGCGGGTGTGGCACAGGTTGCCCTCGATTTCTTGGCGGATCCGAATTTCCGCCGCGCGGTGCGGGAGGATTTTGATAGGGAAGGGCCAGTGTCGGTGAGTGATCTCATCGCGGAGAAGGGGGAAGGCTAAGCGTAAATATTTTGTTCTAAAAGGCATGTCACGGGCGGCAGGTGGTGGTCTGCTACCCCCGTCATGAATTAGGAAACATAAGCGTGCTTGAAAGGTAAGCGTTACTTGAGTTAGGTTAGGCGCTGTCCTTATTTGCCAACTGTGGTTAGCCACACCTAATATGCAAGGAAGCTATGTTTAACCTTTCTCGCCGTGCCTCGCGCACGACCGCCGCCAAAGTTGCCGCCACTCTCTCGGTCGCAGCGCTTGCTCTCACCGGCTGCTCTTCCAGCCAGTCTGAGGAGACCGCTGAGCCGACCGAATCCGCGGCGGCAGGCGCCTCCACCATCACCCTGGAGGATAACTTCGGCTCGAAGGAAGTTACCCTCCCGGTGGAGAACCCTGCGGTGACGGATAACCGCGCCTTTTCTGTCCTGGCGCAGTGGGATATCGACCTTGCTGCCGCACCGCTGCCGCTGGTCCCGAAGTCCCTGCGTGACACCTACAACAAGGACACGGTCGAGGTTGATCTGGGCTCCCATAAGGAACCAGATCTCGAAAACCTCGTCGCGGCCGAGCCTGACGTGGTGTGGAACGGCCAGCGCTTCGAGCAGCACCAAGAGGATATTGAGAAGCTGCTCGAGGATGTCCCGGTGCTTGACTTCGAGCCGCGCGATGACGAAGACTTCTTCGACGAGCTCAAGCGCCACACTGAGGCCCTGGGCCAGGTTTTCGGCCACGAAGAGGACGCCGCGAAGCTCATTGAGGACTTCGACGCCGCTGCTGAACGCGCTAAGAAGGCCTACAACCCAGAGCAGAAGGTCATGGCTGTGAACACCTCCGGCGGTGAAATCGGCTACATCGCTCCCGGTATCGGGCGCGTGTATGGCCCGGTCTTCGAGCTGCTTGGCCTGACCCCGGCCCTGGAGGTGTCCAACGCCTCCGATGACCACGAGGGCGACGATATCTCCGTTGAGGCCATTGCCGAATCCAACCCGGATTGGATCCTCGTCATGGACCGTGACTCCGCTATCTCCAAGGAAGGCCAGGATGTCACGCCGGGCGAGAAGCTGGTCAAGGACAACGCGGCGCTCAAGAACGTTACCGCTGTGAAGGAAGGCAACGTTTACGTGGCGCCGAATGACACCTACATTGATGAGTCCATCATTACCTACACCGAGATCTTGAACGCGCTTGCCGACGCCTTCGAGAAGGCCAACGCCTAACCATCCTTCGGCAGCCAAGGAGGAGACTAAACCGTGACGGTGAAGAGCAGCGCTGCGGCAGAGCACTCAGCTGTCAGCCCGCGTAACTCCCGCGGACCTGTGCTGACCTGGAAGCTAGGCCTCGGCGTGCTCGGCGTAGTCGCGCTTCTGGTCCTTTCCCTCATGGTGGGGGAGTACAGCATCCTTGATAATGAGGACGGCTGGGCGATGTTCTTCACCACCCGCGTACCGCGTACCGTGGCGCTCGTCTTGGCGGGCGCCGCGATGGCAATGAGCGGTTTGGTCATGCAGCTGCTGACCCAAAACCGTTTCGTGGAACCCACGACGACAGGAACCACCGAGTGGGCAGGATTGGGCCTGCTCTTTTCGCTTATCCTTTTCCCGCATTCATCCGTGCTGGTGAAGATGGTCATTTCGGTTTTCTTTGCATTCGTGGGAACCATGGTCTTCTTCGCTTTCCTTCGCCGCGTGGCGTTGCGCTTCTCACTCATCGTGCCGATCATCGGCATCATGCTGGGCGCTGTCGTTAGTGCCGTATCCTCCTACGTGGCGCTCGCCACGGATACCTTGCAGCAGCTCGGAATCTGGTTCATGGGGTCCTTTACCTCTGTCTATGAGGGGCAATACGAGGTCCTGTGGATCGTGCTGTTGGTTTTGCTGGCGGTATATTTCTACGCTGACAAGCTCACCGTAGCCGGCCTAGGAGAGGACATTGCCACTAATATCGGCTTGAATTACAAGCGGATGATTCTGTTGGGAACCGGGCTCATCGCGGTGGCGACGGGCGTTGTCACCGTCGTCGTTGGCTCCCTGCCGTTCCTCGGTCTTATCGTGCCGAACGTGGTCAGCATGCTGCGCGGCGATGACCTGCGCTCCAACCTGCCTTGGGTCTGCCTACTTGGCATCGCCACCGTGACCTTGTGTGACCTCATTGGCCGCACCATTATCTCCCCGTTTGAGATGCCCGTATCAGTCATCCTGGGCATTGTGGGTGCTATCGTGTTCGTCGTCTTGATCGTGAGGTCGACCAAGTGAGTGTAAGTATCTCTATCCCTAAGACGAAGGAACCTGTGCAAACGTCACGTGCCCGGCGAAACGTGGGCAGCTTCCAGTCTGCTGCTGCGGCGCGAAAATACTGGATCATCCTTGCAGCCTTGATCGTTGCCGGGCTGGTTTTCGCCTTCGGGCTCTTGGCCTATGACAACCCCATGGATTTTGGTACTCGCAAGTGGTGGTTGATCGCGCGTCGCCGCGCTGATGCAGTAACGGCCATGGCCATCGTCGCCGTATGCCAGGCCGTGGCCACGGTGGCTTTCCATACGGTGACGAACAACCGGATCCTTACTCCCTCCATCATGGGGTTTGAATCCCTGTACGTCGCGATTAATACAGCCACGATCTTTTTCCTTGGCGCCTCCGGCCTAACTCAGGCCCGCAACATGGGAACCTTCCTTGTGCAGCTTGTGCTCATGGTGGGCCTATCCCTCGTGCTGTACTCCTGGTTGCTGACCAGCCGCCGCAACAACATGCATGCGATGCTGCTGGTTGGCATCATTATTGGTGGGGGCTTGGGATCGCTGTCGACGTTTATGCAGCGCATGCTCACGCCCAGTGAATTCGACGTGCTCACCGCGCGGCTCTTTGGTTCCGTTAACAACGCGGAGAGCGAGTACTATCCCATCGCCATACCGTTGGTTCTCGCGGTGACACTGCTGATGTACCTGAACTCCCGCCAGCTCAACGTGCTAGCCCTGGGCCGCGATGCCGCGACGAACCTTGGTGTTAACCACAAGGTCAATGCAATCTACACGCTGATTTTGGTCTCCATTCTTATGGCAACAAGCACCGCGCTTGTAGGGCCCATGACATTCCTTGGCTTCCTCGTGGCAACCCTGGCCTACCAGGCGGCGGAGACCTACGACCACCGCTTTTTGTTCCCAATGGCAATTGCCACAGCCTTTGCCGTCCTCACCGGTGCATACTTCCTGATGCAGCACGTCTTCTATGCGCAAGGCGTGGTCTCCATCATTATTGAGCTAGTGGGCGGCAGCGTCTTCCTTCTGGTCATTCTGCGAAAGGGCAAGCTGTGATCAAGCTATCCAAAGTGTCCAAGTCCTACTCCGGTGAGACCAACATCGGCCCCATCGATCTGGAGATCCCCTCCGGCGGTATTACCGCGCTGATTGGGCCGAATGGTGCGGGCAAGTCCACGATGCTGACGATGATCGGCCGGCTTCTCGACGTCGACGAGGGCACCATCGAGGTCGCCGGTTACGACGTGTCCTCCACGAAATCGCAGGACTTGGCGAAGATCCTTTCCATCCTGCGTCAGGAGAACCACTTCATTACCAAGCTGACCGTGCGCCAGCTGGTGAGCTTCGGCCGTTTCCCTTACTCGAAGGGGCGTCTGACTGCGGAAGATGAAGAGATAGTCTCGCGCTACATTGATTTCTTCCATTTGCATGAATTGGAGAACCGCTATCTCGACGAGCTATCCGGTGGGCAGCGCCAGCGCGCATATGTGGCGATGGTGCTCTGCCAGGAAACGGATTACGTGCTTCTCGACGAGCCCCTCAACAACCTCGACATCTCACACTCCGTGGAGATGATGAAGCACCTGCGAAAGGCCGCCAAGGAATTCGGCCGCACGATCATCATCGTGTTGCACGACATCAATTTCGCTGCCCGCTATGCCGACTATATTTGTGCGGCCAAGGACGGGAGCATCGTTTCCTTCGGTAGTCCGGAGGAAATCATGCGCGATGAGATTCTCACGCCCATCTTCGAAACCCCAATCACCGTTATTGATGGCCCGGATGGGCTGTTGGCCTGTTACCACTAGCTATTAACATTCAGGTGGACTTCCCGACATCGAGAAAACCGCCCCAGGACGAGCACAAAAAGCGCCTCTTCCTGGGGATTTGTTGTTTGTTGGGGGTGTGCGTATATTTATCGAGGTCGCCGCGAGGTAGCCGTTTGGTTAACTGGTGGTAGATGTTCGGGCAATGTTTGTTTGGCGGGTTTGACTTTGGTTGAGCTTGTTGGGTAAGGTTGTTCGGGCCGCCGCAGGGAGGTTAACGTTTGGTTAATTTTTGTTGTGGTGTGCGGATGATGTTTGAGAACTCAATAGTGTGCCAATGTACTTTTTGTGTTGGTTGATTTTTATTGTTCTGGCCGTGTTGTGCCGTATGTATGGCACGGTTGGTGTATGCCGGATGGCGCTTTTCTTTCAAGCGGCGTCATTGTAAACATTTTAAGTTGTTTGGGCGTATTGATTTAAATC
>NZ_KV827303.1:0-1663 GCF_001836065.1 Corynebacterium sp. HMSC035E02
GGGTGTCCACTAAACGAGGGTAACCTCAAATGACGCGGCCTGATGGCTCAACACGGCGCATGCGCTTTGATCAAGAAGAAGCACCAGTGATGCGGGATCTTCCGCCGACGCCGTTTACGGAAGTGTCTTATAAGCGGCTCAAAGTCGATCGCAACTGGCACATCACCTGTGACTACCAGTACTACTCTGTGCCATTTCAGCTGGTAGGAGAATCAGTAACAGTCAGGCTCACCCCGCAACTGGTGAGCATCTTCAGCGAGGAGCAGCTTGTTGCTGAACACACGCGCCTTCACGGATTCAAATACCGGTATTCCACAAACCCTCAGCATGCACCTCGTGGCGATGATGAAGGCCACAAGGCGCTTACCCGTGATGAGCTTTTGGCCTGGGCTTCGTCGTTTGGGGCAGCAACGCACGCAGTCATAGCGATGATCCTCGACCGCAATAGTGCCGCCGTACCCCGCGGACTCATCCAAGCACGCAACGTGCTGGCCAACCTGGGCAAAAAGCACAACAAAGCCACCCTGGAACCTGCATGCCAGCAGGTCGTGGACAAAAAGCTGGCCCCCACGATGGCTGTAATCAAACGCCTCCAGACTGACATTGCCCACGCCCAACAACATCCCGGGGAACCAGGGCCCAAAACACAGCCTGTGGCCAAGCACCACCCACGCCCAAGCACCCCGCTTACCGGTGAGGTGGCCGATGCCGTCTTTATCCGGCCTGCTGACCACTACGAAAACTAGAAGGAATAAGGAGTGTGAAACCATGAACAGCATCGACGACGAAATCGTGCGGGCAAAAATGCGCAAGCTTCGCGTATCAACCTTCGCTGACATCTTCTACGAGATTGTCAACGACGAGGCCTATGCGGATGCGCTACCAGAAGACATCTTCCTCGCCGCGGTCGAAGAAGCCTACACACAACGACAACAACGCAATATCGCCAAGGCCATCACCCAGGCACAATTCCGATACCCGGATGCAAGCTTGGCTGAAATCACCCGGGCAGAACAACGCGGTATCAACATGCGCCAGCTGAAACGAATCGCAGCAACTAACTGGCGGGAAAACCCGACCAACATCCACATCCTCGCACCGACCGGAACAGGCAAGACATACATTGCCTGCGCCATCGGCATCGCCGCATGCAAGGCCGGATATTCCGTGGCGTACTACCGGCTGGATCAACTTGTAGACATGCTGGCGGTCTTCTCACCGACTGACCAAAACTACCTCGATAAGATGCGGAAACTGATCAACGTCGATGTCCTTATCATCGACGACTTTATGACCATCAGCATCAACCAGCGCGGGCAAGAAGACCTAACCAAGATCATATTCGACCGCGACGGCCGGCTCCCAACACTGATCTCCTCCCAATCAGCTGCCGCCTACTGGGTTGAAACACTGCCAGACAGAGTCGGAGCCGATTCACTCGTAAGCCGCCTCAACAACGGCCACCGAATCCATATCGGAGACTTCGACATGCGCAAAGCCACCGCCCCAATAGAACTGGACGAATAAAGCAAACAGCCGGGCCGACTCCGTCGGCCCGGCCCCGGTACCAACTACCCGGAACCCGGCAGTACCGGGTCTCCGGAACACCGGTACCAAAAACCCGCATCTGACAGATCCGCGGAGCACCATAAACCTCATCAGA
>NZ_KV827304.1:0-1784 GCF_001836065.1 Corynebacterium sp. HMSC035E02
TGTGATGTCTATGGAGTTTTTGGACACGGAGTCTAATGGCTTTTTGGACGGGGAGTCCAGATAGTTTTTGGTCACGGAGTCCAAAGACTTCCTTGTCGTGATGTCTCAAGACTTTTTGGACAGTCGGTGGGTTGGAATACCAAGATGGCTATTTCAACCCATCTCCGCAAGAAAATAGCGGACTTCGACCCAGTAAGAGACGGACGAACCGTCACCCAATTCTGCAAGGATATTGGCGTATCTCGCCAAACCTATGCCAACATCAAACGCCGCGTTGAACAACGCGGCCGTGCAGGCATCCTGCCTGACTCCACCGCCCCGCATTCCCCAGCCAGAATCTACGATGATCACCTTCGTCAGAAAGTCATCACAGCTCGATCAGTGCTCAAGGCCCGGGGACGTGACTATGGCCCGTGGTCGATCTATTACTACCTCATTGATGACCTTGGTTTAGAGCACCCACCGGCACGGTCTACGATTGCGCTTTGGCTCCACGAAGCTGGTGTTGCTGAGGCCAATGCCCGTAAACGTCCTCGTAAAAGCTATAAACGCTGGGCACGCGATAAAGTCGATGAGCTGTGGCAACTCGACGGGTTTGTCTATCGACTCTTTGACACTCCACATACCCAGATCACTATCTACCAGCTGGTTGATGATGCCAGCCGGTTTGATCTGGGCTCACAAGCCTTCGCCGCCAAAGAAAACGGATTCGATGCTCGCACTACCTTGGCCGCAGCAATAGAAACGTATGGTCGCCCGCAGGAACTTTTGACCGATAACGGTGAAGCTTTTGCCACCTATCACCGGGGCCGATTGTCCGATACCGAGCGCTGGCTCGCCGCCCAAGGTATCTGGTCCATTGCAGGTTTTGGCCCGCAAACCCAAGGCAAAGATGAACGCTCGCATCAAACTATGACCAAGTTTCTCGATGCACGCCAACCTACGACACTTCAGCACGTCCAACAGCTGTTGGACGACTACCGCGAGTTTTACAACACCAGGCGCCGCCATCAAGGCCTGCTAGTCGGCAAAATGCACATCACTCCAGCCCAAGCCCGTGAGCACTTCGCCCACGCTCAATCCCCAACACAACCCATTGACCCGGATCTGCTGTGGGCCAAGATTGTGAAGTCATACCGGGATACGCACTCAGAAAGCGCGATACACCACGAGCATCGTATCGAGAAGGTTAAAGAGGCGATGGTGCCGGTTGTGGGAGAAGTTGCAGCTTCTCCCACAACCATCGATGACGATAACGAACCAATCCAGCAAGAATCATCTCCTACCGTCAGTCCCACCGTAGACGGTCTATCCGCCCAGTCAAGCAACGCCTGGGGTATCCCCGACACACTGTGGATCAACAAAAGCGGAGTGGTGCGCATCCTGGGCTATGGATTCTATGTAGGACTCCGGTTTAAAAACCGGCTCATATACAGCCACGTTACCGATGACACCGCTGAGTTCTTCACTGATCATGATGGTGAAGCACTGTTTTCATTCCCACTGCCCATCAAGCTACTTGAGCGTCCAGCCGGCGGACAGATCAACATCGGGCATGTCGAAGGAATGTGGCACCGCCGGCCACCAGAGATCAAACCAATCCTGTCGCGTCCGCGCCCGTCGAGACGAAAGAAACCATAACCGGTAAGACGAGCTAGAGACTGTCCAAAAACACCAAAGACTCCCTGCCCAAAAAGCAGGGAGACTCCACGTCCAAAAAGTCATTGGACTCCTAGCCCAAAAAGTTACTGGACTCCGTGTCCAAAAAGTCCATGGACATAACA
>NZ_KV827305.1:0-11413 GCF_001836065.1 Corynebacterium sp. HMSC035E02
CGAACACCTACGCGGCATCGCCCTAGGATTTAAAAACTTCAGGCGGTGGAAGGCGAACCAGGACGCCAGAGCGATAACCGAACCGCCCACAAGCGCTGCGACCAGGTAAATCAAGGCAGCCTTGAGGGAGAGCTGGTCATCATTGAAAATCTCGTAACGGTCTTCGTCGGTGAACTCGCCTGCGAGCCGGTTTGTGGAAAACTCTGTAGTTTCGTCAAAAGCTGGCGAAGCCTGTTGGGCTTCGCTGCATGATGAGGTGTCGGCCTGCTTGTCAACCATGCTTTTAAGTGTTGCACACGAACGTGAACGACCGGATACCTGCGACGTGGATATCGCTTTGAGGGACGAGTTCTTTAGAGTTTCACGGTAAGGTCTTTACGCGTCGCGAGAAGGAAAGCTCTCCAAAGGATTATTGAAGAACTGGCAAGCCCGATGACCAATCCCCACCACACCCCGTGAGGCCCTAGACCGATGGGAAAAGCAAGTATTAAAGCAGCTGGCAAACCTATAATCCAATAACCAGTGAGGGATGCCTTCAAACCAGTAGTGGTGTCGCTAATCCCGCGCAGGAGACCGATAGCTATGTTTTGTGCAGTATCGACAAATTCCATCACTGCGCCAATAGCCAACAACCCCAATGCGATGCTTAATGTCTCGGTGGCATTGGATTTCTCGGAGCTGCTTATAAATGGGGAAAGTACGAGGCGGGGAGCGCAAAGAAAGCTGACGGAAGCAACAGCAACGATGGCAGCCATCATCGTTTGAGTTCGAATGCCGACTTGGCGTGCAAGGGAGTTGTCATTCAGACCCCAAGCGCGACTCACAAGAATAGAGCTGCCGTGGGAGAACCCAACACCAATCTGGAAAACAATAAAGGTTATTTGATAGACGACGTTGTGCGCTGCGAGTGCTTCTGTGCCAAAGGATCCCATGACCATCGCCAGCACAGAAAACATGCCCGCTTCGGCTCCGTAGGTTGCTGAGACTGGAAGCCCCAGACGAAGCTGAGTGCGGACGAGGTGACGGAGCCTTCCGTGCATCGTGTCTCCGTCGGCACTCCAGAAATCGAGGGCAAGAAAAGTTGAGAGGTCGGGATCTCGGATGGTGATTCGCAGATAAATTAGGGCCGACAATAAATGAACCAGTGTGGTGGACAGTCCAATGCCTAGCAGACCCAATGCAGGAAACGGCCCGAATCCAAAACCGAGCGCGTAGTTCAACGCTGCATTCACTACGATCATCGCCACGGTTATGTGTAGTAGCGATTTTGGTTTGCCGAGGCCTACACAAAACTGACGGGAGACTTGGAACCACAAACAAGGAACAAGACCTGGCGCGAGCAACCACATCATGGAAGTGGCTGCGGAACTAATCTCAGCGGACTGGCCGAAAAACGGTAGGGCGTAGGCAATCGCCATCAGAACCAGTGCTCCCACTAGACCGCTGACAGTTGCTAATAGCCAGCCGGCGCGTGAGAGGTTGCGAATTTCGCGTTGCAGCGTAGCGGCAGATAGTTCGGAGTCCGCTCGCTCGCGAGATTTGCTTTCGTAGAGTGAATGAGCCGACGCAATTCTATTGCCCAGCGGTGTTAATAGGCCCACGGCCATTGTGCGTATCTGGTTAAACCACACAACTGCCAAACCTCCGCCAGCAAGAGCCCCGAGGCTAAGTTGGCCCATCATGAAAGTGTCGGTGGTTGAAATTGCGATATTCGCAAGCTGTGTGCCGGCAAGGGGAAGAGACAACGCCAAAATCTGGCGGTTTAGTTTCTGAGAGGTAGCTCCGGGCACTACTTTTCCTTCGACCATGAAACTCGTGTTGAATTTAGCGAAATTGGGCTTTCCCCAGCGCGCAATGACATAACTTGTTCCCAAATTTTGTCCTCGAGGGCGACATCGAGTAAACCACGTTCGGACATCCACTCATCGTTGAATACGGTATCTAGATACTTTTCCCCTCCATCGCACACCATGGTCAACGATGTAGAGCCAGCGGGAAAGCCCGGCAGGAGCTCGAGGGCTGCTATTACGGCTCCGCCAGCAGATCCTCCCAGTAGAAGCCCCATGTGCTTTCCGATTGTTCGGCATGCAGCGAAAGCTGCTTTGTCGGATACCTTTGCTCCGTAGTCGAGTAAGTCGTAGCGAACTGAAGTGCCGATAACTGCACCTTCGGGGGTGCCCGTTCCAGATTGCCAATAGTCGTGTCCAGGAGCACCGAATGCAATGGAACCTTCCGGTTCGACGCCTATAATAGTGGGACGGTGTCCCAATTGATGGAGACGTTCAGTAACTCCAAAGAGGCTTCCACCTGTGCCTACGGCACTAATGATATGAGTCGGACTTTCCCCAAGATCATTCAAAATTTCATCAGCTGCAGGGTAATAACCCATCGAGTTTGCGACATTGTCATGCTGCTTCATGAATACCCAGCCGTGTTGTTTGCCGAGCTCCTCAGCATGGTTTTCTCTAGCCGATGTGGCGAGCGAATCGTCATCTTGATTGGAAACGAAGCACATCTGTGCATTCATTGCACGCATGGAGTTCAATTTATCTTTACAAGAATGATTATCGACGACTGCTACGAAGTCGTATCCGCGCTCAAGTGCAAGAAGTGCTAAGCCCTGTCCAGTATTACCGGAAGTCGATTCAACGATAGTGCCATGCTCTTGAAGTCGGTTATCCTGCTCTGCCGCCTTAATCATCGACTGGGCCATCCGGATTTTCGCACTTCCAGTTGGGTTGAATTGCTCGAGCTTAAGCAAAACGCGACTTTTCTGGGGCGTACAGACAAGCTCGAACAGAGGAGTATTGCCAATGAGTTGAGACATCTGCGTATAAATTCTTTTTGGCATCTTTATTTGGCCTCTGTTCTAGCGATCTTCCGTGATGGTCATGGTGACAGGATTAAAGGCGTATTTCTGAGGAATCCGATATCCGTGGAAAGCAGACTCGTTCGAGTCCATTTGATACCCGGCTGTGTCGGGATAGACTAGGAAATCTCCAGGTCGAGGCCTGTCGGGGAGTTGAATCATTCTTTTGCTGAGATAATCGCTGTCTAAGCACGTTGATCCGGAAACTGCTGTTGCGGTAGCTACTCCCGAGTCGATAATGACTCCGTTGCGCACAAGGTATGGGTCCGGATAATACTCCGAGTTGAACCATTGCTCTGAGAGGCTGAGACTAGTTCCACGTACGACAGTTACTGTCCGTGCAGCATTGGGCAATGCGTGACACGAAAGAACAGGAAAGAAACTAGCACCCGCGAACTGGCATAAAGACCGTCCAGGCTCTGCCAAAATCTTTATGTTGTGACGATGAGCGCGCTGAGCCATGGAGTCCGAGCTGCGTCGAGTGGACTCCATATCTCGACGTGTCAGTGGGCGATGTTGATTAGCTATAAACCGTAGTGAGTATTGTCCGGATAAAGGTGATCCGAACGGATATTGGTCTTTAGGTTTATCCGAATCTATGAACATTTCGTTTTTTAGTCGAGATTGCAGGTTTCGCCAGACTCCATACTCGACTGAGCTTGTGGGAAATCCACCTCCAATGGAAATAGTGTCGGCCCGTGGAGACAGGGAGCGCACCTTGAGTAGGGTGTCGATTGCCAGATGCGACATGTTTATCCTCTCGTGGAGGTCATAACCGTTGCAGTGGAAACTTAGGCCGGTAATTTCGATGTTGGCACGGCCTTGGCTAAGACGAGCGGTTAGAGACAAGGCGGTATCGATGCTCATACCAAACCGTGTGGAGGGGGTTTGGTTCGCAATCCGGAGAAGAACTCGGAGCTGATTAGGCGTATCGATTTCGTCGACAAATTGGGAAATTATTCTTGAATCTACTTCATTGGAAATCGTTAGAGTTGCATCGTGGCAAACTGCCAAATGGATAAGTTCTCGACTCGGTGTAGCACCAGTAATGATTAATTTATTTCCTGGTACACCAGCGGCCAGAGATGATTGGAACTCTTCGACGCTGGCGACATCGATTCCACTGTCGAAACCACGAAGAGCACTCAGTGCTATCTCGCGACTGAAGTGCGCGGACTTATTTGCCTTTTTGCCAAACCGGATACCGAATTTAATGCCGACTTCCTTAGCGGTTGTATGCCAGGCTGAAAGTGTTTGAGCAAATTGGTTTGGGCAAAGGACATGAAAAGGGGTGTCGGAAAGCTCAGCAATGAAGTCAAGTTTCCCTGAGCCAATCAGAGCCGTTTGCCAGCTTGGAACATCAATCTTGCATGATATGGCACTTACCACAGGGATATCTCCGTCCCGAATCCCTGCTTAAGACCTTCCTTGGCGAGGATTTGGCCGACAGCGATATCGGTTAGAACTAGTCCGCTGTTATAGCAAAACGTAGTTTCGTCAATACGAGGCAGTTTGCGCCCTTTGCGGAGCAAATCGGATAGTTCGGCATGGACATTCGGCAACCGACCATCGGTGTCAGCGTAATCGCGACCGGTAACATTCATCTGTTCGATACTCGTCGTGATGACTCTGCTCGCTTGATGACAGATATCAGGGGCGATTCCGTAGCCCACAACAACGACGGTTGCGTGCCGGGGAATATCGGATGCTGTGACAGTACAACGAGTCTCAGGTCCAGCGGCCCCGATAATGAGATCACAGTTTGAACTCACAGTTGTAGGATCGTCTACAATCTTGATTCTTATTTTTCGGCCAAGCTTCACTGCTGCTGTTGATGCAATCTTGGCGCCTTTCTCTAGTCCCACGCTGTGGCTGCCGGCGAGATAAATCGTGTTTAATGTTTCAAAGGTTTCAAGGAGAAAAGGGGCTGCGTTTTGTCCTTGGGTTCCCGAACCGATGATGAGAGCGCTCTGAGGAATTGCACCAGCATACTGTGCCAATAGCGCTGAGACTGCCGGGGTTCTGAGAGTTCCTGCCGCAGCGCCGTCGAGAAGTGCAATAGGATATCCGCTGGAATCGTCGTACAGTGTGAGGGTCGTGTAATAGCTTCTATCCCTGGCGCTTTGTTGGTGAGTTTTGCTCCAATGGGTATAGGAAGTCTTGAATCCGACGGAATTTGAAGAACGACTTCTGCCGACCATCGAGTAACTCACGCTTTCAGGTACTTCAACTTTGATTTTCCCTGGGCACAGAGTTCCTGGCTGGTCGAGCTCGATGAGAGCGGATTTCACCGACTCGAGTACGGACTCGGGTGAAATTTTTATTTGAGCTAATTCTGATCTGCTGAGGACGGTCAGGTTAGTTCGCTGTTTCATAGGATTTCACCATCCATAAATCGGATGTGTTGGCCGTAGCCGGGTTCGTTGATTTCATTGATGGGGCGTGTGTTTTTGGTTCCCATAATGTTGATGCGTAGCATCCAGCGGTCGGTCCCGTCGTAGTTGGCTACGAAAGGTACTCGTCCGTGGGCGCATCGGTCATTGTTGATGATGACCATCTGACCTGGCTTTATAGGCACCGTATAGGTGACAGTGTGAAGAGCCTGTTGAAGCTTCTCAAATGCCTCCCACCACTGTAAGGTTCCAGAATTTTTGTCTGTGTAGGCGGGGTCAAACCTCATGCCTAAATTGCCATCAGTTTTCCAGATTGATGTCATGGCAGTAGGAGCTGCATATTCGTAATCACCGTAAGATGCATCTGGAATAATGATGGCTCCGTCCCCGGTTAGAATTTTTTCGAATCTACATCGAGTAGATGCCATGCTTCATCGATGGGGGCCAGCGTAGTGCCGACATTTTTGGGGTTACGAAGACCAAATAAAGCGAAGTGCGTCGCGCGCCGCGGATGAAAAGCATCTTCCGTGTGCAGAGTCAATGTGGTGTTGCTGCTGGCGCCAACTTGCTGGTTCTCCTGGCCGCGGGTCGGCACCAAGTCTGTGGTGATACGGCCTTTCTGCTGTCCGAACCATCCGAATGGGCGACCGACAGCGCTAGCGATAATCGCAAGAACGAATCTCCAGGTTCGGACCTTGCCAACGCATTCCTGCCACGTGGCTGGGGTAGGTCCGTGAACTGCAGGGAAGGGAAGTCCATGGATGGAAGTGGCATGGGCAGTAGGGGAGAGCAGAATTAGTTCTTTCAGTTCCTCCAGCTCATCAGTCAAAAGATGATTGATGGCATTGTACGAGTCGGGAGAGTTAATCTTCTGTGTCGCAGCCAGTTCGTCGGCAGCTTTAACGATCCTGTGTGAGAGTTCTTGGCTCAGGTGCAAATTCTGCATGACAAAGAGATTAGGTGAGGGTAACCTATGCTGTAAAGGGTGACCTAGATAATTATTCTTAAAAGAATTTCGTTAGTAGGCTTGCCTAAGCTTTACTGCTGCTGTAGTTGTTAGTAATGTCTTTTCTCCTGTGGGCAGTCTTTCTTAGAGATTAAGGAACCATCATGACCAATTTTTCTCGACGCCAATTCCTCGCTGCAATGGCAGTTATTGGGACAGGCACTTTTCTGACGGCGTGTACGTCACGAGAGTCGACGGCAGGGGATGGGGCTGCCAGTGGGGATGAAGTCGAAAACGTTAATGTGCTGCGTGTTGGGGCTCTCGGGAAAGCGGCAAGCGCTCAACGAGACCCTTACCAGCTTTTGCCTAATGATTCAGATATGCTTATTAGCTCCCTGATCTGGGAGGCTCTGACGGTGCCGGGCGAGAAAGAAACTGTAGTGCCACGCCTGATGCAGGAATGGAAACAGAATAATCCGACTGAGTGGGAATTTATGATTGCCGACGGCGCTACCTTCCATGATGGTTCCTCGGTCACATCTGAAGATGTCGTGTGGTCGTTGAAGAAGATGCTTTCGGATGAGGAAAACTCATTCCGGCTTCCAGTGATGCCTGATAGCATTCGTGCTGCTGGAGCCAACGTCGTTGTGATGGAAACTGCGGAACCGAATTCACAGCTTCCGATGCTTGCGCGATTGATGACCTTCGTGATGAAGAAGGGTTCTTCTGCTGAAAAGCCCATTGGATCGGGGCCGTTCCAGCTGGTCAGTTGGGAAAATGGTTCTGCTAAGCTCAAGCGTTTCGATAACTATCACGGAACAGTAGCAGGAGTTGCTGAGGTCCATGTCATTCCATTTGAAGACTCCACCGCAATGACTAATGCGCTGTTGTCCGGGCAAATTGACTTAGCTCAAGCTGCGGGTCCTATTGCGGCCCGATCCGTCGAAGGAAATGAAGATATAAAGATTGTGCGCCGGATGAATGACTCGGTTATTCCACTAATCATGCGTACCTCAGATGGGCCTTTCTCAGATGTGAAAGTTCGTCAGGCGCTGCGCCTTGCAGTTGATCGGGAGCAAATCATCCAACGAGCTCTCTCCGGTTATGGAACCCCTGCAAACGACATTCTTGGAACGGCAGATTCGAACCTGGATTCTTCGTTAGTGCGTAAGCGTGACGTTGTGAAAGCGAAGAATCTCCTCCAAGAGGCAGATTTTGACCTTGAGAAAACGTATGACTTGTACGTTACCCCTGAGGCTCCGGGTCAAGTAGAGGCGATGAAGGTTATCGCTGATCAGGTGAAAGAAATCGGCATGACTCTCAATGTAGTGGAGCAGGATTCGGGTACTTTCTACGACGAGACATGGACCAAGGCAGACCTATATTGTGGCTATTGGGGAACTAACGATTCCGTGCTCTTCTTCGCCGGGAAGGTTCTCGACGGTGACGCGGCCTCTAATGAGACCGCATTTGATGATGCTGAATTCAACGAGATCTATGACCAGGTACTGGAAAGCACCGATACTGAGAGAATTAACCAGCTAAGCCGCCAGCTGCAGAAGATTGAGTTCGAGCGATCCGGGTATCTGGTCTGGGGTGCATCTGACGGAGTCGATATTGCGAGAGCTAATTTGAGTGGTCTGCCTAAGGCTCCAGGCTATGGTCGTGTCCTTCTTGAAACCGTCCAGAAGGCTTAGTGTGCCAGCGGAAATCGCGCGTTGGCTTATTCCTCGGCTGATAATTCGTGGAGGCTTACTTTTCGCAGTTCTCGGACTTGTTTTTGTAGCGATTGATTGGCTGCCCGGTAATGCTGCCTCCGCAATCTTGGGCGCAAACCGGACCCCGGAAGCTCTGGCAGCGCTAGAAAGAAACCTGAATCTTGATAAGCCGCTTATGGCCCGCTTCCTGAGCTGGCTGGGAAGTGCGTTTGCGGGCGACTTTGGTACTTCCGTAAACGGAGTACCGATTATTAATCTGCTGAGTTCAGCGCTGCCTGTGACGCTGGCAACAACTGGTATGGCATTTTTAGTCACTGCTGTTCTTTCGGTAGCAATCGCCATTTTTTGGGCTTCACGTGCTGAAAAACCCTGGATTTCGCACATTATTGACCGATCGACAGTGGCATTAATTGCGCTACCAGAGTTTGTCGTTGGTGTGTTTCTGGTAGCGGTATTCTCTCTCTGGCTTGGTTGGTTTCCCGCGGTCACTATCACCGCGGAAGGCTTGCCAACCCAGATAAGTATGTACGCATTACCGGTTATGGCGCTGGTAATTCCTCAGGCGGCCTGGAATTCGAGAATGCTTTTCGCAGCGTTCGAGGATGCTTCTCACAACACTGCGGTCCGCAATGCTGAGCTAAACGGAATCGTGGGAAATCAGCTGGCACTTCGACATATCCTGCCGCTATCCGCACCGACATTTGCTACTTCAATGGCTACAACAGCAGGTGTTTTGGTAGCAGGGACAGTCACAGTCGAAGCGTTATTTAACCATCCTGGAGTGGGGCTTTTGGTGTCTAATGCAGTCGCGCAACGGGATATCTCGGTGATTCTTGCCGTACTTGCTGTAACAGGGGCGATCATATTGGTGTTGCTGACTGTGGCAGATGCAATAAAAGTCGCATTCACCCCGAAGGTGCAACTATGATTCGAAGGTTTTTAGCGGGGGCCTTTATCGCCCTAGTGTTAGGCGGACCGGTCGCTGCTGGTTTGTTTGGCATTGAACTGTCGGCGCATGGCGTGCCCTTCGCTAACGGTAACGAGGAGGGTTTCCTAGGAACAGAACACCTGGGGAGAAGCGTGGGCGCTGCAGTGCTTGTCGGTGGCCGGTCCTTGGTCGTAACTGCAATTATCGTCGGTTCTTTGACCACGGCATTTGGCGCTCTATTCGGTATCTTGGGGTCGCTAAAGCCAAAACTGGGCTTCTTTATTGAAGCAGTGGCGGATGTCACCATCTTGGTGCCCGCAGTAATTCTTTTGCTTTTAACCGCAGTCTTGTATCCCAATGGTGGGCTACCAGCGCTTATTGGTGTTTCGGTTGTGGTGGGTACGCCTTATGCTGCCCGTGTGGTCGCCAGCGCCACCTATCCCGTTGCTAACGCTGGTTATGTTCAGGCTGCGCTGGGCAGTGGCGTATCGACCGTCTCGATAATCTTGCGGGACATCATTCCCAATATTTCCGCAGTACTTCGTTCGGTATGGAGTCTTCGCATTATCGAAGCGCTGTATGTGCTGGCTACGGCGAGCTTCCTTGGGGTCGGGAGAAGCCTCGGTGAGTTTGCATGGTCAGCGATGGTGCGGGATAACGCGAGTGGAATATCACTGAACCCCTGGTCAGTACTTGCACCAGCCGCCGCGTTGGCAGCGACATCGATTGCTGTAGTGGCCCTGATTAATGGGAGGCAGAAGGAACCGAAGGATGTGCCGAGCTCGTGATTGATGTAGATATTTCCGTGATGCAAAGCGGGCACGTTATCCTACCCCGCACAGTGCTCACTGCCCGAGCGGGTGAAATTACGGTTTTAACTGGGGTGAGCGGCTCCGGGAAGACCTCACTTTTAAAGGCATTGATTGGTGCGGTACCGGAGAGATCGGAAGTAATTGGTGAGGTTTCTGTCGAGTCCAGTGAGTGGCGAGATGTAAACCCGCTGGAGCTTTCATCATGTGAATTAGCTCATTTTCGCCGTGAGCACATTGCTTTCGTAGGACAGGATCCGGGCGCCGAGTTGCCACCATTGATGTCAGTAGCCCGGATGCTCCGGGAGCTAGCTCCAGCGGCCGACGTTGCAGCGTTGCTGCAGCGTGTAGATCTTCCAGCCAGCATTGCTTCCCGACGTATTCACCAGCTTTCTGGTGGACAGCAGCGACGGGTGGCACTGGCTCGGGCACTATCGCGTTCGCCTGAAGCCATCGCTCTTGATGAGCCCTTCGCCGGCCTTGACTCCGATACTTCGACGGTAATCGCTCATCTGCTAAGAGGCCTCGCGGATAGTGGCGTTACGGTCATTTTCACCGCCCACCAGGTTCCTAAGCTTGCGATTTGCATTGACTCGGTCGTGGCTGTCGGGAATGGAACGGAAAAAAGCGATTCGATCACCCAGCGCGTGGAACGCCAGAGTGTAGAGACGACTTCTGGCCACAGCCCGCGTTCAGTAACGAAAGGCATCCAGGTCACAGAACTCTCCAAAGCCTCGATTGGTGAATCTATGCCGGGGGCGGGGGCAGGGGCGGGCGCGTCTCCAGTCTTAAGAGTTTCCAACCTGAGCTGCGTGAATAATGAACGCGTGACTCTTTTTCAGGGCCTCTCTTTCGCTGTACAGCGTGGCACTATGGTTGGGGTCAAGGGACCGTCGGGAAGCGGAAAGTCGACACTACTTCGGTGCCTAATCGGGCTAAACCACGCAGAGTCGGGTGAGATTGAATGTGCTGGTGTAACTCGTGAAGCTAAGCGTACATGGCCACGGAAGAATCGTTTGATGATGCAGATAGTTCCGCAGGATCCTGCCTCTACGTTGAACCCGAAAATGACCGCGCTCGATGCCGTAGAGCGTGCAGCCCGGGTGTCGGTAAGGGGACGCCGTGACGCACGCCGAGCGGCAATAGATTTACTCGATAAAGTCGGTATCGATAAGCAGCTCGCACAGCGTAAGCCAAGTGGACTCTCTGGAGGGCAGAGGCAGCGTGTTGCAATCGCACGTGCTCTAGCCGTGCGCCCAAAGCTCCTGCTCTGCGATGAAATTACCTCGGCGCTTGATTATCAAGCAGCGACCAAAGTGATGAGCGTTCTGCAAGAACTCAACAGCGAGGGAATGGGCATAGTTCTAGTCAGTCACGATGATGAGCTGCTGCAATCGTATTGCTCCACGGTTATCCCAATTGGAACTGCAGCTGTGGGTTGAGACCAAAGCCCTGCTATTCGGGCCTTGGTCCCCTCCAGACCTTAAATAGGCAGCATCTTGAAGATCGGGCGCGGGATGTGCTTCAGCACCATCATCACCTCAACCACTACATCTTGCGATGCCTAATCCACTCCGGACAACTACAGGACAAAATCAACGCACTCTAAAACCGGAAGGGCCACTAAAATGACCTAAGTCAGGAAACGTTAGCGTTAAAACGTTAGCGCTTTAACGTCATAACACTAACACTAAAAACACCACTCAACCACCGCAATCATTTGGGGTTGCCCGCAAATCGTGGACACGTA
>NZ_KV827306.1:0-514 GCF_001836065.1 Corynebacterium sp. HMSC035E02
TCTTTCCGGTGAATCCGCAGACCATTTAGCCAAGCGCCTTGGGGTAACCAGACGAACTTTGACCCGGTGGTTCAAGCTTTTGTGGTTTATCACCGTGCCCACGTCTACTGACCCCTATCGTGTCTACGACCAGGTCTTTATCGACGGCACCTACTTTCACAAGAAATGCCTGCTGGTAGCCTGCACCGATACACACGTCATTGCCTGGCATTGGTGCTTGCGTGAAAGCTCGTATGAGTACCTGAAACTGCTCGACAAAATCGCGCAACCACTCATCGTCACCACTGACGGGGCAGGCGGAGCGCTCAAGGCACTGCGTATTAAATGGCCTGATGTTGCCATCCAGCGCTGCCTAGTTCACGTCCAGCGCAACACTTTCGCCGATATCAGCCGCAACCCGATTCACCCAGCCCATAAAGCAATCCGACAACTGGGCTACATGCTCGTCCAGGTACACAGCCTTGAAGATGCTGCGCGGTTTACTGCTGCAGTCCACCACACCCGCATCACCTTT
>NZ_KV827307.1:0-22357 GCF_001836065.1 Corynebacterium sp. HMSC035E02
GGAGCCGATTACGTCCCAGCCGGCGTACAAGGCAGCGCAAGCAGCATTGAAGCAGCAGGCTAACGGGGACGTACTCGACGCAGTACCGCCGGATACCTAAACCCCAATCCCAAACACACGCTGAAGCGGAAGCCACCGGGTGGCTCCCGCAACATCGGCGATCCCTACTTAGGAGCCAGCGCCACCTAAAATTTTGGTCACCAGGTTTAGGCGCGTGCTGGCGCCGAAGATGGTGATGAGGCGTGAGACATGCTTCTTCACGGCGGATTCCGAATAATGAGTGGCGGCGGCGATCTCTGAATTGGAGTTGCCGGCGAGGAGGAGCTTGAGGACGGCTATTTCGGCGTCGTGAAGCTCGTGGCTCTCAATGGCGGCGGCGACGGGATCGCGTGGGGTGGCAGGCTCACCGATGTAGTCGACCAAACGGTGCATGGCGGCGGGCGCCACGACGGTGCCACCTTCCACAGCGGCTCGAACCGCCTCAATGATGGAGCGCGGGCGTTGGTTCTTCAAGATATAACCCGCGCCGCCCGCCCGCAGGATCTTCAGCATCGTGTCATCCGAGTCGAAGGCGGTCACCGCCAAAAACGTCGGGGGATTCGGTCCGGAATTAAGGTGCTTGAGCAGCGTAATGCCGTCCATGTGCGGCATGTGAATATCGGCGAGGACGAGGTCCGGATTGACTTCTTCAATCTGCGCTAAGCAATCCGCACCATTGGTTGCCTCACCGACCACCGTGATGTCTTCGGTGGTCTGGAAATAGACGCGGAGCGTCGAGCGAACGAGCTCATCATCATCAACGAGGAAAACCCGAATGCTCATGGAGAAACAGTTTAGCCGCACCACCAGCGCTGGGGGCTGGTGGAGCAACGGAAGTGGTCGGCGAATTCGCTCGCGTACGACCTGTAGAAGGTGAATCCGGTGGACTCGGTGGTCTCAGCAGCAGCGTCAACGTTGGTTTCAGCGGGAGTCTCAGCAGCGCTGGCAATTGGTGCCGAGAACAGCGCGAGTGCTGCGGCGGCAACGGCGAGGGAAGTACGCATGTCGAACCTTTTAAAATCTAAGAAATAGCGGACTATCGGGCAATCTTACTATATTTTCCTTAGGCAGGCGGCCGGAAGAGAAAGGCGTGTGACCCAGAGATTGCCTTCTTTGCCGCTGCCGAAGCTGCCGTGCATCCTGCGAACACGGCGGGCGATTTCCCCCAAGCCCAGATTCGTCGTCATGTACTGGCGTGATTGTTGCGCCGCAATCTCGGAAGTGATCACGAGGTCGATGGATTTGGAGCTGCCGGTGGCCTCGATGCTCACACGGGATTCAGGGCGAGCGTACTTGAGGATGTTAATGGCGAGTTCAGAGAACACGAGGGAGAGCTTTTCCGGTAGCGCGAGCTCACCGTTCTTGCCTACATTGATCTGTGCTTCGCAGTGGAAGCCGTGGCTGCTCAGGAAGCTAACCATGGTGTCGAGGTCTTCTTCCAAGGACTTAACTCCCTGAGTCACGCTCTCATTCTTCATCACGCGCAATAGATCACGGACCTCGCCCATGGCCCGGCGGGCGTCGTTAGCAATCGCTTCCGCGGAGTCAGCCGCGGAAGGGTCCGTTTGGGTCAGCGCCAAGGTTTCGGAGCGCATGACCACGGAGGTTAGCGTCGCAGCCACCGAATCATGAAGGGCGGTCATCAGCGCCTCGCGTTGCTCGGCGGCGCGCTGTTCGGCGGCAAGACGCTGGTCCCGGTTTTTGCGCAGCGCGGCCCCAATGACGATGGCTACCGCATACAAGATGAGAGGCAGCGACAGGTTCAAGGGATCGAAATCCGGAAGATAGTTGTTCGCAGGATCCGTCGTGACGAGGTAGGTGTACGCCACCGCTGGAAGGACCGCCCACAGCCAGCGCGTGCGAAACGCCACGATGCCCACGATGACGGGGCTCCACGCCAAGAGCAGGAAAGACCGCCACTCCGAGAGCCACACCGTCAGCGCAAAAAGCGCACCGTACCCGCAGGCCGCCACAAGAGGGTAGCGGAGGGCCAGCGGCGTCAGCGTGACACCGAGGCCGGCGAGTACGAGTGCGCCAGGGGTGAGGAAGCTTTTGTCCACCGTGACGGTGAGCATCACCAGAATGATGCAGCCGACACCGGCGATGCTATAGAACCTCGAGGAGTTCATTGGCGGCGATGAAAACTAACGCCAGCCCATCGTCATCAACAGGCCGATGATGGCCAGGCCGAAGCCGATGCCGTAGTTCCACGGGCCCAGCTCCTGCATGAACGGAATGGACTCGCCCGCCAGGTAGTTCACGACCAGCCAGAGCAGGCCGAGGAGCATGAGGCCCAGCATGATGGCGATGTACCACTTCGGGGTGCCCTCAGAGTTGATCTTGACCGGGGTGCGGTTAGTAGCAGAGCTGGAGGACTGCGGGAGTGCGGAGCCCTCCGTCGTGATCTTGGACTTTGGCATTGTTACACCTTCACGAAGAATAGGGGGGTTAATCTGTGGAATACCTTAGCAGCTGCGGCAATTAGAGCTACTGCGGCAGCAGCGCCGCAGGGTCAAACTCCCAGAACCGGACGTGGATGGTCGCATCCTTGCGGATGACATCGCCGCGGCTTGCCGACGCCCACCCAATCTTGTCGCTGTCGATCGGGTTAGACGTTGGGATGCGCTCGCCCACGTCGAGGGAGCCAGACCAGCCCTTGGCGCGCAGCGCGGATTCGGCTTCCTGCTGGGTGGAATGCGTCAGGTCCGGTGCCTGGATGAGCATCGCGTTCGAGACCTCCAGGGTGACCTGGCTGCCCTTGGGCAGCTTCTGGCCCTTCTCGACGACCCTGAGCACCTGGTTTTCCGGAAGCTCAGAGTCCACCGAGTTCACGTTGACGTCAAAGTCCATGGAGGACAGCATCTCGACCGCGCGGTCACGATCCATACCGCTGACATCCGGGACGCTGACTTCCTTCTGCCCCTTGGAGACGGTGATCCGCACCTTCGAACCCTTGGACAGCTGCGTACCGCCCGCCGGGTTCTGGGAAATGATCTCGCCCGCAGGGGCCTCATCGTTCACCTGCTCGACGTCGGTGTGGAGCTCTAGCTCGGCTTCCTCCAGCGCGGCGGTGGCTTCATCCAGCTTCATGCCGGTGAGATCCGGGACCTCGGTGACCTCCTTGCCGGAGGACACCGTCAGCGTGACCGAGGAGTTCTTCTGCAGCTCTGAGCCTTCCGCAGGGTTGATGCGGATGACCTTGCCGCGCGGCACATCGGGGCTGGCTTCCTCGTTGATGCTTACCAGCAGGCCAAGCTTCTCTAGTTCCTCTACCACTTCGTTGCGCGGGCGGTTGGCCACCTTCGGGATAGTCACCATGTTCGCGCGCTGGGCTGCTTCATGCTGCTCCTGCTCGCGCTCGCGGGCCTCTTGGCGGGAGCTATCCCAAAAGTCCCAGGCAAAATAACCAATGATGGCGACGAGAGAGGCCGCGAGCAGCGCCGCCAGCCACTTCAGACCGGAGCCGGACTCATCGTCTTCAGAGGGACGAGTCGAGGCCACCGGTGCGCGGTGCTGCGCGGCCACGGGTGCCACCATCGTGGTGGGGTGATCCTCATCGTTGACGTGGGAGCGTGCTGCCTCCGGCAGCTGGCCCTGGGCCAAACGCTCGAGGTCATCGCCCATTTCCCAAGCAGATTGGTAGCGGTCCGCGGGGTGCTTGGCCATCGCCGTGAGCACGACGGCGTCGACGCCGAGGCGCTGCCGTTCCGTCAGCTCTTCGGTGATGAGCTCCGAGGGCGGTGCGGGATCCTCCTGCACATGCTGGTAAGCCACCGCAAAAGGTGTTTCACCTTCAAACGGCGTGCGGCCGGTAACCGTTTCATACATGACGCAGCCCAAAGCGTAGACGTCAGAGCGGGCGTCGGCAGGCTTGCCGCGGGCCTGTTCCGGCGAGAGGTACTGCGCGGTGCCGATCACCGCGGAGGTCTGCGTCATCGCGGACGTCGAATCATCCAGCGCGCGGGCGATGCCGAAGTCCATGACCTTCACCTGGCCGGTGTTGGTCAGCATGATGTTGGCCGGCTTAATATCGCGGTGGATAATCCCGGCCTCGTGGGAAGACTGCAGAGCGTCTGCCACCGGCTTGAGCACGCGCGCTGCCTCTTCGACCGGCATGGGGCCATCCTCACGGACGATGTCGCGCAAGGTGCGGCCCTGCACGTATTCCATGACGATGTAGGGCACCATCAGGCCATCGACGTCCTTTTCACCCGTGTCGAAGACGGCGACGATGTTCGGATGGTTGAGCTTGCCGGAATTCTGGGCCTCGCGGCGGAAACGCTCGCGGAAGTTGACGTCGCGCGCCATGTCGGGGCGCAGCATCTTGATGGCGACGGTGCGCCCCAAAACGGAGTCCTCGGCTTCGTACACCTCGGACATGCCGCCGGTGCCAATGGACTGGCGGAGGTGGTACCGATCACTGACCATGGTGGGTTACTGGCCTCCCTGTAGTGCGGATTCTTCGGTGGGGTTGCTCTGTGAGTCTAGTTCGGGCGCGGGCGTTGGGCTGTCATTGACCTGCGGTTGCGTCTCCTCCGTAGGGAACTCGGGCGGGTCCTGATGGGTCGTGTGTTCCGTGGTCACCGGCGGGGCGGGGATGACCGAGTGCGTCGTGGTAACGGTGACCCGGGTTGGTTCCTCCTCGACGGTGGTGATCTCGACAGTCTCGGGAGCTTCCGTTTCCTCTTCCTCTGTCGTCTCCGGCACAACCGTCTCGGTCACGATGACCTCCGTCGGCGCTGGTGGTGGGGTCGGTGCCGTGTTCCCCCACATCCGGTAGGCCATGAGTCCGACGGCCACGAGGGCGGCGATGGCCACGGCGATGAGCAACCCGGTGCCGAAACCACCTTTCTTGGCGGGGCGCTCCTCCGGCTCTGGTGTAGAAGGCTGGACGGCTGGCCGCACCGTGGTGGGGTGCGCCATGTTGGCCAGCATTTCCGTCGAGGCGGAGGGAGAAGGTTCAGCAGCGATGGGTGCGAGCGCCGCGGATTTGGGCTGCGGCGGGCGCTGGCCCTGGCGTACGGCCGAGATCGCATTGGTGAACTCGTTGCCATCAGCGAAGCGGGTGTTGGGGTCCTTGCGCAGGGCCATGCCGATCAGTTCCCGGGTGGGCGCGCTAATCGACGTCGACAAGGGCTCCGGCGCCTGACTAATGTGTGCCAGCGCCACCGATACCGAGGAATCACCGCTGAAGGGGCGCTTGCCGGCCAGCATCTCGTAGCCCACCACACCGAGTGAATAGACATCCGAAGTTGGGCCGACCTCGTAGCCCTGGGCCTGCTCGGGGGAGACGTACTGGGCGGTGCCGACGACCATGCCGGTGCGGGTCAGCGGCACGGCGGCGGCGGCCTTGGCGATGCCAAAGTCAGTGATCTTGACCTGCCCGTTTTGGGTAATCATGAGGTTGCCGGGCTTGATATCGCGGTGCACCAGGCCCATGTGGTGGATCACGGATAGGCCGTGGGAGGCCTGCTCCATGACGTCGAGCGCCAGGGTCTCCGGCAGCGCGCCCTCGCGTGCCAAGAGGTCTGCCAGGGATTCGCCGCGGATGTACTCCAGGGCCATGTAGCAGAAGGTGCGGCCGTTGTCCTCGAGCTCGCGGTAGTCGTAGGTGGCCACGACGTTCTCGGAATCGATGGACTCTGCCGCCTTGGCCTCGTTGCGGAAGCGCGAGAGAAACTCGTTGTTGTCGGAGAACTCGGGGCGCAGGACCTTGAGGGCGACTTCGCGGTCGTTGCGCACATCATCCGCCAGCCACACCGTGGACATGCCGCCGTGGCCGACGATCCACTGCAGCTGGTAGTCCTCACCGATCAGTTCTTGGAGGTGCTTTTTGTTATCTGCACTATTCACTACTGCTCACCTCCGTATGCGCGCAGGATGGCGCGGCCGATAGGCGCGGAGACCTGGCCGCCGGTGGCATTCTGGCCAAGGTGCCCGCCGTCCTTGACCACGACGCCCACCGCGATGTCCTTGTCCGGGTCGAAGGCCACGTACCATGCGTGCGGGGCGAGGCCCTCACCGTGCTCAGCGGTGCCGGTCTTCGAGGCAAAACCGTTTCCGTCGTAGCCGAAGGTGCTGCGCTCGGAAGCGAACATGAGGTCCTTGATGGTATTAGCCGTTTCTTCATCCACAGCTTCAGCGGCCTGGCGCGGTGTGGTGGTGCGCAGCTCATTCATTTGGGCATCGGTGATGCGGTTGACCAGGTAGGGCTCCATGCGCTTGCCCTTATTAGCCACGGTCCCGGCCATGATGGCTGCCTGGAGGGCGGACATGGTCACGTCGCGCTGGCCGATGGCGGATTGGGCGACTTGGGCGCCGTCGCCAAGCTCGCCGAGCGCGCCGGCGGAAGTATTAACACCCAACGAGTACTTCTCACCCACGCCGAAGCCTTCGGCGTACTTGCGCAGCTCATCGGCGCCGATGCTTTCCGACATCTGCACAAAAGCGGTGTTGCAGGACAGCGCGAAGGCCGTCTGCAGGGTGACGCTATCCGCGCCGCCGCAGGACTGGTTGCCGTAGTTGGTGAGCTCCGTGACGGTATCGGGCAGCGTAATGGACGCCGCGCCGGTCAGCGTGGAGTTCGGATTGAAACCGTTATTGAGGCCTGCGGCAGTCGTAATGATCTTGAAGATGGACCCGGGCGGAAGGGTGTCCTGCGTGGCGTGGTTGACCAGCGGGGTGCCTTCCTGGTTCTGCAGCTGCTCCCACTTCTCGCCGGCGTTATCACCGAGCAGGTCGGAGACGTTGAAGCTGGGGGAAGAGGCCATGGCCAAAATCTTGCCCGTCGAGGGCTGGATGGCCACGGCCGCGCCGTTATAACCCGGTCCAGCGAGCTGATCGTAGGCGGTTTGCTGCAGGGCCGGATCGACGGTGACCTCGACGTTCGCGCCCTTCTGCGGCTTGCCGGACAACATATCGAGCCAATTGCGCGCCAGCAGCGAATCATCCTTGCCATTGAGGATGTCATTCTGGGAGGCCTCCAGCTGGGAGGCGCCGAAGCGCTCCGACAGGTAGCCGGTGATATCAGCGAAGGCCGGGGAATCGGTGGGGTAGGAACGCGAGTAATTGCCGTTCTCATCCGCGGTGGACTGCGCCAAGACCGTATCGCCGGCGAAGATCTGGCCGCGCGGGGTCGTGCGCATTTCCAGATAGCCGCGAACATTCTTGGGGTTGTGGGCGTATTTATCCGTCGAAAACGCCTGCACCACCGTGAGGTTCACCAGGAGGACGGCGGTAAGGATCAGGGCAAAGAGGGAAACGAGGCGGATCGATCTATTCATCGCGTGGCCTCCTGGACGGCGGGGAACATGGACGTGTCAGTGGGTGCGTTTGAGCTCAGCTCGCGCGCCGGGCGGCGTGCCGCGTTGGAGATGCGCAGCAGGATGGCCAGCAGCATGTAGTTAGCCATGAGAGAGGAACCACCCGCAGACATGAACGGCGTGGTCAGGCCCGTCATGGGCAGCAGCGCGGAGATGCCGCCGGTAACGACGAAGACCTGCACGGCCAGCGTCAGGGCCAGCCCTGAAGAGACCAGCTTGCCGTAGGTATCGCGGCAGGTCAGCGCGGTGCGGAAGCCGCGGGAGACGAGCATGGCAAACAGCACAAGCACCGCGGCGAGGCCAACCAACCCGAACTCTTCACCGATTCCGGCCAGGATAAAGTCCGAATGCGCCACCGGCACCATGTCCGGGTGGCCCTGGCCTAGGCCGGTGCCGGTAATACCGCCGGAGGACATGCCGAAGAGCGCCTGGGAGAGCTGGTAGCCGGTGGAATCATAGTTAGCCAGCGGATCCAGGAAGTTGGAGAAGCGCTGCTGGATCTTCTCCGAGACCTGGTAGATGCCGAAGCCACCGATGCCCACGAGGATGACGCCAATGAGCAGCCAGCTCACGCGGTTGGTGGCCATAAAGAGCATGCCGAGCACGGTGCTAAACAGCAGCAGGGCTGGGCCGAAGTCATTGGAAATGCCCATGATGACAATCGCGATGCCCCAAATCACCAGGATGGGGGCGAGATCCCGCAGGCGCGGCAGGGAAATACCCAAGAACTTGTAGCCGGCCACCGTGAACAGCGAGCGCTTCTGGGTCAGCAGCATGGCGAAGAACAAAATCAGCAGGATCTTGGAGAACTCACCCGGCTGGATGGAAAAGGGTCCGAGCCACAGCCAGATGCGGGCGTCGACGCCCGGCGGCTGCGGCCACACCAGGGGCAAGGCGAGGAGGATCAGGCCCAGCGCGCCCAAGATATAGGAATACCGCGTCAGCGAGCGGTGATCTCGCAGGAGGACGAGCACCAGCGCGAAGAGGATGAGGCCCACGATGGTCCACATCACCTGCCGCACCGCCAGCCCGCCGCCATTAGCTAGATCGAGGCGCTGCAACAGAATGAGCCCGGTGCCGTTGAGCACCGCGACGATGGGCAGCATGAGCTGATCCGCATAGGGTGCCAGGAAACAGAGCACCAAGTGAGCGACAGCAAAGACGCCGATGAAACCGCCGATGAGGTAGAGCACATCGAGTGTCAGCACGTTGCCTTGGGACAGCTCAAGGCTGACCAAGGTGATGGCGAAAACCACGGTGGCCAGCACGAGCAGGCCGAATTCGGTGCCGCGGGAGAAGAATTTACTCACCTACTTCACCTCCCGGCAGTTTCCTTTGGACGCGCTCTTGTCATCTTTTCCGTCTTTTCCGTCCTTCGAGGCCTTCGGGCAAGGCTTGAGCGCCTTGTCCGAGAGCTGCGACAGCTGCGTTTGCACCTCGTCATAGGAGCCGGAGGGCAGGTTGCCCACAGCGGCACGTTCAGATTCGGGCAAATCCTTCAGCGTGAACGGCGCAAAGTCGCCCGCGCACTCTCCGTGCCCGAGCTTGAGCGCATTGTCCTTGCCTAGGCACGCATTCTGATAGGTGTGGTGCAGCGGGCGGCCAAAGATTTCATAATCCGCACCCTGCTGGATAGTGAGGGTGCCACCCTCATCCGTAGCCACGTAATAGTTATTGCCCAGATAATTCTTCATCCAGAGCCCGCCACTGACGACGAGCACGATGACGATGGCAAGGCACGCAATCACCTTCCACCCAATCCGGCTTCGCTGGGGCCGCCGCTGTGGGTCCTCCTGGGGCTTCTCCTCAGCGGCCTGGGCTTTTGGGGGCGAGATCAGCTTTGCGGCGCGGCTCGCGGAAGAATCCGGGTGCGTCGGCTCCGGAACAACACCTTGGATGGCGCCGACGGTGATGGGGGAGTCCTCGTCACCCTCCGCTTCCACGACCTCTGCCACCACAATGGTGACGTTGTCAGGGCCGCCGGAGCGCAGCGCTAGATCCCGCAGGGTGGTGGCGGCTTCCTCGACCGTGCCCTGCTTCAGCGCCTGCTCGATGGTAGAGGCCGTCACTGGATCCGAGAGGCCATCCGAGCACAACAGGAGGCGGTCGCCCGGTTCAGCATCGAGCATGAAGAGCGTCGGCTCTACCGGGCGGCCCGTGTAGGCCTTGAGGATCAACGACTTTTGTGGGTGGGAAGATACATCTTCTGGATCGAGCTTGCCCTCATCCACCAGGGACTGTACATAGGTGTCATCCTTAGTGATCTGGGTCAGCTTGCCCTCACGCAGCCGGTAGCCGCGGGAATCACCCACGTGGCACACGCCGAACTCGGAGCCGTTAAAAAGCAGGGCGGTCAGCGTGGTGCCCATGCCCTCCGTCTCCGGGTGCTCGTCCACGTGCTCGCGGATCGCCGCATTAGCGTCTTCCGCCGCCGCGCCGAGCAGGGCCAGCATGTCGTTATCGCCCGGATCACGCTCGAGGGAGGCCATGTGCTCCACCATGGTGGTGGAAGCGACCTCGCCGGCGGCGTGGCCACCCATGCCGTCGGCCAGCACCAGCAGGTGCGGGCCCGCGTGGGCGGAATCCTCATTGTTTTCGCGGACCAATCCGCGGTCCGTCACTGCAGTAAAAGTCAGGCTTAAAGTCATGCCATCAACCTCACGGTCGTTCGGCCAAGTTTGATATCGGAGCCGACTCCGACTCGTTCTGGCTGGTCAATGCGAACGCCACCAACAAAGGTGCCGTTGCGGGATTCGAGGTCCTCCACGAACCACTCGCTGCCCCTGCGGAAGAGGCGGGCGTGGTGGCCGGAGGAGAAATCATCACCGGTGACAAAGTCACAGTCTTGCGCGCGGCCCATCGTACAGTCTTCGAGCGTGCCCAGTTCCATGTGGGAACCGCGCAGCGGCCCGTCCACGATGGCGATTTCACGCGGCGCTTCGCGACGCTTCTGGGCCCCCTTCACCGGGGACGATGCCTGGTAGACGCCGGCGGCCTTATTGGCGTCGCGGCGCATGGCGTTGAGCGCGACCAAGATAAACAGCCACAGCAACACCAGCAGGCCGATGCGCAGCGAGAGCAGCACGATCGAATCCATGAAAAGTCCTTACGCTAAGAATCTGGGAACAATTGCCGGGCGGCTTAGTAGCCGTGGTCTTCGAGGCCGGTGATGCGCACCTCGATGTGGGAGTGACCGAGGGTGATCACGTCGCCGTCGGCAAGCAGCCAGTTCTCAATCGGGGTGTCGTTGACGGTGGTGCCGTTCGTGGACTGCAGGTCCACCAGCACGGCGTCCTGGCCGTTCCAGGTGATCTCCGCGTGCTGGCGGGAGACACCGGTATCCGGCAGGCGCAGGTCCGCGTCGTTGCTGCGGCCCAGAATATTGGAGCCCTCCTGCACGTGGTAGACGCGGGAGGAACCGTCCTGCAACATGAGCGTCACCGCCGGGCCCTGCGGCGCCGGCTGATTCGGGGTGGGGGCCATGAAGGCGGTGGTTGCGGCCTCGTCGGCGTTGTGCGGCTGGGTCATAGAGTCCTCCTGACCATGGTCGTGGTGGAAAATCGCATCGAATCCGGTTTCTTCGGTGGGCTCGTGATCCAAAAAAGAGGACACGCGCAACTGCCCAGTCCGCAGCCCCGACTCCTCCGCGATGCGGACGATGACCGGCCCGGCGAGGGACCAGCCACTGTTACGGATGAAGCGGGTGAGCTGATCAGCTAGATCCTTGGGAACATCCCGGTCCTGTGAGAGATTCTCGATGTCCTTGGAGGACACGCCGACGGTCATGACGTTGGGGCTATAAAGCTTGCCATCATCACCGCGGGACAGATTGTCTTGCGCCTCCTGCTTGAGAAGCTCCTCAATCTCTGCGGGGACGACTTTACCGCCGAAGACAAAGGCCATGCCGTTGTCCAGTCCGCGTTGCAAGGAAGAATCCAGCTTGGCGAGCTTGTCAAGAAATGCCATAGGGTAACGCCGTCCTCCTTTCGGGATGTTCAAGGGAGAGGTATAGCAGCGATCAGTATAGGTTGCTTTCCTCTATTTAACGTAGACGCGCGGCCTATAGTTCCCTGGAAAGTTCGGGTTTGCCAGCGGATTTGTAGAATCTGTTGGACTGCGTGCTAAGGTTAGCTAGTCGCCAAGACATCAATACCCTGCCCGGGTGGCGGAATTGGCAGACGCGCTGGCTTCAGGTGCCAGTGTCCTTATAGGACGTGCGGGTTCAAGTCCCGCCCCGGGCACGCTGAGCAGTTGAACAAACTGCGACACCGGAGGTAACAAACTCGAAAGAGTTCGTGACCTTCGGTTTCTTTGTTTCTCTGAACTTGAGCGGCCGGGATTTACATTCTAACTCCGCTCACCCCTAGCGGCAGTACCACCGCACTGCCCACAGAATGATGTCACGGGGGAAATGACGACCGGAGAAGATACCCATGGCTGTGATTATTTCACGTCGCTCTTCCTACTGCCCCAACTTTGCAACAGCACCCAAAGCCCTGGAATGAACTCCTGTCACCAGGGTCATTCCAGGGCATATTTCCCTGACTAAGAGAAGCAGTGACACAGAAGGCCTACCTCAGCGTGGGCCCTGTGGGCGTGCAGGTTCCGTGTGTGGCTGGTTTGCTTCGGCATGGTCGGCAGCGATTGATGACCGACTCTGGAGCGGGTGCCTTGTCTGGTCTCGCGGTTCAGGGTGGGTGGACTATTCGGCGGGTTGGATCTCGCTCTCGGTGACCCACTTGTGGTTGGTCATCGTCATCCCGTCGACGGTGAGATCAACCATGTAGACCGTCTCCTCGGTGGAGTAATCGATGGTGGCCTCAGCACCCTTCATGCCGGACATGTGCTCGGCATCCAGGACAACGCTCGCCCCGTCGGGCAGGGGGGCCTGACCCGGATCGACGAGCTCCTCATGGACGACCCAGCGGTGGTCGGTAACCGGGGCCCCACCCTCGGTGGGGGTGTAGCTGACCGAATAGGTCGTGGTGTCAAACGCCCTGGAAATGGTGGCTGTGGCCCCGTCCATGCCGGGCATGTGGTCAGCGGTGAGGATGACCTCGGTGCCCACCGGGTACGTGGGATCCTCGGCCTCTTCAATGCCTGCCGGCGGTGCCCCGCCGTCGGCAGGGTGGTCGTGCCCGCCGTGCCCTTCGTCGGCAGTGGTGGTGTCTTCCTGGTGGGTCTCGTTGGTCTCTGCGGTTGCCGTCGTGGTGCTGGTGGTGTCGGCATCGTCGGAGTTGTCGGTGGCGTCGCTGCAGGCGGTCAGCGCCAGGGTGGAGGTCAGTACCAAGGCGGCGAGGGTAATGCTGCGTTTCATGAGCGTTCCTTTCAAAGGTGGTGTGAGTTAGGGGTCGAGAGACAAGGTCAGTCAGTAACGGTTACGGGGGATATCGACCCACTGTGTTCCTCCTTCCCGTCGGTCGGAGCCAGGTGAGCCGGATCCAGATCAATGCGGCGCAACAGCTGGGCGTTCAGGGCCACCACGATGGTCGAGGCAGACATCAAGATCGCGCCCACGGCCGGGGACAGCACGAACCCGATCGAGGCGAGCACTCCGGCGGCCAACGGCACGGCGAGGATGTTGTAGCCAGAGGCCCAGATCAGGTTCTGGATCATCTTGCGATAGCTGGCCTGGGACAGCTCAATCATCGACAGCACTGCCCGCGGGTCATCACTGGCTAGGACCACCCCGGCAGATTCCATGGCCACATCCGTGCCGGCACCGATGGCGATACCGACTTCCGCGCGGGTCAGAGCGGGGGCGTCATTGACACCGTCACCGACCATGGCCACGCTCAAACCCTGGTCCTGCAGCTGCGTGACCTTGGTGTCTTTGTCCTGGGGCAGGACCTCGGCGAAGACCTCATCAATGCCTAGGTCCTGACCGACGGCGTGGGCCACCTGCTGGGCGTCGCCGGTGATCATCGCGACCTTCACCTCGCGGTCCTGCAGGGCTTTCACGGCGGCGCGGGATTCGGGGCGGATCTTGTCCTCGACGGCTACCGCACCGATGATCTGACCATCGCGGACAATATGGAGCACACCGGCCCCACGCCCGGTCCAGGCGCTGGTGGTGTCGGTGAGCTCGGCCGGGGTGGTGAGGTTGAACTCGCGCAGCATGTTCGGCCCGCCCACGAGGATCTCAGCGCCATCGACAGTGGCCCGGACCCCCCGGCCGGAGGCGGCGTTGAAACCAGTTGCACGGATTTGCCGACCGGAGGCCTCGGGATGGGCGGCCGCGGCCGCCACGATGGCGCGGGCCACGGGGTGCTCGCTGTCGGCCTCCGCGGCGGCGGCTAGGGCCAGCAGCTCGCCCTCGGTGACGCCGACAGCTGCCGCGATACCGGTGACCGCGTGCGCACCCTCGGTCAGGGTGCCGGTTTTGTCGAAGAGCACCACGTCGATGGTGCGCATCCGCTCGAGCGCCATCCGGTCCTTGATGAGCACCCCGGATTTCGCGGCCCGCTCGCTGGAGATCGCAATGACCAGCGGAATCGCCAGGCCCAGGGCATGCGGGCAGGCGATGACCAGCACCGTGACCGTGCGCACCACGACATCGTCCGGGCTGCCGATGATGGTCCACACCACCGCGGTGATCAGAGCGGAGATCAGCGCGAACCAGAACAATAACGCCGCCGCCCGATCCGCCAGGGCCTGGGCCCGGGAGGAGGACTCCTGGGCGTCGGCAACCATGCGTTGGATCCCGGCCAGGGCGGTGTCCCCGCCGGTAGCCTCCACCCGGATGCGGACGGTGTTGTCGGTGGCCACGGTACCGGCGACCACCTTGTCACCGGTGTCGCGGAAGACGGGACGGGATTCGCCGGTGATCATCGCCTCATCGAATTCGGCGGCTCCGTCGAGGATGGTTCCGTCGGCCGGCACCCGGGCACCGGCCCTCACCAGCACGACGTCGTCGACGACCAGCTCGGAGATGGCCACGGTGCGGGTGGTCCCGTCGATGACTTTCTCGGCCTCATCCGGCAGCAGGGCAGCCAGCGCGTCAAGCGCGGAGGACGCGGACCCGAGAGCGCGCATCTCCAGCCAGTGGCCCAGCAGCATGATGGTCACCAGCAGGGCCAGCTCCCACCAGAAGTCCAGGTCAAAACCGCCCAGCCCCAGAGTGGTGACCCAGGAGGCGACAAACGCCACGGTGATGGCCATGGCGATCAGGAGCATCATCCCGGGTTTGCGGGATTTCAGTTCTTTCCATCCACCCTTGAGGAAAGGCGTTCCGCCGTAGCCGAAGATGATCGTGCCTAGCACCGGGGGGATCCAGGTGGATCCGGGGAATGCCGGGAGGTGGTAGCCGAGCAGGTGGGTGACCATGGGACTGAAAATAGCGACGGGAATGGACAGAATCAGCGACCACCAGAAGCGGTCCCGAAACATTGCGGTGCTGTGTCCGGCGTGTTCGCCGTGACTATGAACGTGGTGGTCTTCGTCCAGGGCGGAGTGCGGGTGATCGTGGGGCATCGCCTGGCCGTGGGTGTCGGCATCTGCGTGGTGTTCGTGGCTGGCATGATCCGGGTGGTGGGTGTGGTCTGTTTCCGGAGCGGGGTGATCACCATGGTGATCACCCGAATGGTGGGGAGTGCTCATGACGTTCCTTTCGCTCAACCCGGTCGGGGTCGAGATGATGAGTAAAACTGATCAGGATAAGACGGTGTAGCCGGCCTCCTCGATGGCCCGGCGAACCATCTCCGGAGGTACGACACCGGTGACCGTGACGGTGGAAACACCACCAGCAGCGAGATCAATCTGGACGTCGTCGACCTGGGGGAGGGCCTGAAGGGCCTGGGTCACGCTTTTCGCGCAGTGCCCGCAGGTCAGGCCGGTGACCTGGTAGCTAGGGGAGGACCCTCCTGCTGACGAGTCGCTGGTGGCAGGGATGGAGGCGGTGTCGGCACGTGAGGCAGGTCCGCAACAGCTGCAGCCGTGGGAGGCCATCGGCAAGAGGCGGGGCGGGGAGGTGATCATGGGAAAGCTCCTTCGGTTCGGTGGGGTGCGGCGATGCCGCTCTCTAGCAGATACCCCCCGGGGGTATATTTTCAGCATACCCCAGGGGGGTATATTTTCAATGGGTCGAGGTCGCGGCCCTCACGCGGGGCAGGGTGTGGTCACCGAGCAGCCTCCTCACTGTCGGGAGGGGACAGCGGGAGGCGGAGGGCAAAGACCGCTCCGCGACCGGGGCCGGGGGAGGTGGCGGTGAGAGTGCCGCCGTGGGCCTCGATCAATGCCTTGGAGATGGTCAGACCGATACCGGCCCCGCCGTTGTCCCGGGTGCGGGCGGCATCCCCCCGGTAGAAGCGTTCGAAGATGTATCTGAGCTGGTCAGGTGGGATGCCCTCGCCGTCATCGGCGACGTGGATGAGTGCGGTGGACGCCCCCTGTCGGTGGACGCTGATCCGTACCTGCCCGCCGGCCGGGGTGTGCCGTAGCGCGTTCGACAGGAGATTGCTCATCACCTGGCCGAAGCGTTGCCGGTCCACGAGCACCCGGGCGGTGTCTGTAATGGTCTCGACCTGTAAATCGACGCCTTTGTCAGCATAAGCTTCCCCCGCGGCAGCAGCGGCGGTATGGAGCAGATTCCCGAGCCCTTCCTCCGCCAGGTCCAAATCGATCCGGTGTTCCTGGGCCCGGGAGACATCGTCGATGTCTTCCATCAACCGGGTCAGGCGGGTGAGTTGGTCAGCCATGATCGTGTGGGTGGCATTATTCCAGTCCACGACCCCGTCTTGGAGACCATCGAGGTAGACCGTGAGCACCGATAAGGGGGTGCCCATTTCGTGGGCCAGATCAGAGAGCATCTGGCGGCGGACCTGTTCGGTGTGTTCCAGCCGGTCGGCCATGGTGTTGAACGCATGCGCCAGGGTGGTGACCTCGGGGCCTGCTTTTCCGGCGGGCACGCGGATACGGGAGTTGCCGGCCGTCAGGCTGGTAGCGGCGCGGGTGAGATCCTGCAGGGGGGTGCGCAGACGACGCGATAACCACAGGCTGGCCAGCAGGGCGCTGATCAAGGCGGTGGGCAGGGCGACGGCCAGGGTGATCAGGTTGGCGCCCCGGTAGGCCTGCTCGGCATGGAACAGCTCCAGCGAGGGGTCCTCCTGGCCGGTCATCAACATATGATCATGGAACAGGGTCGGACCCACCATCGTGGCCACGGCCGCGGCCACCAGTAGGCTAATCACCACGACCAACACCTGGGCGGCCAGGAAGCGGAAGGTCAGGCCGGGTCCGTGATTCATGGTTGCCCCACCCGGTAGCCCACGCCACGCACGGTGTCGATAAACCCCCGGCCCCGGGTGTCGGTGCCGAGCTTGCGACGCAAGTTGCCGATGTGGACATCGACGATGCGTTCATCACCGACCCAGGTGGTGTCCCAGACCTCGGTGACCAGGTCGTGGCGGGTCAGCACCTGGCCGGGGCGCAGGGCCAGGGCAACCAGCAGCTCGAACTCCGTCCGGGTGAGCTCCACGGTCGTCTCCCCTACCCGCACCTGATGGGCGATGGGGTCAAGGATGAGGTCACCAACGATCAAGGGGGTGGTCACCTGCGGTGGGGTGGTGCTGGTGCGCGGGCGGCGTAGCACCGCATGCACCCGGGTCACCAGTTCCCGGATGCTAAAAGGTTTGGTGATGTAGTCATCCGCCCCCAGGGTCAAACCGCTGATCTTGTCGTCCTCGCTGCCACGGGCGGTGAGCATGAGGATGTAGCAGTCCGAGAAGGTGCGGATCCGTCGGCACACCTCCAGGCCGTCGAGTTCGGGCAGCCCCAGATCCAGCACCACAACATCGGGGGAAAAGCGACGGGTCTCGTCCACGGCCTGAGTGCCGGTGTGCGCCTGGCGGGTATCGAAGCCGGCCCGGATGAGGTAGGAGGCCACCATCTGAGCCAGGGGTTGTTCATCATCGACGACCAGCACCCGCCCCGGGGGCGTGGCGGTGGTCGGTGTGCGGTTAGCCATGGACCCCAGTATCGCTCCGGCCAGGGGGAATATCACCCTCGCTCAGTGCCCAGCGGGGAAATCTTCATCAAATCTTCAAACATCACCCTTCGACCGCCGTCACCCCTGCGCCCCACCCCGGGCCGGCGGCATCGCCTCCCCTGGTCGGTTCAGCAGGCGCCACCAGGGATTTCACTGCCTGCACCGCATACCCGGGGCGGGTAGAAGGACATCGCCCACGGCTGTGGGGTGGTGTCCCGGTGGTGACCCAGCCCACCGAATTCGCCCCCTTTTTCGCCCTGTTATAAGGCTGTGAGCAGGGGTTTTGATTTCTAGTCCGTCAGGCACCCGTGCTAGATAAAGGTATGGCATCGACCTTGAGGCGGTGTCTTCTCACGGTCTTACCACGATCCAAGGAGATTGACGTGAAACGAGCAGCGATCGCAGCCGCCGCCCTTGCCCTCGCCCTCACGGGGGTGTTCGGCCGCCGACCCGGAACCCACCGCCGACGGGACGGTGTCCCAGGATACATTCCTGACTACCCATGGCCTGGCCGGCATGGACGCGGTGGAGATCATTGATCACCTCGACCGGCAGAAGGTCACGGAGCGTCCCACGGATCTGATCGCCTCAGTGCGTGCCGATGAACTGCTGCTCTCGAGCGATGACCAGGAAGTCGTGGTCGATCTTCCCGACAATCAGACGTATGTCTCGATCGCACCCTATCTCACCTCCACCCACGACTGCTTCTACCACAGCCTCACGACCTGCCTGGGGGAACTCGACAATGAGGATATCCAGGTCACGATCACCGATGAGGCGACCGGTGAGGTGCTGGTGGACGAGGCGACAACCACCTTCGACAACGGGTTTATTGGCTTCTGGCTTCCCGATGATGCCGCCGGCCTGATTGAGGTCAGCTACCAGGGGCGTACCGGCACCACGGAGTTTTCCACCGCCGACGACGGTGCCACCTGCGTCACAGACCTGCGCCTGACGTGATGGCTCAGCAGGGTCCTCACCTGCACCTGTCTCCCGTGTCACTGAAATCTAGCACCAAGGAAGGTTAAATCATGATGAACGCGTTTCCCCGACGACAGTTTCTGCTCGGCGGGCTCGTCCTCGCCGGCACCGGGGCCGTGGCCGCCTGCACCAGCGACCCTGGACCCGCTGCCTCGGCACCAGGTTCCTCTCTTCGCCCCACTCCCACCCCCACTGCGCTCGGTGAGCCGACGGTGCGCCGGACACTGACCGCCCGGCCCCTCTCTCTGGATATCGGCGGCATCGAAGCCAAGACGTGGGGATACGTCTCTGACACCGAGGATACGGCCATTGAGGCCACCGTCGGCGACGTCCTCCAGGTCGATATCACCAATGAACTGCCTGAGAGCACCTCCATCCACTGGCATGGCATCGCACTCCACAACGCAGCCGACGGTGTGCCCGGCATGACCCAGGACCCCATTGAACCTGGCGAGTCTTTCTCCTATGTTTTTGAAGTCCCCCACGGTGGCACCTACTTCTACCATTCCCACTCCGGCCTGCAGCTTGATCGCGGCCTCCACGCCCCACTGATCGTCCGTGACCCGCAAGACGCTGAGGACCAGGACGTCGAGTGGACCATCGTGCTCGACGACTGGGTCGATGGCATTCAGGGCACTCCCGACGATGAGCTCGACAAGCTCACCGGAATGGGCTCGGGCGACCATAACGGGAAGAAGGGGATGGGAGGCCACGGCCATATGATGCACGGCACCCCGGACCGGGTACTGGGCGGGGATGCCGGCGATGTGATGTATCCGCACTACCTCATCAACGGACGTATCCCCCGTGCTCACCGGACCTTCGAGGCTCGCCCGGGTGACAAGGCCCGCCTGCGGTTTATCAACTCCGGCGGTGACACCATATTCAAGGTGGCCCTCGGTGGTCACCGCATGACCGTCACCCACACCGACGGCTTCCCCGTCCAGCCCCGGGAGACCGAATCGATCTACCTGTCGATGGGCGAGCGTGTCGACGTCGAGGTCATCCTCGGCGACGGCATCTTCCCGCTCACGGCTTTGGCAGTGGGTAAAGACGACCGCGCCTTCGCCGTCATCCGCACCGCCGGCGGCCAGGCCCCTCACCCCGATGTCGACTTCCCCGAGTTGTCGTCCACCGGACTGCTTCTGTCCTCCCTGAAGCCAGCAGACCGTGCACTCCTGCCCGAGGACACACCAGACCGAGAAGTCAGCATCGACCTGGGCGGGCAGATGATGCCGTATGAATGGAGCATTCTCACCGACGGCCAATCCTCCTCCGCGACCGTGCAGGCGGGCCAGCGCCTGCGGATGGTCATGCGCAACAGGACCATGATGCCCCATCCCATGCACATCCACGGTCACACGTGGGCGCTGCCCGGCAGCGGCGGGCTACGCAAGGACACCGTCCTTCTCCGCCACGGTGAAACCATGATCGCCGACCTGATCTCTGACAACCCCGGTGAGTGGGCATTTCACTGCCATAACGCCTATCACATGGAAACCGGGATGTTCAGCTCGCTTCGCTACGAGTAACCCGGCTCTTTTCCGCTTTGTCCTGCGGTATACAGCTAAGGTCGTTGTGCCCGTATATCGGGGACTCGGGAATTGTCCTTGATCCATGCTTCGGCATGAGGATCAATAAAGCTTGCCACCATTTGGATGGCGTTATCAACGGAGTCAAGATCTTCAAACTGCTGTCTGCTGCCAGGGGTTTTCTTCAACGCCTTCTTAACCTGAGGCCAGACGCTCGCCTGATAGTGACTACTCAAGAGGAAACGCCAGAAGTCGAAGCTGAGTTCAGCGATGATTTTTCCTGGTGGTGCACCTTCCTTCCCGGCCCGTTTCTTCGCTTTGCGGATATTCTTCTTCGCTGCATCGTTGAAAGGGATTCGATCGTCGTCAAACCATCGCTCGCCGTACCTTCCGGTTAGGGCATTGTGAATGCTATTTCGGAGGAGTACTTCGAGGTGTTCGATGTCTGCGAGATAGGTTTTCGTGAGGTGAGTATTCCAAAGGTAGAGCGTTTCTGGTGATGGATGATCGGCGTACCTGCTCATTCGCGCAGATGAAAACCACTGGGACAGCTGTACTTGGGCTGGGCTTGGATTATCCATATGGATATGATAATGTGCGCTTTGAAAACCCCGGAACGATCCCTGCACTACGAAAGTAGGAGTAAATCGCCGGGGTTATTGATATCTTCGGGGAATTATAGCGGCCAGAAATTCGAAGTTTTTCGCCCTTATTTACCGTGAATGACAGCGACAGATTTGTGATCCCTTGGGCTTGGGAGTTGTGGCAGTAGCAGCTACCTTTGAAGGATGATTACTAATGAACTCCGAGAACTACTGACCGCAGCCACGACCCATGCGCAGCGTTTCCACGACGGGGTAGATCACACCGTAGCCGCAGCCCTCCTGACCGAATCCGGCAAACACGTGCTCGGTTTAAACGCATATCATTTTCTCGGTGGCCCCTGTGGTGAAATCTCGGCCTTAGCTAACCACGCTGCTAGTCATCCAGAGGATCCGATCCGAGCGGTAGTCGCCGTCCACGGTCCGACTGGCCAGGTGCTTTCGCCCTGTGGAAAGTGCCGCCAAGTGCTATTTGATACTGATCCGTCTATCCGGTGCATCGTGCGCGGAAGCAATGGACTTGAAGCACTCACTGTGGAAGAGCTCTTACCGTTCGCATATAACTGGCGTGACATGGACAAAGAGCAACGCATCTATATGTGGGAAGGTTACGAGGAATCAATTCGAAGCGGAGAAAAGCAACAAACCATTCGGGTGGATGATCCCTTCCATGAAGGAAGCGCCCAGATTGTCTTTGAGAAAGAATCCGGAGAGGTCGTCACCATTCCCGCAGCGGTCACGTCAGTTGTTTCTACCCAGCGGAGGTCCTTGACGGAGGAACAAGCCCGAAGAGATGGCTTTGGCTCTCTTGCTGAGCTTCATGAAGCGCTTGATACTCACTATCCCGGATTAGCTGAGGACGACGAAGTCGACGTCGTTGAGTTCACGCTCCGCAAGGCTTAAAAGCTTTGGCGAAGCCCACGCGGAAATGATTTTACCTAGACTGTCGGTATGTTCGGCCCCGCTTCCGCCCTGCCACCGCGGCTTATAGATTTCCCTGTGCTGCGGTTACCGTTTGTGGAGTTCGTGCTTGTTGGGCTGCTGGTGGCCCTCTTTTTCGTCGATACGCAAGGAACTGATGCTGAGAGTGGCTTCCTTGCAGTCTTTGTGCTTCTTCCCGCACTCGTGTTTCTGGGAATTGCTTACCTTGTTTCCCTGCCCATGCAGCGGAAGGTCATTACAGATTTCCGCCTGGATGCCGTTTTCGTCGTTATCGGGGCGGTTGGTCTCTTCGGCTGGATCGAGCAGATGCTCATCGCTTTGCCCTTCCTGTGCTGCCTACCCGTGGGGCTTTCAGCACTGATTCGCAGAGGCATCGCCTTTGCGTTGTGGAAGAAGGGTAAAGGCCCTCAACTGCCGGAATGAGGTTACGCGCTTTGCCAGCGCATCCTGCCATCAGAAGCAGGTGCGCACGTCATCGGGACACCTCTCTTTGATACGCCGCTTCCGCCGCTGCAATACGCACCGGGATGAACGTAGTTCTCCTGCACGGCGGGTGCTTCATACACCGCGGCGGCTTCTTGAACTGGAGGATTCGCAGCCAGCATCTCGTCTGAGCACTGTTGCGTCCAGCCAGAGGTTCCATCGCTGAAGAATGTCGTTCCGGTTTCGTGCAGCGAAGGGTCTCCACACGATGCGATGGTTTTCTCCATCGGAGTAGGCTGCGCCGCGCCGGGGGCCTCGGTGAAGCCGATGACTTCCTCTTGTGGTTGATCTATGTTGACGCCTTCGACGTTTTCCTCCGTAGCGGGGAGGGTGGGCTGTGGGCCCTCTTCTGCTGTTTCGGCAGTGGTGCTGGCTGTGCTTGTCGACGGCCCACTGTTACTCGTCGAGGTATTCGTGGAAGGTTCGAGGTCGAGGGAACAGCTGTTCAGAAGACTGAAATGGTAGCGGTGT
>NZ_KV827308.1:0-406 GCF_001836065.1 Corynebacterium sp. HMSC035E02
CCCCCAGCACCCCGCAGGAAGATATTCCGTTCTAAGCGGTGTCGTCGTTTGAAACGACGGCGCGGTCATCTGAAATGACGGGAAGGAGAAAAGATAACAGAAACTCCCCGCCACGATCCCAAAAGGACCATGCGGGGAGTTTGCAGGCGAAGCTTTACTTGCCCAGCTTACGGCGCTGAACGCGGGTGCGGCGAAGCATCTTGCGGTGCTTCTTCTTGGACATGCGCTTGCGGCGCTTCTTGATGACAGAACCCATAGCAGGTTTCCTCACTTTCGGTATCAGTACGTACGTAACCCGGCCGGCAACGCCTGGAATAAAACCACCCACGGTGCACTCGAGGCGGCCCCCGCGAAACGGGGAGACACAGGCATACCAGTGCCGAAACGAATGTTCACTATCTTACCT
>NZ_KV827309.1:0-514 GCF_001836065.1 Corynebacterium sp. HMSC035E02
AAAGGTGATGCGGGTGTGGTGGACTGCAGCTGTAAACCGCGCAGCATCGTCGGGATTGCGTACTTGGACAAGCATGTAGCCCAGTTTCCGGATTGCTTTATGCGCTGGGTGAATCGGGTTGCGGCTGATATCGGCGAAAGTGTTGCGCTGGACGTGAACTAGGCACCGCTGGATTTTCACGTCGGGCCATTTAATGCGCAGTGCCTTGAGCGCTCCGCCTGCCCCGTCGGTGGTGACGATAAGTGGTTGCGCGATTTTGTCGAGCAGCTTTAGGTACTCGTATGAGCTTTCGCGCAGGCACCAATGCCAGGCGATGACGTGTGTATTGGTGCAGGCGACCAGCAGGCATTTCTTGTGAAAGTAGGTGCCGTCGATAAAGACCTGGTCGTAGACACGATAGGGGTCAGTAGACGTGGGCACGGTGATAAACCACAAAAGCTTGAACCATCGGGTCAACGTTCGTCTGGTTACCCCAAGGCGTTTAGCTAAATGGTCTGCGGATTCACCGGAAAGA
>NZ_KV827310.1:0-98489 GCF_001836065.1 Corynebacterium sp. HMSC035E02
AGCCGAACGAGCCGGGCAAGCCGAACGAGCCAACCGAGCCGACCACTCCGACTACGCCGACTGACCCGAACGAGCCGAACGAACCGAACGAACCGAACGAACCGAACGAACCGGGCAAGCCGAACGAACCTCGTATTCCTGAGCTCGGTGGCCTGTGGCCGCTGCTCATTCCGCTGGTTCTTGTGCCGCCGGTCTTGAGCCACTTCTTCAAGCCGCCGCATGATCCTGCACTGCCGGAGAAGCCTTTCGAGCCTCTGAAGCCACTGGAGCCGAAGGCTCCGGGTGAGGCTCAGCAGCAACCGCAGCGGCAGCCGCAGGCACCAGGTGAGGCAGCACAGCCGAGTGCTGTGGAGTCCAACAACAATGCTCAGCCGAGCCAGGGCGACAACACCACTCGCTCTAATGGCACGACCCCGAGCACCAAGGACTCCAAGAAGAGCTCCTCTTCCAGCACCTTGGCGAATACCGGTGCAAATATCCTGTGGCTTCTCGCCGCAGCATGGGCACTGATTGCTGGAGCAGTTCTGCTCCTGCGCCCTGGTCGCCGCAAGGAATCCTAGTCCGCTAGGAAGCTTCAGGGCCGGGCTAGCCCTGAAGACACGGTTTGCTAAGCCGTGATTGAAACGCCCGAGCAAATGCTCGGGCGTTTCTCTTTGGCTACTTCAATGCGGTGGTCAGATTCCCTCGTTGAGAACCCTTGCCGTGTAATGGGGCAGAGGACAGACTGCAGGAATGGGAAACGGCCGACACCGTACTTAGACGTCATGACGTAGTTGGCGTCACTGAGCCATTGGTCTAACAAGTGGCGCGCGTCGCGCTGTGTAACTCATTCGCGGCCTTCGCTGCTTCACCTATGACGTCCCGGCCCGTTGAGCATCGTGCAAGTAGGTAGTAGCCTCATGCAAGCTTCCCTTCGCGCTCACTGGGGTGGGTAAGAAGGCTGATTGGGGCTCCACGGTGAGCGCGAAGGGGGAGGAGCGTGGCCTTGGTCGCGGGGGACTAGTTGGCAGACATGACAGTGGAGACTGCAATGTTGCGCTTTCAAGCACGGGCGTTTCAGTACCCGCCTTCAGCGGTCCTGCGCATGAGTGTCTTCAGCTAAGACACAACCTTGTTCGTAGAACGGAGATAGAGTGTCGACGGGCCGATCCCGCCCTCTCCCTAACACGATAAAAGGCCCCAGCCACCACACTCGCTGTGAGTTCGTGGTGGCCGGGGCCTTGTTGGGCGCTATGTTCTTGCGCCTTGGGTCGGAACGCCTTTAGACGTCGAAGGCTTCCTCCAGCAGGTTCTTCTGCTCAATCTGGTGAACCTTCGCGTTACCGGTAGCAGTCGAGGACTGCGAGCGGCGGGAGACGCGGACCATCTCCGGCATGTCCGGGATGAGGTCGCGCAGGTGCTCGTTGTAGAACGGCCACGGGCCCTGGTTGGCCGGCTCGTCCTGTACGAAGCGAATCTGCGTTGCGTTCGGGTAGGCCTCGAAAGCCTCACGCAGGCGGTTGAACGGAATCGGGTGGAGCATCTCCACGCGCACGATGGCGATGTCGTCGCGGCCATCGGCTTCCTTCTTCTTGGCCAGCTCCCAGTAGAGCTTGCCGGAGACCAGCATGATGGTCTTGACCTTGTCGGTATCGCCGACCTTCTTGCCGTTGATGTCAACGTAGTTCGGGTCGTTGATGACGGACTGGAACTTCTTGACCTCAGTGAAGTCCTCCACGGAAGAGGTCGCGGCCTTGTTACGCAGCATGGACTTCGGGGTGAAGACCACCAGCGGGCGCTTCATCTCACCGAGTGCCTGGCGGCGCAGCAGGTGGAAGTGGTTAGCCGGGGTAGACGGCTGGGCCACGGTCATGGAGCCCTCAGCACATAGCTGCAGGAAGCGCTCAATGCGGGCGGAGGAGTGGTCCGGGCCCTGGCCTTCGTAGCCGTGCGGCAGCAGCAGGATCAGGCTGGAGAGCTGGCCCCACTTGGCCTCACCGGAGGAGACGTACTCATCGATGATGGTCTGCGCACCATTGGCGAAGTCACCGAACTGTGCCTCCCAAGCCACGACAGCATCCGGGTTACCCACGGTGTAGCCGTACTCGTAGCCCATGCCAGCGAACTCGGTCAGCGCGGAGTTGTAGACCATGAACTTGCCGCCATTGCCCTTGGACTCAGCCAGGCGGGCAACCGGGTTGTACTCGTTGCCCGTGCGCGGGTCGAAGGCCACAGCGTGGCGCTGGGTGAAGGTACCGCGGCGGGAATCCTCACCGGCCAGACGCACGACCTTGCCGGCGTTAGCCAGGGAGCCGAAGGCGATGAGCTCGCCCCAGCCCCAGTCGATGCCGCCCTCACGAGCAGACTTCTCGCGGTCCTTAGCCACCTTGGCCACGCGCTTGTGGTACTCGAAGCCCTCCGGAGGGGTGCCGTAGGCGTCACCAATCTCGGCGATTTCCTCGGCAGTGATGGAGGTGTCCAGACCACGGGTCAGCTCCTGGGAGGAGGTGATACCGGTCTGTTCCTTCGGACCAGCCTCTTCGGCCTTCTTGTGGTCGGCGAAGACGGACTCCATCTGGTCGTGGAAGTCGCGTGCAGCTGCCTCAGCCTCTTCATCGGAGAGGTCACCACGGCCGATGAGCTCCTCGGTGTAGCGCTCACGAACGGACTTGTGGTCATCGATGATGTCGTACAGCAGCGGCTGGGTCATGGACGGGTCATCGGCTTCGTTGTGGCCGCGCAGGCGGTAGCACACGAGGTCAATGAAGACGTCCTTGCCAAAGCGACGGCGGTACTCGGTAGCGAGCTTGCCCACCCAGACAACAGCCTCCGGGTTGTCGCCGTTGACGTGGAAGACCGGGCAGTCGAAGCCCTTAGCCAGGTCGGTGGCGTAGTGCGTGGAGCGGCCGGAGTCCGGGGTGGTGGTGAAGCCCACCTGGTTGTTGACCACAACGTGGACGGTGCCGCCGGTGGTGTAGCCGCGCAGCTGGGACAGGTTGATGGTCTCCTGGACCACGCCCAGGCCGGTGAAGGAAGCATCGCCGTGGAGCATGATCGGCACCACGGTGTGTGCGCCGGCGCCCTTGTCCAGGATGTCCTGCTTGGCGCGTGCGATACCTTCCATGACCGGGTCAACAGCCTCGAGGTGAGACGGGTTAGCGGCCAAGGTGACCTTGATTTCGCCGTCACCGAACATCTGCAGGTGCTCGCCCTCAGCGCCCAGGTGGTACTTCACGTCACCGGAGCCGCCCATCTGGCCGCCCTTGTAGTTGCCATCGAACTCGCCGAAGATATCCGCCAACGGCTTGCCCACGATGTTGAAGAGCACGTTGAGGCGGCCGCGGTGCGGCATGCCGATGACAACTTCGTCGAGGTCCTGGCCAGCGGCGGTGTCCACGATGGAATCCAGGAGGGCAATGAGGGACTCAGCACCCTCCAGGGAGAAGCGCTTCTGTCCCACGTACTTGGTCTGCAGGAAGTTCTCGAATGCCTCAGCGGCGTTGACCTTCTGCAGGATGTACTTCTGCTCGGAGTTGGTCGGCTTCGGCATACCGGCCTCAATCTGCTCCTGCAGCCAGCCGCGCTCATCGCGGTCCAGGATGTGGGCGTACTCGGAGCCAACCTTGAGGGTGTAGGCGGCGCGCAAGCGGCTGACCACCTCACGCAGCGTCATGGTCTCCTTGCCGCCGAAACCGCCGACGTTGAAGGTGCGGTCCAGGTCCCAGATGGTCAGGCCGTGGGTAGCCAGGTCCAAGTCGCGGTGATCCGGCCAGGGCAGGCCCGGTTGCTTCCAACCCAGCGGGTTGATGTCCGCGAGCAGGTGGCCACGGGAGCGGTAGGCCTCGATGTACTGCATGACGCGCGTGTTCTTGTCGACGCCCGTGTTGGGGACGTCGGCAGCCCAGCGGAAGGGCTGGTAGGGAACGCCCATCGATTCGAAGAGCTCATCCCAGAAGGCATCATCCAGAATCAGCTGGCCCACGGTGCGCAGGAACTCACCGGACTCCGCGCCCTGAATGACACGGTGGTCGTAGGTGGAGGTCAGGGTAACCAGGCGGCCGACGCCGAGGTCTGCCAAGCGGTCGGCGGAGGTACCGGCGAACTCGGCCGGGTAATCCATGGAACCCACACCGATGATGGAGCCGGAGCCCTTGGTCAGGCGGGCGATGGAGTGGCGGGTGCCGATGCCGCCCGGGTTGGTCAGGTTGATGGTGACTCCGGAGAAGTCGTCCATCGTCAGCTTGTTCTTGCGGGAGCGGTCAACGATGTCCTGGTAGGCATCGATGAACTCGGAGAAGGTCTTGTTCTCCGCTTCCTTGATGGCGGCCACGACGAGGGCGCGGGAGCCATCCTTCTGCGGAAGGTCGATGGCTAGGCCCAGGTTGACGTGCTCCGGCTGGACGACGGTGGGCTTGCCGTCCTGCAGCTCGTAGCGCACGTTCATGTCCGGGTGGATCTGCACGGCCTTCACCAGCGCGTAGCCCAGGATGTGGGTGAAGGAGATCTTGCCGCCGCGGGTGCGCTTGAGGTGATCGTTGATCATCGCGCGGTTTTCCCACATGAGCTTGACCGGGATATCGCGCACCGTGGTAGCGGTGGGGATCTCCAGGGACTCGTCCATGTTCTTGGCGATTGCCTTGAACATGCCCTTGAGTACGCGGGAGCCCGGCTCCGGTGCTTCCTTGATGCGGTCCAGCGGGGACTCGGACTTCTTCGCCGTCTTCTTCGCAGCCTTCGCGGGTGCGGAGGAAGCCTTCTCCTCAGCCTGGGCCTTCTTCGGCGCGGCCTGTGCCGCGCTCTTCTTCTGGGTGGGGGTGCTGGATTGAGCGTTCGCAGCCTTGGACTGTGCGGCCGACTTCGGTGCCCCGTTGGCCTCAAAGTACTCGCGCCACTCCTTGTCTACGGAGTTCGGGTCCTTGGAGTACTGCTGAAACTGTTCGTCAATCAGCCACGCATTCGGGCCATAGATGCTCGAGTTGCTCACGGCAGATGCTCGCCTCTTTCTGTGCTTCTAAGTTTGTCTTTGTTCGACTCTAGTAGGCCAATCCACGGGTGCGAAAGGCACCCCGAAAAGTGTCTCCCTTTATGATACGGCCCTTGTAAGTTTGCTCACTACCCTGGGCGGGTTTCGCCCCTTTTATTCCCCCTGCAGGGGGGAGAGCTGGGTGCCCGCATGGTTGATCACTTGGCGTCCCAATTTACGGTTGGCGGTCGTTCCCAGCACCGCGCCCACACCCATCGGCAGCAGCTTGGACACCCATGCCCACTTGAGCTTCTTGGTGGCCTGCCTCATGAATAGCTTGGTCAAGCGGCCGTTGAGGCCGCTAAGGGTGGGGCCGGAGAATCGCGAGAGGGTAGCTGCGGAGGTGACGCCGGACAGCGAGGTTGCATCACCCACAAAGGTATCGACCAACGCGCTGCCCTGGGAGCCGGTGAGCACCACCAAAACCAGCGCGCGGCGGCGCTCCTTGTCCCGGATGTCGTCACCGCGCAGGTGCGCGGAGGCCAGGATGTACCACGCCGCGGCCTCGAGGAAGACTAGGGATTCCGCACCGATAGTGGCCGCGCCGGTGACCAGGCCGATGCCGGGGATAGCCGCGGAGGCGCCCGCGGCAGCACCTGTAGCGGTGATGATGTTCATGAAGTGCTTGTCGATGAGCTCTTGCAGCTCCGCCGGACTGGCGTCGGGGTTGCGCTTCTTTAGGCCCTCGACATAGTTGATGATGACGGAGGACTGGACGGAGACGACTTTGTCGATGGCCGCCAGGAATCCCTTGGTGATGCGGTTGGCTTCATCGACCTCTAAGGTGCCCACGGCCTCTGCGGAGCCGGCTTGATCGACCGATGCTTCCCGGCGACTAACTGCCTTATCTTTGCTGTCCTTGCCAAAGACCTTGTCCAACATTGTCTCACCTAACTTTTAACTAAATCTGATTGTGAATCTGAACTGTATGTTTACCACCGTATCGAAAACGTTTTATTCAGCGCGCCTGCAGGTTAGGGCATTAGTGTATGAGTCATGAGCGAGTTTGAGCCTTCCCCTTCGCGCGAGGTCAGCGCGGCAGCGGCGCGCTTGCTTGCCGAATCCCTGCATGCCCGTGCCTGCGCCGCGCAGGAGGCGGCACGCACCGCGCTTGCCGACGACCTCACGGTGCTCACCACCAGCGGCTGGGTACGCGGCTGCATCGAAGAAGAGTTGCGCACGGACCGTCCGCTGAGCGCTCCGGTCCGCTCTTGGCGCGGCATTCCTTTCGGCGCGGATACGTCTGGCACCAACCGCTTCATGGAGCCGCGCCCCGCCCCGTCCTGGGAAGGCATCCGGGATTGCCGCGAGTTCGGGCACGTGGCCCCGCAGCCGGTCTATTCCTGGACGGATCGCATTGAAGGCGCAGAGGATTGCTTGACCCTTGATATCGTCCGCCCACACCGTACAGGTCCTTCGGAGACCTCGGCAGGCTCCGGGGCTCCGGCGGATTCCACGGCAGGGGAGAAGTTGCCCGTCGTGGTGTATCTGCATGGCGGCAGTTTCATTGTGGGTTCCTCCCACATGCTGATGTTGCGCGGCTTCGAGTTCGCGGCCCAGATGGGAGTGGTCTATGTTTCGGTGAATTTCCGCTTAGGCGCCTTGGGCTACCTTGACGTCCGCAGTCTTGGCGGGGAGGCCTGCGCCAACCCGGCCGTGGCGGATCAGGTCTTAGCGCTGGAGTGGGTGCGCGAGAATATTGCCGCCTTCGGCGGGGACCCGGACAACGTCACGCTCATGGGCGAATCCGCTGGCGGCGCAGCGGTCCTGACACTCATGGCCGTGCCGCGCGCAGAAGGGCTTTTTCACCGCGCGATTGCGCAGTCGCCGCCGATCGGCATGATTCATTCACGAGCGCAATCGGTGTTTTGGGCCCGCGAGCTGGTTCACAAGATGGCCTTGCCGCGCGATACCACAGCTGATGATCTGCGCCGCGAGGACTTCGCGGACCTAGTGCGCTCTGGCCAGTCCATGATGTGGCGCGCGGGCGAGTTGCTGTACCTGAACTCCTGCTATGCGCCGACTGTCGATGGGGACCTCATCCCGCAACATCCCATCGAAGCCTTTGAGGACGGCAACCAACACCCGGTGCCGCTGCTGGTGGGAACCAACTCCGGTGAGGCCAGCTTTGGAAAGTTCCTCTTCCAGCGCCAGAGCGCCCGGGAGCGCGCGGCCCTGCGACTTCTGGCTTCCTTCGATCCGGAGAGCGCGCCGGATGTCATCGCGGCCTACGGCGGTGCGGTCTCCCGCCGCGATTTCGGGGATTTGCTGACCGACGCCCTCTTTTGGGCCCCTACCGTCCGCGTGGCCTCCGAACACGCACGGCGCTATCCCACGTGGATGTACCGCTTCGACTTCGCTCCGGCGGCGCTGCGCTGGTTGGGTTTGGGGGCGATGCACTCGATGGAGCTCTCCAATATCTTTGGTGACCCGGGGGCGTCGCGCGTCTCCTTCCTGAACAGCATTGCCAAGCCCTCCGAGATGGAGGACGTAACCGAGGCCATGCAGGCGCAGTGGGGCGAGTTCATTCGGGGCGGAGCGCCTCTAGACAACTGGCCGCAATACCGCGCGCCGCAGCGCTCAACCATGGTTTTCGATGTGGAGCCGCGCGTGGAGGAGGCGCCGATGGAGGGGCGTCGCCAAGCATGGCAGTCCTACGACATGTTGGAGTGGGGTACTGGACGCCCGGAGATTCTGAAGGAACTGGGATTCCTGCTCGATGAACAGAGCTATTGACGGAGATCGCAGGTAAGATGTGTGGGGCCTTGGCAGCAGCCCGGGTGAGACTCCCACATGGACGGATGTTAATCACATGAGCTTTTTTGAAGATATCGCCTCTGCGCTGGACGGGGAGGGCATTGAGTCCCGCGTCAACGACGATGTGATGTTCGTGCCCATCACTTCCGATTTGGAAATCCAGTTTGTGGAAATTGACCCCATCCTGCCGGCGGCCAACGTCTACATTGCCGCGGCCGATGTGGATGAAGATGATGAAGACTTCGAGGCCGTTTTAGTGTCCGTGGCGTTCTCCGTCGAGGATGCAGTTGAGGCCGTGTCGCGTCACATTGCCACCGACCAAGTGGTGACGGTGCTGCGTGACCTGCTGGAAGGCACCGATGAGCGCATCGCCGAGTTGGAGTTTCTCCAGGATGAGTTCAACCCGAACCTCGTCGTGGCGGAAGTTGCCAACGACTCCGAGCTGCGCGTGCTGGTGGAGACCATCGACGGCGTCCCGAGCGCAGTCGTGCGTTTCCTCTCCTTCGACTTTGATGAGGAAGAGCTCGACGAGCTGGAAGACGAAGCAATCAGCAAGCTTTGGGAGGCCGAGGCCTCCGAGGACATGAGCGAGGAAGCGCGCGTCGCCCTGTTCGGCTCCGCGGAAGACGAAGACGGCGGGCTAGCCCCCATCATCGAGGTTCCCGCCGAGGCCCTCGAGCTGGGAACCTACACTGACTTCGACCGCCTCTTTGACGTCCTGAGCCTCGTCTCCGATCAAGCCCTGGATTGGGAAGCTCAACTGGTGAGCATCGATGACTCCGACTTCGACGAGCCGGAGGTCTATGACATCTTCGGCGCCGACGATGAGGATGAGGACGACGTTCTCTTCGACGACGACGATGACGAGGACTACGACGAAGACTCCGAAGACGCCGAAGAAGACAACGAGTCTGACTAAACAGACGACACCGAGCTTCTACGGTAGGGTAAGCGGGTATTATTTCTCGACTTCGAAGAGGAGCAGCCGCAGCCAATGCCGGATAACAAGGCATCGCACAGCCAGCGTCTGTGTGTTGGATCCGCTCTAGCATGCTTGTGCCTGGCTTGGGCTCTGACGCTGGCCCCGAGCTACGGCCACACAGGCTTTGTCTTCGATTCCGCCTTATCAACCGGTGCATGGTGCCTGAGTTTGCTGGGAGCACTGCTGTTCATCGCTGCGCAATGGCGATCCTTGGGAAACCACGCGCTTGTCAACCCGCTGCTGGCGGTGGCGGCGAACCTACTGTTGTCGTCGCTGATTTTCAACGTCAACATCCCCTTGTACCTCGACATGATGGGCACGGCGTTTATCGCAATCGTCTACGGCCCCGTCTTAGGAATCGGCACGTCAGTTTTAAGTGCGTGCCTGGCCAGCATCAACAACCCGCTGCTCTTGGTCTATCTGCCGACCGCGGTGGTGGTGGCTTACCTGTTTGGTTGGCTAGCGCGCCGCGGAGTGTTCAAGCGGATGGTGGCCATGATGCTCGCCGGAACCGGGGTAGGCGTGGTTGCCGGGCTACTATCCGCTATGTCGACCTTGCTCCTTCCAACTGAGTACGAGCAGCAAGGGCCCCTCCAACTTCTGGCATTGCTGGAGCTGATCCTGCGCGACGAGCGCCTGGCAGTCCTAGTGCAAACCTTGAGCTCCGACATCATTGATAAGACTTTTACGGTGCTCGTGGTCTGCTTTTCCATTCGCTTGGCGCCGCGGGCGATCCGCCGCCTCTATGATTTCCCGGAGACACGCCCGGCTCTCGGCCGCGTGCTAACAGAGGATCGGTTCTCGCTTTCGCTTGAAGAAGAGCCACCCCGCAACTTTTTCGAGCGCATGCAGCGCTACTTCTAGCAGGCGTACAACGCTCGAGACTGAGCCTCATGCACTGCGGAGGGAGCGCATTACGCAGCCTGGCTGAAGCCTTCGAAGAGCGAGAGTGGTGAATGCACCGGGGTATAAGCGCTATCCACCAGCCACACAAACGTGGCCGCGCTGCTGCTGGAAATTTCATGCACTGCGGAGACGAGCTCCTCTGGGACTAGGGCGCGCACCCATGCCTCCGCCAACGAAGGGGAAACCGGGCGGCCGGTGGGGTCGGTGATGCGCACCGTAATGAGATAGGACGGCACGCGCCTTTCGCCGTAGCCCAGTACGCGAGCCTTGGCGCGCTCACCCACGCGGTGGCGCGAGACAGTAAAGGTCAGCGGTAGTGATTTGCTATCCTGTATGTCTACTGGTGGCAACACCTTTGATGGCGGCCGCCATTGCGGAGTGGGTCGCGCGAGCGAGCGCGGGTGGCGGATGATGCTTTCGATGGAGCGAAGAGTTTCATGGTGGTGGTAGAGGATCTCAGTGGTGAGTTCGCTCGTACTCACGTCGGCCGGGAAAGGGGACTGAACGGACTGGTGAATGCTGCTGTAGTTCTTCATGGCCCACACACTAGGGGTAGGCACGGACATCACCGCACACAGATCCGAACAGTTGTTCGAGCAGGCGTTCGGTCATTTGACGTGATGAGCTACAGTGAGTGGCGATATGAAAAATACTGCAGCACCGCAGGTTAAAATCCCGCGGGAAATCTGGGTCATGGTCACCGCCGGGTTCATCATCGCCTTAGGCTATGGTCTCATCGCGCCGCTGCTGCCGCAGTTCATCGTCAGCTTTGACGTCTCGATGGCCGCGGCCGGTCTGGTTGTCTCCGTCTTTTCTGCCAGCCGTCTCATCTTCGCCCCGGCTGCGGGCTTTCTCATCGACCGCGTAGGTACGCGCAGGGTGTACGTGACGGGATTGCTTACCGTGGCAGTTACCACCGGCCTCGTGGGCGTGGCGCAGGAGTACTGGCAGATCCTCGCCTTGCGCACTATCGCCGGTATTGGTTCGACGATGTTCACCGTCGCGGCGATGGGGCTCATCGTGCGCCTCGCCCCACCCAGCATCCGCGGGCGCTGTTCGGCCACCTATGCCACGTCCTTCCTCCTCGGTAACGTCATCGGCCCTCTCGTTGGCGCGAGCCTCTCCTTCCTGGGCTTCCGCTGGCCCTTCTTTATCTACGGTGTTGGTGTGGCGATTGCGGCGCTCGTCGTGTGGAGCCTCATGCCGCCTGTGTCCAAGGCTGATGAGAGCCGACGCAGCCTCCCGCCAATGCGCTTGGAGGAGGCCTGGGCGGACACTGCTTATCGTGCAGTGCTGACGTCAAACTTCGCCCAAGGCTGGATCAACATGGGCGTGCGCGTAGCCGTCCTACCGCTGTTTGCCGCTGCGATTTTTGCCAACGGCGCATCCGCGTCGGGTATCGCATTGGCGGTCTTTGCTGCGGGCAACGCCATCGTCCTGCAATTCTCCGGCTCCTGGTCCGACCGCGTGGGGCGTCGTCCACTGATTGTGGCGGGTCTCGTGGGGTCTGCCTTGTTCGTTGGAACACTGGGCTTGGCGACGAACATCGTTTCCCTGCTCATCCTCTCCGCCCTGTCCGGCGCGGCTTCGGGCCTTATCGCCCCTTCGCAGCAGGCGGCTGTGGCAGACATCGTTGGTTCCCAGCGCTCGGGTGGCCAGGTGCTGTCGACATTCCAGATGGCAGGCGATTTCGGGCAAATCCTGGGCCCCATCGTCATCGGTCTCCTGGCGGATAGGTACGGGTTTGAGACAGCCTTTGGTTTCTGCGCGATTGTCGCCGTGGCAGGTGTTGTGGCGTGGATGTTTGGTCGCGACACCCTAGGGGAGAGGAAAGGTATCCTGCGGGGTCTGCGCCGCCGCTACCGCCCACGGCGTTAATAGGCGTGGCTCTATCTAGCGAGTACGGCGCACTTTCTTGCTGCACGCAGCCCAACGAGGCGTCGTGCCAGTCTTGAAGCTGCGCTCCCGAAAACGCGTAAAGCCATAGATGGAAGTTCCAGAACCGTTATCAGGGCGGCTCCACCCCTTCCGGCTGCGCTCGCTCGCGGCTCCCATGACTGTCCTCCACACTTCTGCACAAAGGCATCAGAGACTAATCTTTTCTTAATCTGCTAAGCAAATATTAATTTATGGTGATAACGACGTCAACTTCACAGCTTGACTTTAAGTGAGGCTTAAGCCACAGTGCGTCCGGCTGCGTACAACTGCTTGGGCATGTCGCGACGAAGACTCCATTCAAACTGGATGGGTTTCTCGCCTCTGTGCGTGACGTAATCGACATTGCCCAAGAAGGTATATGCCGACGCAGTGTCTACCTTGTTCCGCTTAGTAAAACGCGTAGCGATGATGATGTTGCCGTTGAGTTCGTGGTGGTGGATGTAACGTCGGGCCATTGCGGACTTGAGGGATGTGGTGGATTGGGACTCCCAATGCAAACGATCTGGTGCTAGCGGATAGTCGCGGTAGTTCGTCGAGGCACTGACGTTTTCGTCCTTCTGGAATGTGACGAGGAAGAGATCAGTGTTGGAAGCATGGAAGCGGCGTACGCCCTCACGTGGCAAATTCGCGAGCTTACGCAACGGGCCATCGTCCAACGCCCCGACCAGTTCAGCAAGGCTGTAGTCCGCGTGAGTTTCTAAGACGCTATTCGTTGATTTCTCCGGGATGACGCGGGACCGGTCGAGTGTGAGCCGCATGACCTGAGTAACCTCAGCGACGAAGGAAGGACAGGCCCGGATGATACGCAGGGCCTCATCAAGCGATTCCGGCACCGTCGTATTTGAATTTGCCCACAGAGCCAATACGAGCATGGTGGCGTACCGAGTTTGCTCGGGAGTCATGTCTTTCTCGTTGGGCCCGTCCGGAGAAATGAGAAGTTTGTAGGCCGCTACGCGGTTCGGGTCATTGATGTGCAGTAGCACGCGGATTCGGCTGAGAAGAAACTCTTCGTGTTCATTCGCGGGGGCGGAGGGCAGCAGCTTTTCATCACGCAGCAGCGTGGTCCACGTAATGCCCTTGCGGCGGTAGATATCTTCCACCGGAACCCCTGAGCTATTAATGAAACTAGCGAGATCGGTCGTGCCGTAGTCAGTAACGAGTGCTCGGATCTTTTTGATCGAGTTACGGGCCAAGCGCTTGATGTTCTTCAAGACGCGCTCGGTAGTCACGCGGTCCAAAGTGATGTTGGAGCCTGGTGGAGCAGTGGGGAAGCCCTGCTCCACCTCCTTGGCCAGGTTCTTTCCGCGCGCGGCGGTCAAGACCTTGAAGCGCTCTTCGAAATCGAATTCTTCGTGCTGGACACCTAAGAAATCAAAGACGGTGCAGGCGTTCTTTCCTTCGTTGAGGCGCAGACCTCGGCCAAGCTGTTGGACGAAAAGCACTGGGCTCTGCGTCGGGCGCAGAAGCAGCAGCGTGTTGACCTCGGGGATGTCCACGCCCTCGTTGAAAATATCGACCGCGAAGATGATGCTGATGGTGCCTTCGCGAAGCTGCTCAATGGCGCGTCGACGCTCATCGACACTGAGCTTGCTGCTTACCGCTTTGGCAGGGATGCCGAAAAGGTTGAATTGCTCGGCCATGTATTCGGCGTGAGCGATGGAGACGCAGAAGCCAAGGGCCTTCATGTCGGAGAGGTCGAAGATACGGCGGTTGAGCTCATTGATGATGAACCTGGTGCGCTTTTCACCGGCCTTGATATAGAACTCGCTGAGCTCCGCAGTCTGGTAGTCCTTCTTCCCACGGTTCCAAGTCAGACTCGTCAGGTCCGTGTCATCGTCCACCCCGTAGTAGTGCAAGGGGGCAAGGAGCTGTAGGCGCAACGCATCCCAGAGGCGAAGTTCATGTGCCACGCGGTAGTCGAAATACTTCTGCACGTTCTCGCCGTCACCGCGCTCCGGTGTGGCCGTTAGCCCCAAGAGCTCGCGCGGTTGCAGGTAGTCGAGCACTGCCCGGTAGGTCGAAGCCTCGGCGTGGTGGAACTCATCGATGACGACGACTTCAAAGTGATCCGGCGCAATCTGGGCTAGGCGCTTCCCATGCAGGGACTGGATGCTGGCGAAGACATGGTCCCACTCGGCTGGCTGCTCACCGCTGACGAGGAGCTCACCAAAACCAGAAGTGCGAAGAACCTCGCGGTAGGTTCGCTGGGCCTGGGTAAGAATCTCGCGCCGGTGAGCAATGAACAGTAACCGTGGCCTACGCCCCTGCTTCTCGCATAAGCGGCGGTAGTCCAGTGCTGCCACAACAGTCTTGCCTGTGCCGGTAGCGGCAATGAGGAGGTTGCGGTGGCGATCGTGAACTTCGCGCTCGGACTCTAGGGCTTCAAGCATCTCCTCCTGGTAGGGGTAGGGCTCAACGCGAAGGCCTGACAGCTCGAGCTTCTCGCCGGGCTTTGATTCGAGGAATTTGGCGCTGCCGAGCGCGTTTACGAGGCGGTCGTAGTCTTCCTCGGGGTCGAAGGCTTTGAAGTGAGTGTCGTACCAGTAGCTATCGAAGGTCTTGATGAATTTTTCGATGATCTCCGGAGTGGAGGAGCGGGAGCCGCGGACGTTCCATTCCCAGCCGTCGACAAGCGCCGAGCGCGAAAGATTTGAGCTACCGATGAACGCGGTATCGAAGCCAGACTGGCGGCGGAAGAGCCAGGCCTTGGCATGCAGGCGAGTGGTCTTGTGCTCATAGCAAATCCGGACCTCAGCGCCATAGTCCTCCACGAGACGACGCACGGCGGCGGCTTCGGTCGCTCCGCAATACGTCGAAGTGATGACGCGCAGCGGGATCTGATGATCCCTGAGGTACTCCAGTTGATCGCTGATGACCGCAATACCCGAACTCTTGATGAAAGCGCACAGCAAATCGACGGAGTCCGCAGTGCGGATCTCGCGGGCGATCTCGACCGACATATTGGTGTCGTCCACGCTGTTGGTGAACAAAGCACTGGCGTTGAGTGAGACCTCGGGAAGCTCTGGTGCCTCTGCGAGCTCTGAGCTGTAGATGGCATAGAGCAGCTGTTCCGCAGAAATAGACTCATCTTCCCCGAGGTGTTGTGCGAGTCCATTAATGAGGGCCACGCGCTCCTCGGGCTTATTTAGCTCTGTTAGTTTTTGCTCGAGGACCTTGGCAAAATGCTGGGACACTGCCGCGGCGAACCGAGGGTTCACGTCTTTCATGGTTCCATGGGCGATGCCCGTTGCGGCCGTGGGACGAGCCCGCTTAGTTTCCTCGATCCGCTCCTGGATACGAGCGGTGACCGGGGTTTCATAGATGCCGAAAGGCAGGAGAGAATCGGAACTCATAGGCGCGAAGAAACCAGCTTGACGGCGGGGATGTCTGCGGGAGCCCAGTCGAGTTCCTGCGCCTCGGCAGGGGACACCCAACGAGTCGCATCGTGATCACTGAGAGTCAGGTCACCGGACTCGATGGTGCACAGAAACGTAGTGAGCTCGATGGTGGCGAAGTCATACTCGTACACGGTCGAGGTGACCTTGTCGCCAACGGTTGCGGTTACGGAAAGCTCTTCCTTAATTTCACGCGCGAGAGCCTGCTCGGGTGTTTCACCGAGTTCAATCTTGCCGCCCGGAAATTCCCACATGCCGGCTAGGGATTTTCCCGGGGCTTTGCGGCAGGCCAGGAATCTATTGCCCTTAGCGAAGACGGCTCCGACAACACGAATCGGTGAACTCATGGGGACCAGTATGCCGGCTGGCCCCGGTCTTATCTAGGAATTCGTGTCCGCGGCAGCAGAAAAATGCGCCGTCACAATGTCATCGATCAACCGCGCGGCCAGCTTGGCGGTGTGGTTGTCGGTGTCGAAGGTGGGGTTGAGCTCGACGACGTCGACAAGCGCGAGGCGTCCCGTGGCGGCGATGGTGAGCGCGAGTTCGCGGATGATGTTCACCGGCACGCCGAGGCCGGCGGGGGCGGAGACACCAGGTGCTTGGTCGGCAGGCAGCACGTCGAGGTCGATGGAGAGGTGAATGGGCTTCGTGCCGGCGCAGATGCGCTCGACGGTTTCGAGCAGCTGGGCGCGGTCCATGCTGAGCAGTTCCTCGTCGAGGACGACGGTGACGCCGAGGGCGGCGGCTTCGTCGAAAAGCACGGGCGTGTTGTTGGGGCGGGAGATTCCCAGGACGGAATAGTCGAAGTCCTCGCGGCCGACCAGCTCAGAAATCTGTTTGAACGGGGTGCCGGAGGTGGGCACGTCCGCGGTGCGGAGATCGAAGTGCGCGTCCAGGTTGATGATCTGCAGCGGTCCCTGGGCCCGGAAGGCACCGCGGTGGGAGCCGAAGGCGGTCTCGTGGCCGCCGCCGAGGATGATGGGTAGGTGCCCGGCGCGCGAGAGTGTCTCCACTGCGTCGGAGAGGCGCTCGTGGGAGCCCTCAAGGTCGGTGCCTTGGGTGGTGATCGTGCCGGCGTCGTACAGCGGATGCGTGTGGTGCAGCGCCAGGGAACCCAGGGCGCTGCGCAGTGCGACCGGGCCCGCAGCCGCGCCGGGGCGGCCATGGTTGCGCTCCACGCCCTCGTCGGAGGCGAAGCCCAGGAGTGCGACGCCGGGTTCTGCCTGGGGCTTGGCGACGTCCAGCGGACGAATCACGCTGTGCCACCGCGCATGCTCGGGGCCCGGGCCATCGGAGCGGCCGGACCACTCGGGGGCAGGGGAGTAGGCGGGGGCATCAACGGTGTTCATGGTTATCCTTTCGCGTCTGTTCCTTGCGTGGTACCTGCGGCGGTGCGGCGGCCGGTGAGGTAGAAGATGGCGGTCATCAGGAGGATGAAGATAACGCCCGTGGCGAGTGCCGGGCGGTACTGCTCCTGCCACACCATGATGCCAAAAGTGAAGATGATGAAGGCGATGGAGAAATATTGGCCCCAGGGCCAGAAGGGGACGGTATATTTCAGGCTGGCGCGTTCTTCGGGTGGCATCTGGCGGCGGGAGGCCACGTGGGCGAGCAGGATCATCAACCACACGTAGATGGTGGCAAAGGTGGCCAGGGAGGCGATGACCTCAAAGACATTATCCGGGATGAGCGCGTTGAGTCCGGTGCCGATGACCATGACGATGAGCAGGATGATCATGGTCATGACCGGCACACCGCGGGTCTTTTGGGCCATGACCTTCGGAGCGAGGTTCTGGCGGGCGAGGCCGGTGAGTACGTTGCCGGCGCCGAAGAGATCGGCGTTGATGGCGGAGACCGCCGCGGTGATGACGACGACGTTGAGGGCGGCCGCAGCCCAGGTGACGCCGAGGGTGGAGAAGATTTGGACGAAGGGGCTTTCCTCACCGGTGATGCTGCGCCAGGGGTTGATCATGAGGATGACCAGGATGGCCAAGACGTAGAACAGCAGGATACGCACCGGGATGGTGTTGACGGCCTTGGGCACGGACTTGGCGGGGTCTTCGGCCTCCGCACTGGCCACGCCGACGATCTCCGTGCCGCCGAAGGCGAAGAGGACGAGGATGAAGGAGGCGACCATGCCGGAGACACCGTTGGGGAAGAAGCCGCCATCGTTGACCAGGTTGGCTGGGCCGGTGGTCTCCGCGGTGGAGAGGCCGAAGACGAGTACGGCCACGCCACCTAAAATCATGGCGATGACGGCGCCGACCTTGACGATGGTGAAGGCGAACTCCAGCTCGCCGAAGGCCTTGACAGTGGCGAGGTTGGCGCCGCCGACGAGGAGGAGCGTGGCGGCGACCCACACCCACTTGGGCGAGCCGGGGAACCAAAATTGCATGTAGACGCCGATGGCGGTGAGATCCGCGAGGGCCACAATGACCATCTCGAAGGCGAACATCCAGCCGGTGATATAGCCGGCCCAGGGGCCTAGGAAGGTGCGGGCGTACTCGGCGAAGGAGCCGGTAACGGGGTGGTGCACGGACATCTCACCGAGTGCGCGCAGGAGAAAGTAAACCACGGCGCCGCCGAGGAGGTAGACCAAGAGGACCGAGGGGCCGGCGGCTTGGATGGCGCCGGCGGAGCCGTAGAACAGGCCGGTGCCGATGGCCGAGCCCAAGGCGATGAAGTGCAGGTGACGGTGTTTCAAGCCGGGGCGCTTGGTGGTGGTTTCTGCCACGGGGATGCGTCCTCCTCTGAGCCCCTCTTGTGGCGCTAGCTAGTCTTAGCGCTGCGGATGAGGGGAGTGGTTGGTGCGAGTGATTCCGGGAGCTACTTTCCTCTAGTTCAGATGTGCGGTCAATTTTTTTGTGGTGGGGGTAGCTCACCTAGGCCTATGACGGCGAACTCATTCATTCTGTGGGGGTGAATTGGATGACATCTACGTGTGGCTCCGCTAACATATGGAAGACCTGCGTGTGGCTGTCGCGTGGGCATGGCTTAAAGCAATCGCCTTGTAGTGGCGTGTGTTTGCTTGGCACGTTCAAGAAGTGAGCGTGTTGTGGCCGTGCTAATGACGTGTCGTTTCCACCACCGTGAGGTAGAACATGAACTCTGAAGACGCAATCGTTGACGCCTTCTACGAGAGCGACGACGATGTCCCCTCCAAGAAGGGCATCTGGCGCCTCTTTGTCTACAGCGCTATTGGCGCTTTCGTATTCTTCTTTCCCATCAGCTACGACGGAAAGAAGTCCATCCCGCTTGACCACATGGTCACCATCATCCGCACCTATGCGGACGTCTTGGTGCCTTGGTTCATCCTGGCGCTGGCGCTCTACGGCACGGTGCGCAGCATCGTGAATAAAAACTGGAAAGAAGGCCCGCTCCAGGCGGTTTTTACCGTCCTCAACGTGGTGGGCCTGGTGGTCTCCTTCCTGATGGTCATCGGAAAGCTTCCCGGAGTGCTGGGCAACGAGGACATCGTGCCCTTCCTGTGGAACTCGATTGCCACGCCAGTCGGGCTCATTGTGCCCATCGGCGGCGCTTTCCTGGCCTTGCTCATCAGCTACGGCCTTCTGGAATTCGTCGGCGTATTCATGCAGCCCATCATGCGTCCGCTGTGGCGCACGCCGGGGCGCTCCGCCATTGACGCGGTGGCCTCCTTCGTGGGTTCTTACTCGTTGGGAATCCTCATTACTGACCGCGTGTACCAGCGCGGCGGCTACACCGCGCGTGAGGCTTCCATCATTGCGACGGGCTTCTCGACGGTCTCCGCTGCCTTCATGGTGATCGTCGCCAAGCAGCTCGACCTGATGGATATGTGGGGCATCTACTTCGGTGTCTCCCTCGTGGTGACCTTCCTGGTTACGGCGATTACCGTGTGGATTCCGCCGCTGAGCAGGATTCCCGACGACTACGTAGACGGCGTGCAACCGGACCCGGAAAAGCCAGTGAAGGGCAATTTCTTTAAGGCAGCGTGGCGGGAAGCGCTGCTGGCGCTGGACCGCGCGCCGTCTTTGGGCGCTGCCATTTGGGAGAACCTGCGCGATGGCGTGCGCATGGCGTCGGCGATTGTGCCCTCCATCATGTCTGTGGGCCTGATTGGCCTGCTGCTGGCTAACTTCACGCCGCTCTTCGATTGGCTGGGCTACCTGTTCTACCCGTTCGCGTGGATTGTCCAGCTGCCGGAGCCGGAGCTGGCGGGCAAGGCCGCGGCCATGGGCATTGCGGAGATGTTCCTGCCGGCGACTGCGGTGGCTGGTTCTGAAAGCATGGTGCTCAAGTTCGTCATCGGCGTGGTGGCGATTTCCGCCATCATCTTCTTCTCCGCGCTGGTGCCCTGTATTCTGGCCACAAAGATTCCGATCAAGCTGTGGCAGATCGTGGTCATCTGGTTCGAGCGCGTGGTGCTCACCATCATCATTACGACGCCGATTGCCCTCCTGGTGACTTAGCTGGGACTTGTACGAGGGCTCACTAGAATGTGGGCCCATGAGTACCTCCCGAGTCCCGGCGGCGCGCAATGCGCTGGAGATCCTCCGGCTGCTGTCTACCATCGACGTGCCGATTTCCGCCGCGCGCATTCGCAGTGAGCTGAACCTGCCGCGCTCCACGACTTACCACCTGCTTAAAGAGATGGTGGACGCGGGCTTCGTTGTGCACCTGCCGGAGAACCAAACCTATGGGTTGGGGCTCGTTGCCTATTCGATGGCTGCTGCCTACGCCACGCAGCAGCCCCTGGTGCGGGTAACCCAGGGGCACCTCGAGCGGATTGCCAGCAGTGTCGGGGGATCGGGGCACCTGTCGCGTTTGGCGGGCTCGGAGATTCTCTACCTCAACGAGATTCGCGCGCCGGGGGCGCTGTCCTTGGTCACGGAGAGGGGAGTGCGGCTGCAGGCGCAGCGCACGGCCTCCGGGCGGGCGATGCTGGCCCTGCTCCCAGAGGCGGAGTGGCGTGCAGCATTCGTCCCCGGTTCTTTAGGTTTTGGGGAGTACAAGGAAATCTTGCGCCAGGTGCGCGAACGCGGATGGGCCGAAGAAGTTGAGGTGGTGGCGCGCGGGCAGGCGTCGGTAGGCGTGGCGGTGGTTGACCACGTGGGCAGGCCCGCGGCGGCGCTGGCGGTGACCTTCCCGGTGGGGACTGCCGACGCCGCCGACGTCGCACAGCAACTGCACGCGGCAGCGCAGCAGGTGGCGGAGAGAATGTACGGGCGCCGCTAACTGGTCGTGCGCGGGGTATTGGCGCGCCGGGCAGCCTGTTGTACTATGAGCGCAACGCGTAAGGCTGTCGCGCGTATCACTATTTTTCTATTCTTGTGAAAGCAAGTACGTGTTTTCGCGTGTCTTCTTCCCTTCCACGCGGGTGGTGGGGCGGGGTACCGCAGCGACGTCAAAGGAGCCTTACATGTCTAATTCTTATCCCTCCACTGTGACCGTGGGTATCGGTGCGCTGAGCATCGAGGAGGTCGTGGCCGTTGCGCGCTATGGCGCGAAGGTGGAGATTTCTGAGGATGCCCTGGCGGAAATCGCCTCCACGCGCGAGCGTGTCGAGGAGCTGGCCCAGGATCCGACTCCGGTTTATGGCATTTCCACCGGCTTCGGTGCCCTAGCGCGCCGCCACATTCCGGAGGAGATGCGCGCGCAGCTGCAGCTTTCGCTCGTGCGCTCGCATGCAGCAGGCACGGGCCCGGAGGTTGAGCAAGAGGTCATTCGCGCGCTCATGCTGCTGCGCCTGTCCACCCTGTGCACTGGGCGTACTGGCGTGCGTCCGGTGGTGGCGGAAACCTATGCTGCGGTCCTCAACGCCAACATCCACCCGGTGGTCCGCGAATACGGTTCCTTGGGTTGCTCCGGTGACCTTGCACCGCTTGCGCACTGCGCACTGGCACTGCTCGGTGAAGGCGAGGTGCGCGTTGATGGCGGCGAGGTCACCCCGGCCGCGGAAGCCCTATCCGCTGCGGGTATCGAGCCGCTCAAGCTGCGGGAAAAGGAAGGCCTAGCACTGATTAACGGCACCGATGGCATGCTGGGCCAGCTCTGCCTGGCCATTACAGACTTGCGTGAGCTGGCCAAGACCGCCGATATCGCCACCGCGATGACGGTGGAGGGCCTGCTGGGTACCTTGGTGGTCTTTGCCGATGACCTGCAGCAGCTGCGCCCGCACCCAGGCCAGGCAGATGCTGCGGCCAATATCCTGCAGGTCGCAGAGGGCTCGGAGATTCTCGCGGCCGCTCTCGAGGAATTTAAGAAGAAGCAGGTGCAGGACGCCTACTCGGTGCGCTGTGCGCCGCAGGTGGCTGGCGGTTTCCGCGATACCGTGGCGCACACAGCAACGGTTGCGGAGCGCGAGCTGGCCGCGGCCGTCGACAACCCGGTGGTGGCCAAGGACGGGCGCGTGGTCTCCAACGGCAACTTCCACGGCGCGCCGGTGGCCTATGCGCTGGACTTCCTGGCCATCGTCGTGGCTGACCTGGCCTCCATCTCTGAGCGCCGCACCGATCGCTTCCTCGATGTTGCTCGCAGCCGCGGCCTCAACGCCTTCCTGGCCGATGACCCGGGTGTGGACTCCGGCCACATGATCGCGCAGTATGCGCAGGCGGGCATCGTCTCTGAGCTCAAGCGCTTGGCCAACCCGTCTTCGGCGGATTCCATTCCGTCGTCGGCCATGCAGGAAGACCATGTGTCCATGGGCTGGTCGGGTGCTCGCAAGCTCCGCAAGGCTGTCGACGGTCTGCAGCGCGTCCTCGCCATCGAAATCCTTACCGCCGCCCGCGCCATCGATATGCGCGAGGGCCAGCCGGCCAAGGGTACCGGCGCGGTCATCGATGCCCTGCGCCAGACCGTCCAAGGCCCGGGCACCGACCGCTACCTCTCTCCGGAGATCGAGGAGACCGTGCGCCTGGTCAAGGAGGGTGCGCTGGTGGCTGCGGTAGAGGGGGCCGTCGGCACGCTGCGCTAAACACCTCCCGCCCCATGGCATGTGCCATGGGGCCTTCTCTTGCCGTCTTATTTCCAAAAATGCAGACCTGGAAGTGCAGACCTGCTGGTCGTCGCAAAGCACTGCCTTGCGCTGGACGACGCCCACCTGCACATCTGCACTTCCAGGTCTGCACTTTTGGCTGGGCACCGGATTGCAGGTAGTGCGGCGGAGGCGAAGAACGGAAGCCTATCTGTGGCGAGGCGCACAAAGCTGGGTTATGAGTAGTGCATGAACAATGAACAACTCTTTAACTTCTTAGACCAGCATCTTATCGACCTTCGCAAGCTACCCAATGATGATCCCCGGTGGAAGAAGGTGCACGCCGGCAAGGTGGCCAAACTGGCGTGGTGCTTCGTGCTGCCGATGGTGCATTGGCACGAACTCAAGCCGTGGCAGAAGGAGACCGCGAAGGCGTACGTGCTCGGGTTGACCTTGCCCAAGGCGACATTAGTGGGAAAGTCCGCCGCCCTTATTCATGGAATTCCGCTGGTTGTGCCGCCGACCGAATGGGAGGCGACGTTGCCTTCGAACTCGGTACCTCCACGATCTAAAGCCACTGTCCGTTATCGCCGCATGGATTTGCGCGGTAAAGAGACGGTGGTTCACGGGATTCGCGTGTCAACCCTGGAGCGCACGGCCATTGATATTGCGCGGTTCTATGGATTTGAGGAGGGGCTCGTTGCCGTCGATGCCGTGCGGGCGCGCAATGTAGGTCAGTTCGGGATTAACGAAACGCTCGGCGCTATGGGGAGAGTTAAGGGTGTTGCCGCCGCGCGGCGGGCGGTTGCTGAAAGCGTCAATTGCGCGGAGTCACCGTGGGAATCCTATGCCCGTGCCTTGATTCTTGCGGCGGACTACCCGGAGCTGCGCTGGGTCAAGGCGCAGTATGTGATTGAGAACTATCGAGCGGATCTGGTCATTAATGGGTGGCTCGTGATTGAGATTGACGGAAACGTCAAGTACCGCTTCGAGGCCGAAGAGGTAATTCGCGCGGAGCATCGGCGCCAGCAAGCCATCCTCAACAAGGGCTACATCGTCTTGAGGTTTAGCCCAGAACAGTTGAGTTCGCGGCCTGACTATTTCCAGGAGACGGTGGGCAAGCACCTGGCACGCGGCCCGCGCTTGTAAAAGTGCAGACCTGGAAGTGCAGACCTGCTGGTCGTCGTAAAGCATTGCCTTGGCGCTGGACGACGCCCTCCTGCGTGAATGCACTTCCAGGTCTGCACTTTTGGGTTGGGCTCTGGGTTGCAGGCAGCGCGGCGCTGAAGTGCCTGTCAGGCGACAGTCTTGTATCTGAGACAGGCGGGCAAAAAGAGCCCTAGAAGTTGGTGCTGCGTCACAGTAGCTTCTGATGTGTGACGCTGACCAAGCCCCACAAGGGACAGCCCCGGGCAACCGGCCTTGGGGGTTTGGAAGGGCGTCGAAAAGCACGAGCGAAAGGAAGTCATGTCTGAACCCCGCGAAGTACGCGCCCCGCGCGGAACCGAAATCACCGCCAAGTCTTGGCAGACCGAAGCCCCGCTGCGCATGCTCATGAACAACCTCGACCCCGAGGTTGCCGAGCGCCCCGAGGACCTCGTAGTCTACGGCGGCACCGGCCGTGCAGCCCGCAGCTGGGAAGCATTTGATGCCATCGTGGAGTCGCTGAAGGATCTCGAATCCGACGAGACCCTGCTGGTGCAGTCCGGCAAGCCGGTCGGCATTTGGAAGACCAACGAGTGGGCACCGCGCGTGCTCATCGCCAACTCCAACTTGGTCGGCGACTGGGCTAACTGGGAGCACTTCCGCAAGCTCGAGGACGAGGGCCTGATGATGTACGGCCAGATGACGGCCGGTTCCTGGATTTACATCGCTACCCAGGGCATCCTGCAGGGTACTTTTGAGACCTTCGCGGCCGTGGCCAAGAAGCGCTTCAACGGCACGCTCGCCGGCACCTTCACCCTGACCGGTGGCTGCGGCGGTATGGGCGGCGCGCAGCCGCTGTCCGTGACCTTGAACGGCGGCGCCTGCCTCATCGTCGATGTTGACGAGACCCGCCTGAAGCGCCGCCAGTCCAAGCGCTACCTCGATGAGGTCGTCACCGACCTGGATGAGGCACTCAAGCTGGTGCTCGACGCCAAGGAGAACAAGAAGCCGCTGTCCGTCGGCCTGGTGGGCAACGCCGCCGAGGTCTTCCCGGAGGTGCTGCGCCGCCAGCGCGCGGGCGAGTTCACCGTGGATATCGTTACGGACCAGACCTCCGCGCACGACCCGCTGAGCTACCTGCCCACCGAAATCACCGTCGAGGATTGGCACAACGAGGCCAAGGCAGATCCGACCACCTTCACCAAGAAGGCCCGCGAGGCCATGGCCGCCCAGGTCCAGGCCATGGTGGAATTCCAGGACGAGGGTGCAGAGGTCTTCGACTACGGCAACTCCATCCGCGATGAGGCCCGCAAGGCCGGCTACCAGCGCGCCTTCGAGTTCCCGGGCTTCGTTCCGGCCTACATCCGCCCGCTCTTCTGTGAGGGTCTCGGCCCCTTCCGCTGGGCAGCGCTCTCCGGCGATCCGGAGGACATCAAGGTCACCGACCAAGCACTTAAGGAGCTCTTCCCGGACAACGAGCACCTGCACAACTGGCTCGATGCCGCCGAGGAGTACGTGGAGTTCGAGGGCCTGCCGGCACGTATTTGCTGGCTGGGCTACAACGAGCGCCACAAGGCTGGCCTGCTCTTCAATGACCTGGTCAAGGAAGGCAAGATCAAGGCTCCGATCGTCATCGGCCGCGACCACCTCGATTCCGGTTCCGTGGCCTCCCCGTACCGCGAGACCGAGGCCATGCTCGACGGCACCGACGCCGTGGCTGACTGGCCGCTGCTCAACGCAATGACCGCTGTCTCCTCCGGTGCCACCTGGGTATCCATCCACCACGGCGGCGGCGTGGGCATGGGTCGCTCCATCCACGCGGGCCAGGTCACCGTCGCCGATGGCACCGAGCTGGCCGCCGCCAAGCTGCGCGCGGTGCTGACCAACGACCCGGGCATGGGTGTTATCCGCCACGTGGATTCCGGTTACACTCGCGCCAAGGAAGTCGCCGACGAGCGCGGTGTGCGTATCCCGATGGAATTCAAGGCCCGCGACTAGACAAGAGAGGAAAAGAAGATCATGTCCACCCTGTTTACTGGAATCTCAGAGCTGCGCACGGTGTCGGAGGCAGGCACGCTTGCCGACGCCGCACTCATCGCCAACACCGACGGCACCATCGCCTGGAGCGGCCCAGCCTCCGAGGCCCCGGCCGCGGACGAGAAGGTCGACCTGGGCGGGCGCGCAGTTCTGCCGGGCTGGGTGGATTCCCATACCCACATGATCTTCGATGGCGACCGCTCCGCCGAGTTTGAGGCCCGCATGGCGGGCGAGTCCTACCAGGCCGGCGGCATCGCCGTGACGATGGACGCGACCCGCTCGGCGGGGGAGGAGCGCCTGGAAAAACTCCTGGTGGAACGCATCGCCGCTGCCCGCCGGGGTGGAACGACCACCTTGGAGACGAAGACCGGTTACGGTCTCAATACCGAATCCGAGGTGGAGGCCGCTCGCGTGGCGGCCCGCCACGTCGATGACGTGACCTTCCTCGGCGCGCACCTCGTGCCGCCGGGAGCAGAGGCCGAAACCTACCTCGACGAGGTTGTGGGCCCGATGCTCGACGGCGTGGCGGAGCACGTGCAGTGGATTGACGTCTTCTGCGAGCGTGGTGCCTTCGACGAGAAGCAATCGCGCCGCGTGCTCGAGGCCGGCAAGGCTCGCGGACTTGGCGTGCGCGTGCACGGCAACCAGCTCGGCGAGGGCCCTGGCGTAGCGCTCGCGGTGGAGTTGGGCGCGGCCTCCGTGGACCACGTCAACTACCTCAGCGACGCGGATGTTGAGGCGCTGGCCTCCTCCGATACGGTGGCTACGTTGTTGCCGGCCTGCGATCTGTCTACCCGTGAGCCGCTGGCGCCGGGCCGCAAGCTTATTGATGCCGGCGCGACCGTCGCCATCGCCTCCAACCTCAACCCGGGCACCTCGTACACCTCCGCAATGAACTTCTGCATCACGACGGCCGTGCTCCAGCAGCACCTCACCCTCGATGAGGCCATTGCTGCTGGCACTCTGGGCGGTGCCACCGCGCTGCGCCGCCAGGATGTCGGTGAGGGCAAGGATGCGAAGGGCCGCCCTGCCAAGGGCTCGCTGGTAGTCGGCGCTGCTGCGGACCTGCACGTCCTCGATGCCCCGAGCGCTATCCACCTGGCTTACCGCCCGGGCATGCCGATGACGTTCAAGACCTTCGTCGGCGGCCGCGAGGTCTAGAAAGCAAAGTCTCGCACTCTAGAGTGTAAAACTTTGCAGTCTGCGGTATTCTGCAGGTATGATGTGGACAGTAGAGCAGCTCGAGGATTACCTCGAGCACTGTCGCCTCTTGCAGTCGGATACGACGACCGTGGAGGTGAAATCGGGACGCGGCGGAATGCCGCAGTCCCTGGGGGCTACTCTGTGTGCCTTCGCCAACATGCCGCGTGGCGGCACCGTCATCATTGGAGTGGCGGAGCCCGGCTTTGCGGTGCACGGCGTGGACGATCCTGGCGCTATCGAAAGCGCCCTGGCGGATCAGGCACGCACCCTCGTGGAACCCGCGCCTTACATTGAGACCCAGACCCTCCATATCGAAGGGCGTGCTGTGGTGCTCGGCCACATCGAAGGCGTGCTGCCGCACCAGCGGCCGGCGCTCTATCGGGGGCGGCCCTACCTGCGCATGGCGGACGGTGACTATGTCATGAGCGCCAATGACCTCCGCATGATCGAGGTGGATAAGCTGCACGCTCGCGAGGCCATTGCCTATGACTCAGCACCCGTTCCCGGGTCAAGCCTAGAAGTTTGTGATGATTCGGCGCTCAAAGAAGCAGTGGCGGAGCTGCGCAACGCCACCCCTCGTTTGCGGGGTGCGAGTGATGCCGAGTTACTGGAGCTATTCCGCGTGGTCGATGCCCAAGGACAGCTGAGTGTGGCCGGTTTGTACGCTCTGGGGCGCTTTCCGCAGGGATTCTTTCCTGACCTGCATATTTCTGCGGCCGTGCAATACCCGGCGGGGGAGGAAGGACCACGCACCCGGAACCTGGAAGAGTTTTATGGGCCCGTCCCGGATCTGGTGGATGCGGCCGTGGCGTGGGTGCGCCGGAATATCGATACCGACTTGGTCTATGGCACGGATGGACATCTGCGCGAGGTTCCCGAGCTTCCCCTCGAGGCGGTCCGCGAGGTCATAGCTAATGCCGTGGTCCACCGAGACCTCGGGCCGGAAAGCTTAGGTGCCGGGAAGTTCGTCACCATTCGGCTGACTCGCCAGGCACTGATCGTGACTAGCCCGGGTGGGCTACGCGGCATCTCCGTGGAAGAACTCAAGGGAAGGGTACTGTCACCCGTCGCTGTAAACCCGCGCCTGTATGCACTGAGCACGAAGTTGCGTCTAGAGGATGGCGAGCGCGTCATCGAGGGCCAGGGCGGAGGCATGAAGGTCGTCTTTTCGTCCCTTCGCAAAGCCGGCTTGCGCCCGCCGACCCTCATCGACACTGGTGTTCGCTTCACCGTGATCCTCTGGAGAGCGGGGCGAGGCGATGACGAGCACGCCCCCGCGACTCGCAGCGCCTCTGCTTCCTTTCAGCCCGCGCTTGCCCCAGCACAGACAGCGAAGGAGGGCAGTGTGGTGGAAGACGGGCTCGTCGCCAAGCTCGGCGGAAACCCGGCACTTGTGCTTGCTGCACTACGCCGGAACGGCGAGCTCTCGCTCGTGGACATCGTGAACAGCACGCAGCTCACCCGCGGCCAGGTGCGTTACGCGTTGGGCAAGCTCATCGAGTCCGGGCACGTCACGATGCGCGGCAAACACGGTGACCGCGCCACGCGTTACGCTGCGAAGGAGTAGCCCGAGGCGGAAAAGGTCGGGTAATTCAGCGGTGAAATAGCTAATTGGGTGCCGGTGCCGTACTCTGGTCTGAGCAATGAGCATTACCGATAACGCCACCGGCGGCGTAAACGAGCCGGAAGAATTCAATAAGTCGGAATCTCAGGAAAACTCGCAAGGTGGCGAAGCTCTGGACGCTTCGCAGGTATCCAACCAGGACACCGGGGCTGCGAATAACCCTGAGGACACCGGCGCTGAAGAAACTTCAGCCAACGACAACTCCCAGGGTTTTGCACACCTCGGCCTTCCCGATGACGTTCAGGAAGCCGTGTCCAAGGTGGGCTTTACCAAGCCATCCCCAATTCAGGAAGAAACCATCCCGATCCTCATGGAGGGCCGCGACGTCGTCGGTCTGGCCCAGACGGGTACGGGTAAGACCGCGGCCTTCGCGCTGCCGGTTCTCTCCCAGATCGATACCGAGGCCCGCTACCCGCAGGCTCTGGTCCTCGCGCCCACGCGCGAGCTGGCCCTCCAGGTAGCGGACTCCTTCCAGTCCTTCGCCGACCACTTGGGTCGCATCGAAGTTCTGCCCATCTACGGCGGCCAGGCTTATGGCATCCAGCTCTCCGGGCTGCGCCGTGGCGCCCAGATCATTGTGGGCACCCCGGGCCGCGTCATCGACCACCTGGAGAAGGGCTCCCTGGATATCTCGCAGCTGCGCTTCCTCGTCCTCGATGAGGCGGACGAGATGCTCAACATGGGCTTCCAGGAAGACGTCGAGCGCATTCTTGAGGACACCCCGGAAGACAAGCAGGTCGCACTCTTCTCGGCCACCATGCCGAACTCGATTCGCCGCCTGTCTAAGCAGTACCTCAACGACCCTGCCGAGATCACGGTGAAGTCGGAGCGCCGTACGAATGACAACATCACGCAGCGCTTCCTGCTGACCCCGCACCGCCACAAGATGGATGCCTTCACCCGCATCCTCGAGGTCATTGACTACGACGCCATCATCGTCTTCTGCCGCACCAAGCACGCGACCGAAGACGTGGCCGATAGCCTCAAGGAGGCCGGCTACAACGCTGCCGCCATCAATGGCGATATTGCCCAGCAGCAGCGTGAGCGCACCGTCGATCAGCTTAAGGATGGCCGCCTCGACATTTTGGTGGCTACCGACGTGGCGGCCCGCGGTCTCGACGTGGACCGCATTACCCACGTGGTCAACTACGACATCCCGAATGACACCGAGTCCTACGTGCACCGCATTGGCCGTACCGGCCGTGCTGGCCGCACTGGTGAGGCCATCCTGTTTGTCACCCCGCGTGAGCGTCGCATGCTGCGCTCCATCGAGCGCGTGACCAATGCCCGCTTGGAGGAGATGGATCTTCCGACCGCGGATGAGGTCAATGCTAAGCGTAAGGAGAAGTTCTTCGCTTCCATCGGCGCTTCGCAGGAGGACAAGCAGTTCGAGTTCTTCCGCGACATGGTGCGCGAGTACTCTGCAGCGGAGAACGTGGCGATGGATGATATCGCCGCGGCCTTGGCCGTGCAGCTGCAGGGCGGGACGGACTTCCTGCTCAAGGAGCGCCCGGTGACTAAGAAGGACCGTCGCGAGCGCGATCGCTTCGAGCGCGACGGCCGTGGGCGTGATCGCGGTGACCGTGACCGTGGTCGTGACCGCGGCGGCCGCGACCGTGACCGCGGCCCGCGCCGCCCGGATGGGGACTTTGAGACGTACCGGCTGGACGTCGGCAAGCGCCAGAACGTGCGCCCGGGCGCCATCGTGGGTGCGCTGGCCAACGAAGGTGGCCTGACTTCCAAGGACTTCGGCCGGATTACCATCGCGGTGGGCCACACCTTGGTGGACCTGCCGAAGAACCTGGACCCGGCAGTGCTGGACCGTCTGAAAGATACCCGCATTTCCGGACAGCTCATCAAGATTCAGAAGGACACCGGCCGCCCGCCGCGCCGGAACTACGATGACGACCGCGGTCGAGGCGGTTACGGAGGACGCGGACGCGGTGAGCGCGGCGGATACCGTGACCGTGACCGCGGTGGACGTGGCCGCGACCGTGGCGGTCGCCGCGGGGGCTGGCGCGACTAGGCTCCGCTAGGCGCCGCAGCGGCCCCAACGCTGCACGAGAAAACCTCCCAAACTCTCACTGAGAGCTTGGAAGGTTTTATCTGTTGAGGCCTAAACCGAAGAGTTTAGACGTACATCAGGATGGCGCAGACAACCCACAGCAGGTTGAAGATACCGGAGAACATAGCCAGCTGCTTCTTCAACTTGGCCACGTCGGCGCTGCCCGGGGTAGCAATCGCGGCCATGGCCTTGTTCTGCTTCGGGATGACCACGACGAGCAGAATCACCCAGGCGATGACGGAGAGAAGGAGGGCGATGTGGTACTGAACAGCGGACTTGTAAGCGTCGAGATCGGTAAGGAAGACTGCCAGACCGATAACCGGAACGATGGCGGAAATGTAGCCATAGGTCGAGGTGATCTTGTTGAGGATGCCGGCGGCACCAGCGGCCGAAGCATCACCGGAAGCGGCCTTTTCCACCTGGCCGGGGAAGGCGGAGGTGGAGATACACACGGTACCGACCAACAAGATGGCAGCGAAGGCGTGAAGGAAGATGAGCAAGCTTGTCATGGGGAGTGCGCTTTACCTTTCTATACGGGGCTTATCCCAGCGAAAGTCTAACGGTGCTGGGATATGAAATCGAATCGACACTGGTGGCGCATGACTGCATAGTCGCGGGCAGGCAGTGGGAGTTGGTATTTGCGCGCCACTGCGGCAAGGCGCAGCGAATAGTCGCAGCGGTCGGCGGGCGGGAGCCAGTCCGCCGGCAGGGAATCGGACTTGGCTTGGTTCAAGTTGCGGGCAGTGGCAACAAGGTTGAGCGGATCGTTGGCGAAGGCCATCTTCTTTTCCCGCGGCCACGTTGATGCGCCGAGATCCCAGGCTGCTGAGAGCGGAAAGACGTGGTCGACTTCGACGCGCTCCGGCGCGGGTGCGCGGGCATAAGGATCGTAGAGGGTGCCGTCGATGGTCTGCGCTGCTTTGACGTTATCGCGGGTGCCCGGCGCCCAGCCGCCGAAGTCATCGCGGTTGTAGCCAGGGGCCTCCACGCGTGCGGGCACGGTAGCCACACCCAGGTCCGGGCCGGGAAGGAGATGGAAGCCGCCGTAGGCCACCGTGGCTATGGAGAGGAAACCGATATAGGCCGCGCGCAGGTTCATGCACTTTTAGACTGTGCGCAGCGTGGAGGGGTTCCTGAAGGGCTCGGAGGGGAGCCGCCAAGCACGCAATGAGGTGGGGTGCGATGTCAACAAAACTTGACAAAATAAGAATAGTTTTAATAATTAGCTTGGTAATAGATTAAGAATGTCAAAATTACTGATCCCGCTATCACTGCTAAAAGAAAGGAAACGCAGTGAAATCTCCGCTCCCCATTCTTGCTGCGACATGTCTCGTTGTTGCAGCAAGCCCTCTTGCCTTTGCGCAGGACGTCGCGCCGGAACTGCCGGAATCTGCACTCGCCGAGGAAGCCCTCAAAGACCCCATAGCAACGGAGAGCCCCAACGAATCCGGTGACATTAAGGATGCCGCCGAAGAGTTAAAGAATTACTCCACAGCACCAGCACCTGGTGGTAACAGTCCGGTCGGTGATGAATACTCGGCCTTCTACCACGATGCTGTAGATCTGGAGTCATCCACCCCCGGCCAGCTTTTCCGTTCCGCGCCTGTTCGCAACCCGGCGAATACCCTCGGAATTACAAATATCGGCCCCTACAAGGCCCAGCGCATCCTGTATTCCTCTACCAACCGCACGGGAGAGAAAACGGCAGTCAGCGGCATTGTTATTGAGCCCAAAGCAGCATGGACGAAGCCGGGACCACGCCCGGTTGTAGCATTCGCCCCTGGTACCCAGGGTGTGGCAGACCGCTGTGCGCCGTCGCGCAAGATTGCTGAAGGCGTGGGGGATTATGAGCAGTTCTTCTTCGAGCAATACTTGAAGAAGGGATATGCGGTGGTGGTGACAGACTATGAAGGTCTTGGTACCCCAGGAATGCACACTTACATGGACCGAATCTCCCAGGGGCATGCAGTCTTGGATAGTGCGCGTGCGGCACAGCAGCTGAACGGCTGGGATATTAGTGGTGACAACCCCGTGTTCATTAACGGCTATTCGCAGGGAGGTGGGGCAGCGGCATCAGCAGCGGAACTCTATGATGACTACGCGCCTGAGCTTAACGTCAAGCTAGCAACGATTGGTGCTGCACCCGCGGATCTGACGTTGCTGCCGCCGGCTCTCGACGGCACGCTGTACTTCCTTTTTGAGTCCTATGCGTTGTTGGGCTTGAGTAACTCCTATGGCGAAGACCTGTACGCTCATCTCAATGAGAAGGGGGCTGCAATTCTCAAGCGCGCCACCAACACCTGCACCCTGGGGCTGGCTGGCTTTTCAGGAACCACCATTGAACAGATCAGCAATGAGGGCAACAGCGTTGACCAATTCATTGCTACTGCGCCCTATGACCGAATTCTGGCGGACCAGCACATTGGTTACGATGCGCCGTCGATTCCGGTGGTGGTTACGCACGGCCGCGGCGATGACGTGATTCCTTTCTCCACCGCTGAGCAGCTGGTTGAGCAGTGGACTTCGCGCGGTGCAAACGTGACCTTCATTCCGAATGATGCCCGCTCCCACGTGGCTGGTACCGTCCCGCATATTAAGGAATCCGTCAAGGCTATTGAGGCAGCGCTGTCTTAAAAGGAAGGTGTCTCGGGCACCTCAGTTCACAAGACAAACCCCTCGCCGGAGCTTAGTGATGAACTAGCCCGACGAGGGGTTTAAAAGAAGGAGGGGGAGGGGCCGAAGGCTACTTCTGAACCTTCTCCGCGGCCTCCTCGAAGTCCAAGTCATCGTTTTCTTCAACGAGCTTGGCCAAGCGGGTAGCCTCCTCGAATTCCTGGATGACCTTCTCATCCGGAGCCTTGGTAGCAAGGGAAACACCGACGGATACGAGCAGAGCGGAGATGAAGCCCGGAACCAACTCGTAAAGGGTATCGCCCAGCGGGCTCATGCCCCAGCCGATGGCCACGACGGCACCGGTGATCATGCCGGCGATGGCGCCGGTGGAGTTGAGGCGCTTCCAGTACAGCGACAGCAGCACCAGCGGGCCGAAGGCGGAGCCGAAGCCGGCCCAGGCGAAGCCGACCAGACCCAGAATCGAATCCGACGGGTTGATTGCCAGCACAGCGGCGACGATGGCGATGGCCACGACGGCAGTACGGGACAGGTTGATCAGGACGTTCTGGCTTGGCTTCTTCTTAGCGAAGATGAGGTAGAGGTCCTCAATCAGGGAGGTGGAGACAACCAGCATCTGGGAGGACATCGTGGACATGATGGCTGCCAGAACGGCGGTTAGAACCAGACCAGCAAAGAGCGGGTGGAACATGACCTGAGCCATGTCTAGGAAGATGGTCTCGTAGTTCTCCTGGTCGGTGATGGAGTGGTTGGTCTCAGTGAAGAAGACCGTGCCGGAGAGCGCGACGAAGATGGCTCCGATCAGGGAGATGCCCATCCAGCTCACACCGTAGAAGCGGCCCGCGCGGGCGTCGGAAGGCTTGCGCAGCGCCATGAAGCGCACGATGATGTGCGGCTGACCGAAGTAACCCAGGCCCCAGGCCAGGTTGCCGATGATGACGGCGGCGGATACGCCAGAGAACAGGGAGAAGTAATTGGGGTTCTCAATCACGCCACCGGTGGCGTAGGGGTTCTCAGCGGCGAAGCTGAAGATCTCACCCGGGTTATCCAAGGAGAAGAGCACCATGATCGGCACGATGATGAGCGAGGCGAACATCAGCAGGCCTTGAACGGTATCGGTGTAGGACACCGCCAGGAAGCCACCGACGAAGGTGTAGAAGACCGTCACGGCTGCCACGACGAGCATGCCGACCATGTAGTCGCCGCCGAAGCTGGACTCGAAGTAACGGCCGCCGGCCACCATGCCGGAGGAGACGTAGAAGGTGAAGAAGAAGATAATGATGGCCGCCGCGATGATGCGCAGCAGGCGCGACTTATCGTGCAGGCGGTTTTCAAAGAAGGAGGGCACGGTAATGGAGTTGCCGGCAATTTCGGAGTAGGAGCGCAGACGCGGCGCGACCCACTTCCAGTTGGCCCAAGCACCGATGAGGAGGCCGATCGCCATCCACAGCTCGGACATACCGGTCAGGAACAAAGCGCCAGGCAGGCCCATGAGCAGCCAACCCGACATATCGGAAGCGCCGGCGGATAGGGCGGCTACGAACGGGTGGAGGCCGCGGCCGGCGAGAACGTAGTCGTCGTACTCATCCGTCTGCTTGTAGCTCCAGAAGCCGATAGCGGCCATGGCAAGCAGGTAGATGATCATCGCAACGACATACCAAGTGGAGTCTTGCACTGATCTCTCCTTGAGATTGAGATTAAAAAATAGGACCTAACCACGCTAACGAGGCACAAGCTCCTACCCAACTGAAAATTGGCTGGTTGACCAGTATTTGGTTACCTTGGTCACAGCTTATTGTACGGTCTTACTGGTGTTACGTCGTTATGTAACGAGACTATAACGATTGTCTATTTAGGCAGGATTCGGGAACTTTCTGCGACCCCGTCCCCAAAAGGCGTGCTGCTAGACTGGCCCCTATGGCTTCTTACCTGCTGCATGGCCTCTGGCTGCCCGTCTCCGGCCTGAGTCTATGGATCGAACAGGTCGAAGGGCACAAAATCATCATGCCCTCAGCAGTCCCAGGGGGAACCTTCCCGGATGTGGTCGATAGCATCCTGAGCAAGAAGACCTTCCGCAACCGCGCGCGAGTCTCCCTGCGTACGCCGAAGGGCAAAGATGTTTCCCTCATGGTGCCCATGGCTATGTTCGCCCCAGATGAAGCGGTAGAAACATTGGCCAAGCTGGAATACCTCGACACCGATAGCCAAGCGGCCACCCCAGAGCAGCGCGCGACCATCGCGCCGGATCTCCTGTGGCTCATCCGTGCTTATCGTGGCCTCTTCCGGTTTGTTCGCGCTGGCCGGGTGACCATCCGCCTGTCCTATCAAGCCGGTGAGTGGTACCCCATGTGGCAACTGGCCTCCGGTTTGGGCGAGCGCAGCTGGCTGGCGGAGATGCTAGCCTCCGCGCCCGGCATCCTCTCCATTAATAACCGGGCTCTCTCTGATGATTTGGCCGATGAGCTCACGCACTGGATTGCCTATACCCAGCTGCGCCCGCAGATCGACGCCCCGCGCGCAGCACCCTGGCATGACTTCGCCCAGGCGCTGTTGAGAACTTCGCCGGTGAAGAAGGGACGCGCGCAGTTGCTGCGCGGACTCAACGAGTGGAAGGACTCCATTACCTCCGTCGATCTGCAGCTCGTGTTCCTCGTGGAGGAGCCACCAAATGATAATGTCTCCGTTGAGGACGCAGCGTGGCCGATCCGCCTGCTAGTTCGCTCCGGTACCGATTCGCCAATGCCGGTGCGCCAAGACCAGTTGGACCGGGGGAGCGTCGAGAAGCTGCGTGAAGCCCGCCGCCATGCCTTCGATGTGGCTCCGCGGCTGAAGTACAATTCCGCGCCGGCGAGCCGAAATGCGGGCGATTGGGACGTCTACCTGACCACGGAACAGCTCGTGGACTTTGTCACTCACGACGCCGCCGCCCTGCGCAAAGCCGGCTTTACCGTGCTGCTACCCAAGGCCTGGTCCCACATGGAGACCAAGGCCAAGCTGGAAACCACAGAGGTACGTGATCCAGCCGATGCCGCCACCAAGGCGCACATCGGCATGGAGAAGCTGTTCAGCTATGACTGGAAACTTTCGGTGGGGGATACGCAGCTTACCGACGCCGAAATGCACGAGCTCATCTCCTCCAAGTCCGGCCTGATTCGCCTGCGCGGCGAGTGGGTGATGGCGGATACACAGGCTTTGAACAAGATCTCGCAATACATGCGCGAGTTGGCCGATACCGCCCGCCAGCGCGCCCTAAAGGAGCTCGAGCAGCTCGCCGCGACCGCCGAGATGGCCCGCCAGCTGGAACAACCCGGCTGGGAAGAACTCGTGGCCGAGGTGGAACGCCGCCGCAAGGAATTCAACGAGGGTGAACAAGAAGAAGCGGTCACGCTGGCGGACCTGCGCGAGATGGCCTTGAAGTCGATGGCGGAGGACCCCGTTGCCTTCACCGGCTCCGAGTGGCACACCTCGCTGCTCGGCGGGCTGGACAGTACTGCGCCCGACCGCGTGGAGATCCCCGATACGGTCCATGCCGAGCTGCGCGAGTACCAGCGCCGGGGCGTCGACTGGCTGTATTGGATGTCCCGCAACAACATCGGCGCGGTGCTGGCGGATGACATGGGTTTGGGCAAGACGCTGCAGCTGTTGTCCCTGCTGGCGGTAGAGAAGGCTGCCCATGAGACTGAGGGGGAAGCGGAGGCGTGGAAGCCCACCCTAGTGGTTGCCCCGACCTCCGTGGTGGGCAACTGGGCTAGGGAAGCCAAGCGCTTCGTGCCGGACTTTAAGGTCATGGTGCAGCACGGCACCGGGCGCCTAAAGGGCGAGGAGCTGGTCACGGCGGCGCAGAACGCCGATATCGTCATCACCTCCTATGGCACGGTCAGCCGTGACTTCCTGACCTTGAGCAAGGTGGAGTGGGATCGCGTGGTCCTCGACGAAGCCCAAGCGATCAAGAACGCCTCCACGCGCTCCTCCAAGGCCGTGCGCGCCATCCCCTCGCGGCACCGCGTGGCGCTGACCGGCACGCCGATTGAGAACCGGCTGTCGGAAATGCGCTCCATCTTGGACTATTGCAACCCCGGGATCCTGGGTTCAGCTTCCTTCTTCCGCAACCACTTTGCCAAGGCCATCGAGCGCGAAGGCAGCGATGTTATGGCGGAGCGCCTGCGCCTGCTCACCGGCCCGTTCATCCTGCGCCGCCTCAAGACGGATCCGAATATCATCGATGACCTGCCGGAGAAGTCCGAGCAGATTATCACCGTGCGCATGACCGATGAGCAGGCAGCCCTCTATAAGGCTCTGGTCAATGACGTGGAGCAGGCCTTGGCAAAGAAGAAGGAGGGGATCTCGCGCCGCGGCCTCATCTTGGCATCGCTGACCCGCATCAAGCAGATTTGCAACCACCCAGCGCACTTCTTGGCCGATGGCAGCCCCGTGACCATCAAAGGCAAGCACCGCTCCGGCAAGGTGGAAGAGCTGATGCGGATCATCGACCAGGCCATCGAATCTCACGAGCGCGTGCTGATCTTCACCCAGTACAAGGCCTTCGGTGACGTCCTCCAGCCTTACCTCTCTGAGCAGCTGGGCTGCGAGATTCCCTTTCTCCACGGCGGCGTGAGCAAGAACCGGCGCGACCAGATGGTGGAGGAATTCCAGGCCGAGGATGGCGCGCCCGTCATGCTGCTCTCGCTCAAGGCGGGTGGTACAGGCTTGAACCTCACGGCGGCGTCGATTGTCGTGCACATGGATCGCTGGTGGAATCCGGCGGTGGAGAACCAGGCCACGGACCGCGCCTTCCGCATTGGCCAGCAGCGCAACGTGCAGGTGTACAAGATGATTACCGCCGGTACCTTGGAGGAATCCATCCAGGACATCCTCGACGGCAAGACGCAGCTGGCCGGTGCTGTCGTGGGCGAGGGCGAGGGCTGGCTCACCGAACTGAGCCCCGAGCAGCTGGCGGATCTCATGAGTTATAGGGAGCAGGAGAAGTAAATGGCACCGAAGAACCCGGAAGACAATAACGTCATCTACGCCAACTTCGGCACCCGCAAGCGCGTGAGCACGCCGGAAGAGGTCAATCGCGTCGACCGCGTGCGCACCATGCAGCCGGCGGCCACGCGCCTGCTCAACTTTGTCAACCAGCAAACGGATTCCGGTCGCATTCGCCGCGGGCGCCAGTACGCCACGGAGGGTCATGTCGTGGGCCTTGACGTGCGCAATGGCGCGGTGCACGGCAAGGTCGCGGGCTCCCAGAACGAGCCTTTCGCGGTGCTCATCCAGGTGCCCTACCGCAACAACGAGGACATCGGGCGGCTGTCGGAGGTGTTCGCGCGCACCCCGAACTCCGTGGCGCAAGCCAGGGAGGGCATGCTTGCCGACGCCTCCCTCGACATCCTCATCGCCGAATACCCCGACGACCTTCGCTTTTCCTGCACCTGCCCCGACCCGGAATATGTGTGCAAGCACGTCGTGGCGGTGGCGGACCGCCTCGCGGCCCGGATGGATGCCGATCCTTCCGTGATTTTTGCCCTGCGTGGCCTCGACTTCGCGCGGCTCGAGCAAGCGGTCATCGAGCAGGCCAAGGCGGCCTCGGAGGACTCGTTTTCCGCTTCTGCGGCCGCTGAAATCTCGGCCGAGGAACGCAATGCTTTGTTCTGGGAGGGGCGCGAGCTGCCGCCGTTGCCGGAGCCCAAGACCGCTCCTGCGGTGGATGATTCCGACCCGGAACTGTTGCGCAAGGCCATGCGCTCCGTCAGCCATACGAACATAGATTTGCTTCGGGCGGTCTCCGATGTCGAGGACCTTTACTATCATCTGACGCACTAGACATTGCCACCTTAAGGGGAGGGGCTCACACGCCCAGCCCTGGACCACGTTGTAGGGAGTTTGCATGGCCGCGGTCACGTTCATCCACACCTCCGATTTTCAGCTGGGCATGACCCGCTGGTTTTTAAGTCCCGCGGCGCAATCGCGTTTTGATGATGACCGCGAGGCGGCGGTGTTGCGCCTGGGGGAGCTGGCCACCAAGACGGGTGCCGAGTTCATCGTCGTGGCCGGTGACGTGTTTGAACACAACTCCTTGAGCAGGTCCACGCTGCTGCGGGCGAAGGATATGTTCAAGCGCCTGCCGGTTCCGGTCTACCTGTTGCCCGGCAACCATGACCCTCTCGTGGCGGATTCCATCTTCTTCAACTCCTTTGCGGATAACGTGCACGTGATTGCTGATTCGGAGCCGATTGCGGTGCGCCCGGGCGTGGAGATCGTCGGTGCTCCTTACCTGTCCAAGCGGGCCAACTATGACCTCGTGCGCCGCGCGCTGGAGCCGCTGCCGCCTGCCGAGGAGGGTGCGGTTCGCATCGCGGTGGGCCACGGCCAGGTGGAATCCCGCGCGGGCGAAGGCGAGGACTCGGATGCGGATACGATCGACCTCGCCTTCGTGGAGGAGTGTCTGGATAAGGGGGTTATCGATTACTTGGCGCTGGGGGATACGCACTCCACTGAATCCTTGGGCCGCTCCGGCAAAGTGTGGTTCTCGGGCAGCCCAGAGACCACCGCTTTCGACGATAGGGAGCGCGATTCGGGCAACGCCTTGGTGGTGACCGTTGAGGGGGATCGGGTGGACGTCGTCAAGCACCGCGTTGGCCGTTGGGACTTCCGGGCGATTGATGCGGACATCGACTCCATGGAGGATGTCGAGGGCTTCCTGGAACAGCTGGACGCGGTGCCGGAGAAGATTCGCACCGCAGTCAAGTACAGCCTGCGCGGCACCGTGGGTTTGAGCGCGCAGGCCCGTCTGGAGCAAGGCCTGGCGGAGATGGAGGAGGTTTTTGCCTCCCTCAAGCCGCGCGAGAGAACCATGGACCTGCATCTGGCGCCCTCGGAAGAAGAGCTCAGCGAACTGAGCTTGAGTGGTTATGCCGCCAATGCGCTAGCGGAGCTGCTCAAGGACTTGGACAACCCCACCGCCCGCGACGCTGCCAACCTGCTGTTCCGCCTCAGCGCGAAGGGAGCCTAAACCATGATGCAGCTGCATTCTGTTGAACTGAACAACGTCCGGGGCGTGGAGCACCTGGAGGTCAAGGACCTGCCGGAGACCGGGGTGGTGGTCATCGGTGGGCCGAACGAGGCCGGAAAGTCCACGCTGGTGGAGGCCATCGATTTCGTACTCACGGAAAAGCACACGGCTAATTCCAAGCCGGTGAGGGCGCTGCAGCCTGCCGGCCGCGATGTGGGGCCTGAGGTCACGCTGGAGGCGACCGTGGGGCCTTACCGCTTCCGCATTCGCAAGCGGTGGGTGAAGAAACGCACGTCGGAGCTGCACGTTTTCTCCCCGCGCCCGGGCCAGTGGACCGGAGCCGAGGCGGATGGGGAGCTGGATCGAATCCTCAGTGAGCACGTGGACCGCGCGCTTCTCGACGCCCTCTTCGTCCGCCAGGACGACAACCACCAAGGCATCGCCGCGGTGGGCATTCCTTCCCTGACCGCGGCGCTGGAGGAGCAGACCGGAGCGAGTGCCGCGGCGGAAGACTCCGAGCTGCTCACGCGCATCGAGGCGGAGTACAAGGAGTACTTCACCGCGAAGACAGACAAGCCGGCAGGAGACTATAAGGCTGCCATCGCCGCGCTAGCGGATGCTGAGGAGAAGCACGCTGCCACCGAGGCCTCGCTGCGGGAGCTCGACGGCGTGGTGGAGCGCTATGAAGCCGCCGAGCTGAAGAAGAAGGATGCTGAATCCGCTCTGCCGGCGGCCGCGGAAGAATGCGAGCGCCGTGACGGTGAGCTGCTCGCTGCTCGGGCCGCCCAGGAGAAGGTCACCGCGCAGGAGGCGGCGGTGGCTCGGGCAGCGGAGGCCGTGACGCGCGCGGAGGAGGAAGCGCAGCGCCGTAAAGCTGTGGTTGCTGAGCATGCCGCAGCTGTCGAGGCTGCTGAGCGTGCCGCCGCCGCGGTTATTCAAGCCCGCGAGTGCGCCGAGGAAGAAGCCGCCGTCCGCACGAAACTAGAGGAAGAGCGTGCCGAGGTCCACAAGCGCTATGAGGCCGTGCGCGAGGAGCGCCAGCGCGCCCGCCGCGCCCAGCAGCAAGCCGAGCGCAAGGCGCTGGGCACTCGTCTTGGGGCATTGAACAAGCTGGAAGAGACCTTGGCGTTGCGCCGCCGTGAGTTGGCTGCGACTCCCGACGTACCGAACCTTCAGGCCTTGGAGGACGCGGCGCGCGAGGTCACCGTCCAGGAGCGCCTGCGGGCGGCTGCGGCGTCCAAGCTTTATTTTTCCGGCGAGGGCTGCTTTAGCGTCGATGGCGAACAGCGTGCGCTGGAGAGCGGTCAAGAACTGGCAGTCGAACTGCGCGAGGGCACCACGCTGAAGATCGGCGACATCACCGCCCGCTACGCAGCCGGTGCGGGCGATAGTGGTGAGGAAGGCGTGGAGAAGGCTCGCGCGGAGCTCACACGCCTGCTGGAGGACGCCGGGTGCGAGGACGTGGATGCTGCCCGTGCCACCCACGAAAAACACGTAGAGCTAGCATCCGCTGCCGATACCGCGGCCCGCGAACTCGCTGCGGCACTGGGTGGGGAGGAGCTCGGTGAGTTGCGTGCTCGCTTCGAGGCGGGCGCGGCCGATGCTGAGGACACCGAGGGTACCGGCGGCACTACCGATTCCACCGCACAGCCGCGGGAGCTCGACGTCGTGGAGCAGGAAGAAGAGGAGCTGCGCAGGAAGCTTGATGAGCTCGACCGCGCCCTGGCACCCTACCGCGAGAACAAGGCGGGCGCCGCACTGGAGGTGGCCATGGTCCGTGCGGAGGAGGCCACGATGCAGCGTGATGCTCAGGCTGCAGCCATAGAGGCCGCCCGCGCCCAGCTCAGTGATGGCGAGGTGACCGCCGCGATTGAGGCAGCACGGACTGAGCTGGCGAAAGAGAAGGCGGCTTTGGAGGAGATGTCCACCGTGGATGTCGACACCGCAGAGCAGCTAGCTAGGGGAGCACACACGCACGTTGATTCCCTGAAGGCAGCGGTTAATGCGGCGGTGGGGGATATGCGCGAGTTCCGCGGGCTTATCGAAATGCACTCGGGCGCAGCCGAAAACGAGGAGAAGGCCGCTGCCGAACTGGACGTTGCTCGTGAGCGCCACGCCGCTATCGAGCGCCGTGCGAATGCCGCGCGGTACCTGCGTTCGCTGATGCTGCGCCACCGCGATGCCGCCCGTCAGCGTTATGCCGCGCCGTTCGTCACCGCGCTCAACGGCCTAGCCCGCACCGTGTTCGGCGGTGACGTGGACTTTGAGCTCTCCGAGGAGCTCAAGGTGCAGGCTCGCAGCCGCAATGGCGAAACCGTGGCCTTCGATGCGCTCTCCGGCGGTGCCAAAGAACAGCTGAGCATCCTGACACGCTTTGCCATTGCTCAGCTAGTGTCCGGCGAACCGGTTCCCGTCGTCATCGACGACGCGTTAGGGTCTACCGACTCGCAGCGCCTTCAGCTTATGGCGGCGTTGTTCAGCAAGGCCGGGAAAAACACTCAGGTTATCGTGCTGACCTGTATGCCGCAGCGCTATTCGTGGGTACCGGGGCGCATGGACCTAGATATGGAGAGACTTACAAGCGTTTAAATCATGGAGTGTAGGGTGTGAGCCATGACTGCGGACACTCGATGGCTCACCGAAAGCGAACAGGACCTCTGGCGGCACATTCTCGCCAGCATTCGCAAGATTAATCGTGGCATGGAGGAAACCCTCTTAGCTTGCAGCGATATCTCCGCGGCGGAGTTTGCGGTCCTCGTCTCGCTTTCGGAGGCACCCGATCACATGCTGCGTTTGCGCGAGTTGTGCTCAGAATTGGAGTGGGACCGCTCCCGAGCCTCCCACCAGATCACACGCATGGAAAAGCGTGGGCTCGTACGCAAGGAAAAGTGCGCAGGCGATGCGCGCGGCGTGGAGGTCGTCATGACTAAGGCCGGCCGGGAACGCCTGGAGGCGGCAGTTCCTGAGCACGTCGAGTCGGTGCGCCGCATGGTGTTTGATCACCTCGATCCTGCCGATGTTCCGGCGCTTCTGCGCTTTTGCAAGGGCGTCCTGTCGGAGAATAATCTTCCGGGCTATGACGGCTTCGTCCCGGACGAGCGCCTGGGCACTCGTGACCACTAGCTGTGCTCAGCGCGGGTAGAGTAGAGCCCGTCCGTTTACGCACCAGGAGGTGACCTTCCCACATCATGATGGGACAAGAACTGTTCGAGCATCCGCAGCGCCAATACTCCACGTACGGCATCACTCCCTTGAAGGAACTCAGCGCTCACGTAGGCCCCGTCGAGGACTTGGAAGAGCTCACCGAGGAACAAGCCACCGCGCTTGAGGCGGCCCTTGAGCAGCATCCGGAGGGCGCACTAACCTTCGATGATGCGTCACAGCTGTGGATTATTGGCGCGGAAGAAGATATTGAGCGCATGTTCCAGGGCCGTGAGGACTTTGTCGAAGCGCTCAATAACAATGAGGATCCTGGGGTCTAGGCCACAGTCGGCGTCAAACTAAAGGCGGATGCCGGCCGAAATATCTGCGTTTAACTACGGGCGGCTCTGCATAAACTGCTAAGATACTCTGTGTTAAAGGGCGAGCATCCCCCGTGCAGTGAAGAGAAGGCATTCCATGAGGATGCAGTCTGGCTAGGGGAGCTAAGTGAAAGGATTAAACATGATCGTCGAGCGCGATGTGGCTCAGGAGCAGCGCGAAGCAGCTGCACGTGACAAGGCTGACGGCTGGGTATCCGTCTTCGTTCAGTGGATTCCCTCCATGCTTCTCTCCGTGGTGCTGCTTGGTGCTTTGATGTTCGGCATGTACTACGTCGAGCACGGCACCCTGGACATCACTCAGCCGATCGTCAATCAGTACATCACCCAGTAACCTGGTTCGCTCTCTTTCTACCGCCCGGCCGGGGAGAGTAGCTTGACGTAAAGCCCCAGCAGCAATGTCTGCTGGGGCTTTACCTTTCTCACCCGTCCAGGCTTTCACTGCCGCCCTTCGCGCTCACTCATTCCTCGCCTTCGCTCTTCGCGCTCACCGTGGGCCTTAACCGGCTGCCGCGCGCTCTCCCGGTGAGCGCGAAGGGAGTATTCGTCCGATAGTGTGAACGGCATGGACTCTCGCATCTACGTTCGCCATCTCAATGGTCCGCTCCTGTGGTCCGGAATCATCGTTGGCCTTGCCGTCGTGGCAGCAGTGGTGCCCACAATGATCGATTCCACGTGGGCGGCCATCCTGTTTGGCGCCCTAGTTATCGTTGCAACGGTGGCCTGCATTCTGATGCGGGTGAAGATCGTCGTGAGTGACGACGACGTTGTGGTTTCCCTCCTGGGTATCTTCACGAAGCGAATTCCACTCAGCGATATCACCGGTGCCAGCGTCGGGCCTGAGACTGGGCTCAAGGAAGGCGCGGGCCCGCGTGTTGTCGACGGCGCACCGGCCTACATCGTTTCTGGGCCGACCGTGCGTATCGAGCAGGGCAGAAGCTCTCTTATCGCCTCGGCGAAGAATCCGGAGGAAGTGGTCGCGGATATCGAGGCGCGCTTGCGCTAGTTCTATATCCCCAGACCAGGATTCCGAAACCTCCAAGTGGGTGGTGTGGTGTCACGCAGCGCTAGGCGACGCCCACCTGCAGGTTGCGGGTTTCAGGTCTGGGGGAATGCAGAGAGCGAGAGGCTTTCCCACACTCGTGGCATCGTTGCAAATGAGGGCCGGGGGCGGCCTGATGGGAGAGAGTTGTGGGCATGAAAAAGTGCCCCTGACAGGACTCGAACCTGCGACCTTCGGTACCGGAAACCGATGCTCTAATCCGCTGAGCTACAAGGGCATTGCTGGCGAAATGCCAACGATGCGATTCTAGCCTATAAAGACTGAAGCGCAGTAATTGGCCTCACGCCGATGGGGGTGTGATGGAAGGAGGCAGCGGCTAGGGGAGCCGCTGCCTCGTCGTTTCCCGGAGCTGTGTTACTGGGCGGGCTGCTCCTGTGCCTGGGGCTGGTCAAAGAAGCCCGGTGCATCCGCAGTGTGGACCTCACCGGTGCGCAGGTAATCAACCACGATCTGGTCGACGGCCTTGTTGCCCATCGCGAAGTGGCCGTGGCCCGGGCCGTGGACGGTCACCACGCGGGATTGCATTGGATCCGAGAGGCCGCGGTAGAAGGCGTACGGAGTCTGCGGGTCACCGGTTGCCTGCAGCTGCAGCGGCTTGGTCTGCAGGTTCTGGCCGGAGACGGCAATTGGAGTGTTGACCGGTGCGCGGCCACCGCACCCTGCGCCGGAGGCGTACATCGAGTTGAACAGCGTGAAGGGGTCAATCGTGACGTAGTTCGACCAGAGGAACGCCGGAATGAGGGTGGGATCCGTCGGCGCGGTGTTCTCATTGCACATGATGATGTTTTGCATGCTCACGGCATTGAGAACGTCCTGCTGAGCCTGCTGCGGATCCTGCTGGGCCTGCTGCTGTGCAGCCTGCTCCTCAAAGTTGATTGGCTCGATGCCGCCGATGTGCTTAGCCAGCGTGTCCCAGGACTCTGGGCGGGGGAGAAGCTCACGGGTCGCGGACAGCGTCGGCGAGGAAGCTTGGACAGCCTGCGGGTTGCGTACCTTGCCGGCGAGGTGCTCCGCCTGCACACGCAGCTCACCGGTAGCAGTCATAATGTTGGCGCCTGGCTGGCCGGCGAACTCCAGTCCTGGGGGCAGGTCACCAATCTGGGCGTTAGGTGGAAGCACGGTGGGGCGCACGCCTGCCTCGGCGGCAACAATCTGGGACCAGCGCTCGTAGGCCTTCAGCGGGGTCTTTCCGGCGTGGTAGGAGTCGTCATTCTTGGCCACGTACGCAAAGAAGTCATGCAGCGCATTCTCGTAGCCTGCCTGCTGGGAAGCGAAGATCTGGTTCCACGCCATCTTCGGATTCATACCGGAATCCAGCACGACCTTGTCGGTGTGCTGTGGGTAGAGCGTGGCGTAGGTGGAGCCCAGGAAGGTGCCGTAGGAGAGACCGGCGATGTTGATTTTCTCCTCGCCGAGTGCCTGGCGGACAACCTCCCAGTCCTTTGCGGTGTTTTCCGTCGTCAGGGAGTCCGTGTAGCCGGGGGTGTTCTTCTCGCAGTCATTGCGGGTAATCGCGCCGATCTGCGTCATCTCCGCAAGGGGATTGGCGCCCAGCTCACTGGCCGTGCAGTTCACCTCTCCCGACTCGCGCAGGCCACGCGGCTGCACACCGATGATGTCGTAGCTCTGTTTGACTTCCTCCGGCCACGCGGCGAAGCTCACCCAGCTATACGCGTCACCGCCCGGGCCCCCCGGGTTGGTAAACAGGGTGCCCTGTCGGTTTCCGGTGGCCTTGAGGCGGATGAGGCCGACGTCGATGGTGCCTTTCTCCGGGGCATCGTGATAGGTCGGAACGGTCACGTGCCCGCACTCAGCGCGCTCTTCGGTGACCCCTTCCGGGCACGGGCCCCAGTTGATGGTGGGTTGATCGGCGTGAGCAACAGCGGGCGCGGCAACCAGGCCGGCAGCAACAGCTACGGGCCCCAGCACCGAGCCTAAAACGCGAGAAAGACGCATAGAATAAGGCTCCTAAAATCGTTAATAAGTACGTGCCTTATCCTATGCGCCGGGGGTGATGTGAGCCGAGTGTTCGGAAGGGGCGGGTGCCCCCGAACGTCACACTACTTAACAATCACCACAATAAGATCGCGCGGGCCGTGGACACCCTCCACGCGGGAGAGCTCAATATCCGAGGTTGCGGACGGACCAGAGATCCACGTCGCCGGGCGCTCCGGGTTCATGCGGGAGACCATCTCCGGGACGCCGTAGACAATCTGGTCCTTACGCACGATGCACACGTGACGGTCCGGCACCAAGGTCAGCGCGCGACGGCCACAGGTTTCATTGGACTCGAGCACGATGGTGCCGGTCTGCGCGGAGGTGACGTGGGATTCGGTCACCACGGCGTCGACGGCGTCGAGCTCGCGCGGGTTTTTGGCATTGCCATCCGGGGTGACGGTGCCTTCGAAGCCGTCGAGAAGCCCGGCGTCCATGCCGGGTGCGTAGACGACGTTCGAACAGCCGCGCTCCTTGAGGATGCCCACGAGGGTGGAGTTCAGTTCAGACTCATCGGTGACGTGCACATCAGCCTTGTAGTCTTCGAGGCGGTCCACCAGCATCTCGCGCAGCTCATCTTCGTTGAGCGTGCCTTCCTTCTGGTACTCGCGCGGGATGTCTACGTGGTCCGGCAGGCCGGCCTGCTTCTGGGCGGCTGAAATGCGGTTGAGGATTTCCTCTTTGGCGGTGGTCACTTGATGCCCTCCTTCTTGGCTTGGGCGAGGAGTTCTTGAGCTTCGTCAGTGTTGAACCATTGGCGGAAGGACTTCTTCGGCGGAACGGCAGTATCGCGTACCTCGGACCAACCAGACATGAACAGCGGCAGCTTGTCGATGACTCCGTTGAAACCACCGAGGACACGGCCGAGTGCCACCATGTGGGTGATCTGGTTCCAGATCTTCGGGTTCTTCCACACCAGCTCCACGACCTGGAAGAGCTTCTCCTCGACCGGCGGGGTGGCGTGGGTGACCTTCTGGTAGCGGTTTTCCAGAATGACCTGGGAGAGTGGGATGCGCACCGGGCACACCTCGTCGCAGCGGCCGCACAGGGAGCAGGCATAGGGCAAGCTTGCCGACGGATCGTTGTGGTCCTTCATGCCAGTCAGCTGCGGCGTCAGGGAGATGCCGATCGGGCCTGGGTAGACCGAGCCATAGGCGTGGCCGCCGGCGCGCTCGTAGACCGGGCAGACGTTCAGGCAAGCAGAGCAACGGATGCATTTGAGCGCCTCGTGGCCGACGGGGGAAGACAGAGCAGCGGTGCGGCCGTTATCCAGCAGCACGATGTGGAAGTTCTGCGGGCCGTCGCCCTCGGTAACACCCGACCACATGGAGGTGTACGGGTTCATGCGCTCCGCGGTGGAGGAGCGCGGCAGCAGCTGCAGGAAGACCTCGAGGTCCTGGAAAGTCGGGACCAGCTTCTCAATACCCATCACGGTAATGAGGGTCTCCGGCAGGGTCAGGCACATGCGGCCATTGCCCTCAGACTCCACGATGTTGATGGTGCCGGTTTCTGCCACACCGAAGTTAGCGCCGGAGATGGCGACCTTAGCCTTCATGAACTGCTTGCGCAGGAACTTACGGGATGCTTCAGCTAGTTCCGCCGGCTCGGCCTTGAGCGAGTCATCGGTATTCGGCATCTTGTTGACGAAGATATCGCGAATCTCCGCGCGGTTGCGGTGGATAGCGGGGACCAGAATGTGGGAAGGCTTGTCCTCTCCCAACTGGACGATGAGCTCCGCCAGGTCAGTTTCCTGGGCGTGGATACCGGCTTCTTCCAGGTGCTCGTTGAGCGCGATTTCCTGGGTGGCCATGGACTTGATCTTGACCACGTCGGTCTCACCGGTTTCGCGGATAAGGCCCTCGATAATCTCGTTGGCCTCCTTGGCATCGCGTGCCCAGTGGACGATGCCGCCGCGCTTGGTCACCTGCTCTTCGAACTGGACCAGCAATTCGCCCATGCGCACGGCGACGTCATCCTTGAGTGCGGAGCCGGCGTCGCGAAGCTGCTCCCAGTCCGGGGTTTCATCAACGGCGTGCTGGCGCTTATCACGAATGGTGGTGGTGGCGTGGTGCAGGTTGCGGCGCTGGGTAGCATTGTTGAGACCCACGTGAGCCAGCGGCACGAAGGCCTTCGAGCCGCGCAGGTTGCCGTAGCCTTCGGGGGCGCGCGGAGGAGTGGTGTCGAGGAAGGAAGTCATTAGAGCATCTTCTCCTTGGAGTAGGCCGCAGAGGTAGGAGTCCACGGGTGTTCCTTGGTGGAGGCGAGGATTTCCGCCAAGTGGATAGCGCGAACACCGGAGCGCTGGCGAGCCAGAGCACCACCGATGTTCATCAGGCAGGAGGAGTCACCGCCGGTGACGTACTCGGCCGCGGTTTCGCGGATGTGGCGGGTCTTATCACCGACCATCGCTGCGGAGACCTCCGCGTTCTTGAGGGCGAAGGTGCCGCCGAAACCGCAGCATTCTTCTGCATTAGGCAGCGGGGCGAGGTCGATTCCCTCGACCTCCTTCAGCAGCTGGTAGGGGCGGTCACCCAACTTGAGGAAGCGCAGGCCGTGGCAGGAGGGGTGGTAGGTCACGCGGTGAGGGAAGAAAGCGCCCACGTTGGTAACTCCGGCGACGTCGACCAGAAACTCCGGCAGATCCAAAGTCTTGCCGGCTGCCTTCTTGGCGCCGTCCACGTCGGCGGAAGTGCCGAAACGATCAGCGATCATCTCGTGCTGTTCGCGTACGGCACCCACGCAGGAGCCGGAGGCGGAGACGACGTAGTCGATGGAGGGGTCCGCGAAGGCGTCCGCATAGGTGCGGATCATGCCCAAGGTCTGCTCCTGGTAGCCGGTGTTGATGTGCATCTGGCCGCAGCAGGTCTGCTCCTCGGGGAAGACGACGTCATAGCCCAAGCGGGAGAGGATGAGGGCCGTGGCCTTGTGGGCATCGGGGAAGAGTGAATCACCGATGCAGGTGGAAAACAATGCTATTCGCATTCGTGAGCGCTCCTTAATCTGCCTCCATGTGGCTTGTTCCGTGCTGGGCACAGCGGAGTTGTACTCGGATGCGCGCTACCAGGACAGCCGCAGTGGGCATTTTTCGAGTTTGTATTTATGAGCCTACCGCCCAAAACTCACATTATCGAGACGGGATTAGCCCTCCTACCTGGCGTTTTATCGCAACATTAATGTTGTGAAATTCCTTACGTGCAGAGATGAAGCGGTCACAAAACGCGGGCAAGCGAAAACCCCCAGACGTGGCGAGTGAAGTGCCCGATTCTGGGGGTAGTTGGTGCTGAGGACTGAGAGCTTAAGGAACCAGGAAGCCCAGCACGTTGCTCATGAGGAAGACGATGATGCACACGACGGCAAGGAAGGCCACGGAGTAGCCCACAACGGCCTTGAAGATGCGGGATTCCTGGCCCTCCATCTGGACCGCGGTGGCGGCAATGGCCAGCGACTGCGGGGAGATCATCTTGCCCACAACGCCACCCGAGGTATTGGCGGCCAGCATGAGGTCCGGGTTGACGCCGATGCGCTCGGCGGCGGTGACTTGCAGGTTGGCAAAGAGCGCGTTGGCAGAGGTGTCCGAGCCGGTGACCGCAGTGCCGATCCAGCCCAGAACGGGGGAAAAGAGCGCGAAGATGCCGCCTACAGAGGCTACAAACTGGCCAATGGAAATGGTCTGGCCGGAGTAGTTCATAGTGTAGGCCAGCGCCAGGACCAAGATGATGGTCAGCGCGGAGAACTTCATGCGGTTGACTACCTCGCCGAATTTGGCCACTGGTGCGGAGGCCTCCAGCGTGTAGCGGCCGTTCTCATTGAAGGCCATGTAGATGATGGCCACGATGATGCCGGAGATGAGCAGCAAGGTGCCCGGGTTGCCCAGCACGTTGAACTTGAAGGCGGTATCCATGGCTTGGCCTTCGGCGTCGAAGACGGTGCCGTCGAGAAGCGGCCAGGCAACGTTGACCTGCAGGAAGCCGAAGATGGCCGGCCACGCGGTGGCGATGGCGAAGACAGCGGTCACCACGGCATAGGGCAGCAGGGCCATCCAGATGCGGCTGCCGTTGAGGTCCGTGACCTCTTCCTGGGCGGGCAGCTCCATGCGCTCACGCAGGCTGTCGACACCCTTGGGCTTCCATACACGCAGGAAGATAAAGCCCGCGCCGAGGGAGACAATGCAGGCCACGACGTTAGTGAGTTGGTAGGCGAAGAACGTGGCGGCTGCCCACTGGGCAATAGCGAAGGAGATGCCGATGACAGCGGCGGCGGGGCCGGCTTCCTTGACGCCACGCATGCCGTCGAGGATGAAGAGGATAAAGAACGGAACAACCGCAGCGATGAGCAGCACCTGCAGGGAGATGAGGCTCGCAATATCAGCGGTCTGTTCGGCGGTACGGCCGCCCACGGAGCCTGCGGTGGTCACCGGGATGCCTACCGCGCCGAAGGCCACGGGCGCGGTGTTGGCGATGAGCACGGTGGTGGCTGCCTTGAGGGGTTTGACGCCCAGCGCCAGGATCATGGTGGCCGTAATTGCTACCGGAGCGCCGAAGCCGGCGAGCGCCTCCAAGAGGCCACCGAAGCAGAAAGCGATGAGGATGGCCTGGATGCGAATATCGCCATCGCCCAAGAGATCAAAGGTCTTGCGCAGGTCATTGAAGCGGCCAGAGGCCACGGTGACCTCGTAGAACCAGATGGCGGTGATGATCACCCAGACGATGGGGAAGAGGCCGAAGAGTCCACCGCGCACCGCGGAGGACAAAGCCATGCCGGTTGGCATGCCCATGCCAAAAATGGCGATGAGAACCGCCACTACGAGCGCGACCGCACCCGAGGTGTGAGCGCGGGCCTTGAGCCCTAGGAGCATGATAAAGAACGCGATGAGCGGCAGCGTCGACACCAGCGCGGTGAGCCCGACGTTGCCAGCAATGGCGTCGGTGGTGATATTGAAGGTTGACATAAAGCTCAATTCCAGTTGGCTCCCGTCGGCGTCCCCGTGGAGGTCCCCAAGATGCGGCACCGCATGTTTCGGCCGAGCGAGAGGGCGAAAGGTTGGATCGATTCAGATAACGCCTTTTAGGGTAGAACTTGGTGCTTCGCTGTGCCGCATTGTTCACCTGATGGGGGTGGGTGACCTTGCTAACCTCTGCGACCTGATAGCGCCTCCCAGCGGCGGAGACGATAGACTTTGGCCCTATGAATCCTGAAGATCTTTCCGTCCTGATCAAGAACACTGCCGCTGCCGTGCTCACCGAGCATGAGCTGGACTCCTCCGTCCTGCCGGAGACCGTGAGCGTGGAGCGCCCGCGCAACCCGGAGCACGGCGATTACGCCACCAACCTGGCACTCCAGGTGGCCAAGAAGGCCGGCACCCAGCCCCGCGAGCTGGCGCAGTGGCTGGCGGATGCCCTCGCCGGCAATGACGCCATCGATGAAGCATCCATCGCGGGCCCGGGATTCCTCAACATTCGCCTCGCTGCTGCTGCCCAGGGCGCCATCGTGGCCCAAGTCCTTAGCGCCGGTGCGGACTTTGGTAGCAACTCCACCTACCAGGGCAAGAAGATCAACCTGGAGTTCGTCTCCGCGAACCCGACTGGCCCGATCCACCTGGGCGGAACCCGCTGGGCTGCCGTGGGCGATTCGCTGGGCCGCGTGCTCGAAGCCTCCGGCGCGGAGGTGACCCGCGAGTACTACTTCAACGATCACGGCGGACAGATCGACCGCTTCGCTCGCTCCCTCGTGGCTGCCGCCAAGGGCGAGCCCACCCCGGAGGACGGCTACGGCGGCGATTACATTAAGGAGATCGCGCAGGGGGTGCTGGATCAGAACCCGGCAGCTCTCGATGGCAGCGACGCCGACGTGCAGGAAGCCTTCCGCTCTGCCGGCGTGGAGATGATGTTCGCCCAGATCAAGGAGTCCCTCCACGAGTTCGGCGTGGACTTTGACGTCTACTTCCACGAGAACTCCCTCTTCGAGTCGGGCGCGGTGGAGAAGTCCATCCAGAAGCTCAAGGACAACGGCAAGCTCTACGAAGCCGAGGGCGCATGGTGGCTGAAATCCACCGAATACGGTGACGATAAGGACCGCGTGGTCATCAAGTCCGATGGCAACGCCGCCTACATCGCCGGCGATATCGCCTACGTGGCCGATAAGTTCGACCGCGGCCACGACCTGGCCATCTACATGCTGGGCGCAGACCATCACGGCTACATCGCTCGCCTGCGCGCCTCGGCCCAGGCCCTGGGCTATGACCCGGAGGCCGTCGAAGTCCTCATCGGCCAGATGGTGAACCTCGTCCGCGATGGCCAGGCGGTCAAGATGTCCAAGCGTGCCGGCACCGTCATCACCCTTGATGACCTTGTCGAGGCTATCGGCGTCGACGGCGCGCGTTACTCCCTGGTGCGCTCCTCCGTGGATTCCAGCCTGGACATCGACTTGGGCCTGTGGGCTTCCCAGTCGGCGGATAACCCGGTCTACTACGTGCAGTATGGCCACGCCCGTATTTGCTCCATCCTGCGCAAGGCAGCAGAGCTGGGCTTCGACACCGCCGCGCTTGCCGACGGCCCCCTCGACCTCCTCACCCACGAGAAGGAAGGCGACCTCATCCGCACCCTAGGCGAGTTCCCCGAGGTTGTGGCCACCGCCGCTACGCTGCGTGAACCGCACCGCATCGCGCGTTACGCCGAGGAGCTTGCCGCCGTGTTCCACCGCTTCTATGACCAGTGCCAAGTGCTGCCGAAGGCTGGTGAAGAGACCGAGCCGATTCACTCCGCACGCCTCGCCCTGGCCAGCGCCACCCGCCAGGTCATGGCCAATGCCTTGACCATGGTCGGGGTTAGCGCACCGGAGAAGATGTAAGAAAAGGTATCGATGACTGATTTCAATTCTCTTCCGGCCCACGTGTGGCCGCGCAACGCAGCGCGTGACTCCGATGGCGTGGTCTCGATTGGTGGCGTTTCCCTGACCGAGCTGGCCGAAGAATACGGCACCCCGCTCTATGTTTTCGATGAACAGGACTTCCGCTCGCGCTGCCGGGACATGGCCCAGGCCTTCGGCGGCCCTGACCACGTGCACTACGCCTCCAAGGCTTTCATCACCAAGCGCATCGTGCGCTGGGTAGACGAGGAGGGCCTGTGCCTCGACGTCGCCTCCCTCAATGAGGCCAAGCTAGCGCTCGCCGCGGACTTCCCGCCCGAGCGCATGACCGCGCATGGCAATAACAAGGAAGACGAGTACCTCGAGCTGTGCGTTAACGAGCGGATTGGCCATGTGGTGCTGGATAACGCGGAGGAGCTCTCGCGCCTCAACAGCATTGCTGCGGCCGCCGGCCGCGTGCAGCCGGTGATGATTCGCGTGAAGCCTGGCGTGGATGCCCACACGCACGAATTCATCGCCACGGCTCACGAGGACCAAAAGTTCGGCATCTCCCTGTCCACCGGCGCTGCCTTCGAGGTGGCTCGCACGGTGCTGGAATCCGCGAACCTTAAGCTCGTGGGATTGCACTGCCACGTGGGCTCCTCGGTGTTTAATGCCGATGGTTTCAAGCTGGCAGCCGAGCGCGTGCTGAGCCTGTACAAGCGCATTCACTCCGAGCTCGGCGTTGCCCTCGAGGAGTTGGACTTGGGCGGCGGCTTCGGCATTCCCTACATGGAATACGAGGAAGCCCTCGACGTCGCCACGCTGGCCAAGGACCTGCTCGACGCCGTGGAGCGCACCGCTACTGAGCTCGGCATCAAGCCGCCTTTCGAGTTGGTGGAGCCCGGCCGCTCGCTGGTGGGGGCCTCCGCGGTCACCGTCTACCGCGTGGGCACGGTCAAGGATGTGGAGACCGGCAAGGCGGATCTGCCGATGCGCCGCTACCTCTCCGTGGACGGTGGCATGTCCGATAACATCCGGCCGGCGCTCTATGGCTCGGAGTACGACGTGCGCGTGGTCAACCGCCGCACCCAGGGCGAGCCCGTAGATTCGCGCATCGTGGGCTTCCACTGCGAGTCCGGCGACATTCTGGTCAACGAGCGCCGTTTCCCCTCGGATATCACTACCGGGGATCTCCTCGCTTTCGCCACCACCGGTGCCTATCAGTACATGATGGCCTCGCGCTATAACGGTGCTTTGCGCCCGGCGGTCGTCTCCGTGCGTGACGGCAAAGCCTCGCTCATGCTGCGCCGGGAAACGGTGGAGGACTTGTTGGCGTTGGACGTCGACTAGCGCGGCGTTGCCACAGCTCACCGCATTTTATTCACAAAGATATGGCCGGTCGCGCGTTGTGCCGGCCACTTCGCGTAGAAATAGACAGCTCGTTCTGTATAGTGATGGGCTAGCACGTAACAATCATTCGCAATTTCAACAAGGGGACACCATGACGATGACGAACCGTAGCAAGAAACCCGAAGGCGAACCCGTAGGAATCGCGCTGCTTGGATTTGGCACCGTGGGCGCCGAGGTTTTCCGCCTCGTGCAGGAAAACGCTAACGCTTTTGCGCACCGCATTGGCGGCCCCGTGGAGATCCGCGGCGTCGCCGTGCACAACAAGAACAAGCTGCGCCCGGGCGTGCCGGCGGAGCTACTGACCGACGACGCCAAGGCACTTGTCCTGCGCGATGATATCGACCTCGTCGTCGAGGTCATCGGCGGCATTGATTTCCCGCGCGAGCTCGTCCTCGCGGCCCTCAACGCCGGCAAGTCCGTGGTTACCGCCAACAAGGCTCTCGTGGCCGCGCATGCGGATGAGCTCGCTGAGGCCGCCGACCGCGCTGACGTCGACCTTTATTTCGAGGCCGCCGTGGCCGCTGCCATCCCGGTGGTCGGCATGCTGCGCCGTTCCCTGGCCGGCGACAAGATCCAGCGCATCTCCGGAATCGTCAACGGCACCACGAACTTCATCCTGGACGCCATGGAGTCCACTGGTGCCTCCTATGAGGACGCACTGGCTGAGGCCACCCGCCTGGGCTACGCCGAGGCCGATCCCACCGCTGACGTGGAGGGCCACGACGCTGCCTCCAAGGCCGCCATCCTGGCTTCCCTGGGCTTTTACACCCGCCTGACCTTCGACGATGTCTACTGCGAGGGTATTTCCAAGATCACCGCGGATGACATCAAGGCTGCCAACCAGGCTGGCTACTCCATCAAGCTGCTCGCCATCTGCGAGCGCCTCGTCGATGAGGAGACCGGTGCGGAATCCGTTAATGCCCGCGTGCACCCGACGCTGGTTCCGAAGGAGCACCCGCTGGCTTCGGTCAGCCAGTCCTACAACGCCATCTTCGTTGAAGCGGAGGCCGCTGGCTCTCTGATGTTCTACGGCAATGGTGCCGGCGGTAACCCCACGGCATCCGCTGTGCTGGGTGATGTCATCGGTGCGGCACGCAACATTGTCCACGGCGGCCGTGCGCCGGGGGAGAACACCTACGCCAACCTACCTATTGCGGAGTTCGGAGAAGTGGAAACTCGTTATCACGTCGACATGGAAGTTGAAGACCGCACCGGCGTGCTCTCCGCCATTTCCGGTGTCTTTGCCCGCCATGGGGTCTCCCTGCGCACCGTGCGCCAGGAAGACGGCGATGCCACCGCTCGCCTCATCGTGGTCACCCACGCGGCGAAGGAAGCGGTGCTTGAGGATATCGTCGCTGCCCTCGGCGAGCTCGATGAGGTCAAGGCTGTCCACTCCGTCATCCGCCTCGGCGTCTAAGGGTTTTAGGTACAACAATGAGTATCGATATCGAAGTAGGCACCAAGGTCACGGTTCAGGTCCCGGCCTCCTCGGCCAACCTGGGCCCGGGCTACGACACCCTCGGCATCGCGCTGAGCCTTTACGACACCGTGGAGGTCGAGGTCACCCGCTCCGGCTTGGAGGTAGAAATCTTCGGCGAGGGCGCCGAAGAGCTGCCGCGCGACGGCTCCCACCTTGTGGTCAAGGCCATCCGCTCCGCACTCAAGGCCGCCGATGTCGAAGTCACCGGCCTGCGCGTGGTGTGCACGAATAACATCCCGCAGTCCCGCGGCTTGGGCTCCTCAGCGTCTGCCGCGGTGGCCGGCGTGGCCGCGGGCAACGGCCTGGCTGGGTTCCCGCTCTCCGAGGAGCAGGTTGTGCAGTTGTCTTCGGCCTTCGAAGGCCACCCGGATAACGCCGCGGCCTCCGTGCTGGGCAATGCGGTGGTCTCCTGGACCACCGTGCCTGTCGACGGCCGCTCGCTTCCGGAGTACCGCGCCGCCACCTTAGAGGTTCACCCAAGCATCAAGGCCACGGCCTTGGTCCCGGACTTCCATGCCTCGACGCAGGCAGTGCGCCGCGTGCTGCCCTCGCACGTCACGCATGCCGACGCCGCCTTCAACGTCTCCCGCACCGCGGTGAACGTGGCGGCGCTGACCGCTTACCCGGACCTGCTGTGGGAGGGCACCCGCGACCGCCTGCACCAGCCTTATCGCGCTGATGTCCTGCCGGTGACCGCGGAGTGGGTCAACCGCCTGCGCAATCGCGGCTATGCCGCCTACCTGTCGGGCGCTGGCCCCACCGTCATGGTCCTGCACACCGAGCCCATAGAGGAAGCGATCCTCGACGATGCCCGCGAGCAGAACCTGCGCGTACTGGAGCTGGAGGTCGCCGGGCCGGTCTCCGTCGAGCGTGGTTAGGCTAGCTAGCTGGGCTTTTCCACGCTGATCCGGCACACACCGTTGCCGGACTTGGGGATAAGTTTCAGGCTCAGCCGCCCGCCGGAATCGGCCGCCGCCTGCTCCAAGTAGCCATCGTGGATGGCGCAGACGAAGGGGGAGGGCTCTACTCCGGCGGTCACAAACGGGCAGGCGTGCAGCTCCACATCGGTGCGGCCCTCCTGGTCGAATTGCTCGGCTGAGGTTACTGGGTCAAAGCCCATTTCGCGCATCATCCGATGAAGCGAACCGAGCGCCTCAGCACCATGGCTGCTGGCAGCGGTCTTCGCCCACTCGCGGCCAAGCTCCCGCGCCTGCTCTGAGGCATAATCATTGAGCTGCTCCTTAGCCGCCAGGGCTTTAATCAACACACTGATCAGCGTGACGTACTCCTCCGCGACCGAACGGTTGTCCGGCACCCGCACTTGGAAGATCAGGGAGGGGCGCCCGCGCCCCTGCGCTGGGGCGGTGACTACTCGCACCGCGCCAGCGTTGACGAGTTCATCCAGATGCCCGCGCGCGGTGTTTACGTGCATGCCCATTTTCTTAGCAATCTCTGCGGCCCGCGCTCCTTGCGGGAACTTCTGTAAAACCGAGAGGACTTCGCGCTGCTTGGGGGAGAGCCTCATTGTGTCGGGAAATAGCTCGCTGGATGAGCGAGGACTATGGGTAGACATTGTGGACATGGACTGTAGCTCCTTGATTTACGCTACGAGGATCCTACATCCACTCCGTCGAATTTCTACTATCGCGGTGAGTATAAATACCGAGAGCTCCCTCACGACGTGGGCAGACTCAGAAGATTAAGTACGGGTATAGACCGTGAGGGCGCTGGCGTCGAGGGCCACAGGCACCACCTGGCCGGGAGCGGTTTTACGCGCTGGCTGGCCCACCGTGACCCGTTGGCCGTCGATGTCAACGAGGGTAGTGCTTCCCAAATCAGCCACAATGGTGGCACTCAAACTGGTGGCGTGCTGCGCGCCAGTGGGGTCGAAGTGCAGCGCGGTCTGCGGGAAGGCCGCCCAGTGCTCACCGTCGCGGTCTGGAGCAAACGCGTCTCCTCTGATGGAACCGCGCAGAACATTAACGCCCGCTAGCTCCGCCATGAAGCGGGTGGTGGGCTGCTCCAATAGTCGGTCCGCAGGGCCTTGGGAAGTGACTTCGCCGGCTTCCATCACCGCGACGTCATCCGCCAGCGTGGTGAGGTCCACGCAGCTGTGGGTAACAATGACCGTGGTACGGTCAGCGGCCGAGATGCGCAGAAGGTGGCGCCACCGCGCAGCGGATTCGACGTCCATGGCGGCAAAGGGCTCATCCGCAACCAATACTTCTGGCCGCGCCGCCAGCGCGCGCAAGAGGGCAACCTGCGCGGCCTGGCCGCCGGAAAGTTCTGATACATGGACCAGCTCCTGCAATCCGGCGGCCTTCAGCAATTCCTCCGTCCGTCGCGGGTCATTGGTCACCATGGTCAACGCTTGAGCCACGGTGGCTGTGGGCGGTAGTCCGGGGTTTTGAGAGAGCATGATGACGCGTTCAGTGTTAGTTTGCGCTCCCTGGAGCCGCCCGCTGATAAAACGCATCAGCGTGGTCTTGCCGGCGCCGTTGGGTCCGACCACCGCGGTCACGCGCCCGCCCCGGAAGGTCGTGGTGGTGTCGCCGACCGTCACGGAAAGATCGTGGGGCGGCGTCAGCGGGGCAGTCGCCGCGCGGAGTGCATTTGGGTCCATCGGTTGCAAAGCGCGTACAGCTTGCTCGCGGCGGCGGCGCAGCAGCAGGGGCATTCCGGCAGCGGTGAGCGTAAGGATGGCTATCCCGATTAACACGGCCGACAGAGCATAGGCTTTGTCCGCGCTGACTTCACGTTCAAGGTAGATACCGCTCGGCATGGTTCGGGTAGAACCGGGCAGGGATCCGGCGAAGGTGATCGTCGTTCCAAATTCACCCAGTGAGCGGGCGAAAGCCAGTGCACCGCCCGTGAACACGGCGGGGAGGATAGCCGGGAGGATGATGTGCCGAAGGATGGTACTTGGGCTGAGGCCGACGCCCCGCGCGCTAGCCACGACCTCAGGATCGAGCTGCCGCAAAGCAGAATCCACCGCCACCACCACGAAGGGGAGGGTGACAAAGAGATGTGCTGCCACGACACCGGGGAAGGCAAAAGATATGTGCAGCCCTGCTTGCTCCAATACCGGGCCAAGCAGACCGCGGCGCCCGAGCAGCGCGGTAAGAGCCAACCCGCCCACCACGGGAGGCATGGCCAAAGGGAGGTAGACCACCAGCCTCACAAGGTGAGAGGCGCGGCGCAGCTGCTGGAGCCACAGAGCCAGGCAGGTGCCTAGGAACGTGGATAGCAAGGTTGACAACGCCGCCGCGGAAAGGCTGACGCGCAGAAGATCATGGGTCGTTGGAGAGCTCAGCGTGTCAGAGAGCTGTCCCCAAGGCACCCGCAGGCCCAGGGCGAGGACAGGGGCAAGGATGTAAATAGCGGCGAGCGTGCCGGCGGCGATAACCGGCCAGGGGACTCGTGGGCGCTTTTCGCGCAGAATCATGCGCGACACCTAGTTCACCGAGGTGAAACCGTACTTTTCCCAGGTGCTATCAAAATCCGACTCGAGGAGCGAGAGGACCTCTTGGGCTTCCTCATGTCGGGGCGAATCAGACACGACCGCGCCCATGATCTCGTTACGGAAGTCTTCCGCGCGGTCAAGCGGAATGGCCTCGACATCCTCGCTAGCGGCGGCGTCGGTGGAATAGACCCACCCGGCGTCCGCCTCGCCGGAGGCAACCTTGCCTAGGACGTCAGCTACCTGTCCCTCCAGGGAGGAGGCGTGCAGGTCCCAGTTGTTGGCCTCCATGATGCGCGTGGAAATGGCACCGCACGGCACGTTTGGGTCGCAGAGGACCAAGCGCGCGGAGGAATCCAAGTCCGCCGCGGAGCGCAGTCCTAAGGGATTGCCTTTCGGCACGACCATGACCATGACGTTGCTAGCGAGGGCCACGGGGGTGTCCACGTTTCCCTGAGCGGTTGCATCATCCATGGTCTCGCGAGAGGCAGTAAGCAGCAGATCTGCGGGAGCGCCTTCATTGATCTGCTGGACTAGGGCGGAAGAACCACCGTTGTTGAACGCCAGCGGGGTTTCGGACGCACTGGAGAGGTCGTCATTGAGCACTCGCGTGGATGACGCGGCGAAGACCTGCAGCGGTTCATCGGAGCTGGAGGTGCAGCCAGCGACAGCCAGTGCGGCAGCGAGGACGGGGACGGCAATTTTGACAAGGCGCATGCTAGGTACCTTACGGGAGTGCTAGGCGGTGCGCGTGAATTTAATATGGACTTCCTTTGGTTCCTTCTTGAGGTATTCACGGTCGAAGGATTCTTCGCGCTGGTCCACCTCTGTGAGCAACGGAAGCGGGTCGTGCGGAGCGATGAGAATCATGGATTCGCCCACGTTGAGGGTGCCCAGCGCTCCATGGATGGCGCCGTGGCGCACCGCGTGGGGAATTTCGGAGGCGTTGAGGGTGGGGATGTCGTGGCCCTTGGAGGCGTCGAAAAGCGGCAAGTTCATTGATGGATTCCTTTCGAGTTCTAGCAGAGTGGGCGTTGCTGCCCGGGCCATCAATTTACTACGATTATATCCGTGCAAATAACAATGTCAGATATGTCTTTGCGTGATGTCTCCCTGGCTTCGCGCCGGCGCTGGCACACCATTGCTTTCAGCCTCGTCGCGTTCTGGATTGTGGCAGGCGTGGGGATCACCGTGGCGAATATCTGGGGCGCGCCCGTCGTATGGTGGGACCTCATTCATCCTTTCACCCTCGGGGCGCTGACCACCGCCATCCTCGTATTCAGCACCCACTTCACGGAGGCGCTGACCCGCACTCCGGCCGCCGGTTTCCGCGGGGTGGGCGCGCGGGTAGGGCTGGTCCAGGTGGGGCTGGTTCTTCTACTCGTTGATCGCGCAGGCTACGACTGGGGCGTGCTCTCGGATAGTGGCTCCGCTCTCGTCATCGCTGCCGTTGCGTGGCACCTGTGGGCGCTGTGGGGCAAGCTCCGGGGGTCATTGTCTGGTTCCTTCGCCGTCACCGTGCCCTTTTATCTGGCTGCGGCCTGCTTCATGATCTTCTCAGTAGTCCTGGTGATTCTGGCTGCGCACGGGGTAGGGAATTACTCGCTGCTGGTGGCCGCGCACTCACGCGGGATGGTGTGGGGCTTCGGCCTGCTTACCATCCTGGGCACGGTCATCACGCTTGTGCCGACGTTTACCCGGACCCCCATTTCCTCGGTGGCCCGGGCGCGGTGCAGCCGGGCTTTGGCAGTGCATTGCGTGGGCCTAGCGGCGGCCATGCTTGCCGACGCCTCCGGGCTCACCCGCGCCGCCGGTATGGCGCAGCTGCTCACCGTGCTTGCTGCCGTGCTCATCATCCAGCCCGTGCTTGCCAGCGCTCTTGGCGGCGAAAAGACGACGGCAAGCGTGTCCGCGATGGCAGGCCTGGTGTGGATGGTGGCGCTCTGCGCCGGTGATGCCGCCGCTACCGTCGCAGGGGCCTACCCGCGTGCGGTTACCTTGCTGCTCATGCCGGCATTTCTCGGTGCCGGCCTACTGCAGCTCGTGACCGGGGTGCTCCACCACATGCTGCCCATCCTGGCCGGGGCGGCACGTCCCGCACGTGGGCACCTCGCAGGGTTCCTGCGCGTGGCACTCATCAATCTCGGCGGCGTGCTCAGCCTTCTTGGCATTGCTGGCGTGTCCTTCGCCGGGCTTATCATGATGGGGCTAGGCCTCATCGCCAATATTGTGGCCCTGGTGTGGGCCGTCTCGTCACCTCAAGGAGAAGTTCATGTCAAGCGTGCCCGTTAAACAGGAGCATTCTGAGAAGCAATGGGCATCCTGGCTCATTATCATCGTGGCGCTTCTCGCCGTCATTGGGCTGGCGGTGTTCAACTCGGCCACAGGCAAGCAGGACCCAGCTACGGTGGCATCCGCCGACGCCGTGACTGTTGATGTCTCCGTGGACGGCATGGCCTTTGTCCCGTCCTCCATTGACGTGGCCGCGGGCAGTCACCTCGTAGTGAACTTCACCAACACCGGCGACCAGGTACATGACCTGAAGATCGGACGCGAGGAGACCGGACGGGTAGAACCGGGCGAGACCGTGCAGCTGGATGCCGGGGTCATCGAGGAGTCCATCGAAGGATATTGCACGATCGCCGGCCACAAGATGCAGGGCATGACGTTCATGGTCAACGTCGATGACTCCGCTTCGAGTGGGCATGATCATGCGGGGGCGTCGGAAAGCACGGGCTCTGCCGCCGCACCCGCGACGGTGCCCTCGGTTGCCGAGCGCATGGCAGCCCGCGAAGGATTTGAGGCTTTTGATGCTTCCCTTGCCCCTGCTAAAGGTGACCTTCATGAGGAAACGTGGGTGATGACTGAGGAGGAGATGGAAGTCGCCCCAGGAGTCCGCCAAACCCGGTGGCTCTTCAACGGGCAGGCACCCGGCCCAACCCTTCGCGGCAAGGTAGGGGATACGTTCCGCATCACCATCAAGAATGAAGGCTCGATGGGACACTCGGTGGATTTTCACGCCGGTGAGGTCAACCCGGATGAGAACATGAAGACCATCCAGCCGGGCGAATCGCTGACCTATGAATTCGAGGCCCACAGGGCGGGTATCTGGATGTATCATTGCTCGACCATGCCGATGAGTCTGCACATTGCCAACGGCATGGCGGGAGCGGTCGTCATCGATCCGCACGGGAAGGATGCATTGACAGACGTCGATGCGGAGTACGTCATGACGGCAAACGAGATTTTTCTGGCCTCCGCGGGCAAAGAAGCAGAGGGTGCGGATGCGCAGCGAGTCAGCGACGGCGATTATGACCTCACCGCCTTCAACTACTATCCCAACCAATATGACGAGGGCTTAGCCCCGCTGCGCGCCAAGGTGGGCGATACCGTGCGCATTTGGCTGGTCAACCTCGGCCCGGATCTGCCATTGAGCTTCCATGTCGTGGGCGAGCAATTCGACACCGTGTATAAGGAAGGCGCCTACCTAATTAAGGGCGCGAAGGACTCCGGCTCCCAGGCGCTGGACCTTTTACCGGCCCAGGGCGGATTCGTGGAGATGACCTTCAACGAGCCGGGCACTTATTCCTTTGTTAATCACCTGATGACGAATGCGGAGAAGGGCCAGCACGGCCAATTCATCGTTGAGTAGCAAGTCGCTCGCGCCGCGCTCGTAGCTCGTCCAAGGTGTCGATATCGCGCACTGCGGGCGTTGCCTCGACCTCGGCGATGGTGCCCGCGAGCCTCAGTAAGTGCATGGCCGGCTTGTTGCGTGGATCTCTGAGCTCCTCCAGCGCGCGGGTGAGGGCCTCGGTGCGCCACAGCGCGCACAGCGGCTGCGGGAGCCCATCGAGTGTGGCCACTGCGACATCAGCACCGGAGCTTTCTAATGCCTGTTCGAGGGCAGGCAGCATCTGTGGGGAATCCGGGGCATCGACGGCCAAGATGGCGGTCGTGGACTTTGCGGCACCAGCCAGCGCGGCGTGGCCCGCGGCGATTCCCGCGGCTGGCCCGCCGAAAAGGGGCTTTTCACATACTTGGGGCATGCCCAAGTGGTAGGGCGAGACAACCGCCACCGGCGCATCATAAGGCAATTGGCGCAGGAGGCGGTCGATGAGGCGCTCACCGGCGAGGATGATACTTGCCTTGTCCACACCACCCATGCGTGTGCCGCGCCCACCCGCCAAAATAATGACACCTGACATTGTTCACTATCCTTCCTCACCCGGCAGGTCGCGGGACCAATCACCCGAGCGGCCGCCGGACTTCGCTGTGATGCCGCAGCGCCGGATATAAGCGGAGCGGTCCACGCCTTTCACCATGTCGATGAGAGCTAGCGCCGCAACGTTCACCGCGGTCAGCGCCTCCATTTCCACGCCGGTGCGGTCGGCGGTGTGAACGGTGGCTTCGATGAAGACGTGGTCTTCGCGCAGCTCGATGTCGACCGCGCACCCGTGCACGCCGATGGTGTGGGCAAGCGGTAGGAGATCCGGGACCTTCTTGGCGGCCGCAATACCGGCCACTCGAGCAACCGCAAGCACGTCGCCCTTCGGCACGGTTCCTTCCTGCAGCGCGGTGAGGACCTCCGGCGAGCAGGCCACCTCGCCTTGGGCGGTGGCGGAACGCACGGTGGGCTTCTTATCGGTGACGTCCACCATGTAGGCGGAGCCGGCCTCATTAAGGTGAGTGAACTTCATGGCTACAGCGGGTCCTTTCCTTGGGTGGACCTAGCCTATCTGACGAAGAGTGGGCCGATCCGGCGTTTAGAGGCGCGATCTTTGGCAACAACGGAGGGGTGGGGGATGTGGTGAAGCACCGTGAAGCTAGTAGGGGTAGACGGTAAGTTGCTCCCCTGTGGTGACGGGGCTCGTCAGCAGCGCGAAACCTTGCGTGCCGGGCAGTGCTGCAACGTGGTGGCTGCGCATGCGTGGTCCAGGCGGCGGGAAGGCGGTGATGCTTCCGTCCAGAGCAATCGAGCACGGCTGAATAAGCGGGCGGTGCGGATGCGGGAAGTCAGCCCCAGCGACGGCCGTCAGGTGCGGCCGGTCTAAAACTCCGGTGGGGCGGGGCAGCCCACGCAAGGAACGCATCAGCGGGGTGAGGTAGAGATGCGCGGAGACGAACGCCGCCACCGGGTTGCCCGGCAAACACACCACGGGAACACCGTCCCACAGCGCGTGGCCTTGCGGCGCGCCGGGGCGCTGGTTGACGTGTCCGAACCAATAAGAGCCGCGCTCCACGGCATCCTCAACGACCGCGCGAACCACGTCAAAGGCTCCTGCGGATACCCCGCCGGTGGTGACGATGAGATCGGAGTCAGCGGCAGCCGCGTCGAAGCGGCGGCGCAGCTCAACGGGTGAATCGCCACATACCGTGCGGGCGATGTCAACGGGGCCGGTAGTGCTAAGGAGTGCGTCGAGCATCGGACCATTGGAATCCGGGAGCTGGCCGTTGAGCAGCTCCTCACCCGTGGCAATGACGGTCACCCGCGGGGTGCGGTGGAGCACGGCGGTGTCGACGCCGGCGGAGAGGGCGGCGGCGATAAGGGAGGCGTCCACCAGCGTGGCGGCACCGGCTAGTTGGTGCCCGGCCTCGATGTGGGAGCCGCGCCGCCGGATGTGGTTGCGCTCGGGAAGGCGGTGCACCGTGACGGTCTCAGGCAGTGGCCCGGGGCCTGGTGGAATATCGGTGTCTTCCACGGGGATGACCAGACCATCAAAGCCCGCGGGTACTGGACCACCGGTCATGATGCGCAGCGCAGTGCCGGGCGGCAGGGTTTGGGCCGGCGCGCCGGCAGGCACATCACCCACGACAGGCAAAGTGAAGGGAACGGTGAGACTGTCTGGTGAGGAAGGCTGAGGAATGAGGAAGCCATCCATGGCCGAATTATCCTGCGGCGGGAGGGGAAGGCGGGCGACGAGGGGCTCAGCCAGCACGCGACCCTGCGATAAGGCAGCGCGTTCCGAAGGCAAGGCGCGGACCAGCGCGTGGAGGCACTCGAAGTATTCCTCGATACTTAAGTCAGTCCCGGTACTCGTCATTGCACCCAATCTAGCCACCGATGGCGGACATCGGGCGATCCGGCTGGAGGAAACCTTCATCATCCACCCCGTGGCCCGGTAATTTCCTCCACATTTCACCCGCCCACGCGGTAGCTAGCTCCGCATCGCTGGCGCCAGAGCGCATGAGGTCGCGCAGGGAGGTTTCCGAGTTGCCGAAGAGGCAATTGCGCACCGCGCCGTCTGCGGTCAGGCGCGTGCGGTCGCAGTCCCCGCAGAAGGGCCGAGTTACGGAGGCGATCACCCCGATGTGTCCTATGGGGAGGGAGCCATCGCGCGAGACCGCGGACCACAGTGCCGCCGGCGCGGAGCCGCGGGGTTTCTTAGCCGGGGTGAGCTCGAAGTCTTCGGCCAAGCGCGCCAAGATATCCTCCGCGGTGACCATCCGGGAACGCGCCCACTCCTCCCGTGGGCCCAATGGCATCTGCTCGATGAAGCGCAGTTGCGCGCCGCGTTCGAGGCAAAAGCGAGCCAAGGGAAGGATCGCAGACTCGTTGACACCCGGCATGATGACGGCGTTGATCTTGACTGGGTCCATGTCGGCGGCCAGCGCGGCGTCGATGGATGTGAGCACATCTGCCAGGCGGTCGCGCCGGGTGAGCCGGGCATAGAGCTCCGGATCGAGGGTGTCTAAGGAGATATTGACGCGGTCGAGCCCGGCGCGCTGCAGCCCCGGCAGGCGCTTATCTAGGCCCAGCCCGTTGGTGGTGAGAGCAGTAGTGGGTGCCGTACCTTCGTCGGTCCGCAGAGCTTTGGTCGCGGCGATGATTTTCTCTAAGGAGCCGCGCAGGAGCGGCTCCCCGCCGGTGAAGCGCACCTGCTGGATGCCGAGCTTGTCTACCGCGAGGCGGATAAGACGGATGGTTTCTTCATCGCTGAGCGTGTGTTCGGTGGGCAGCCACTCATAACCTTCGGCGGGCATGCAGTAGGTGCAGCGCAGGTTGCAGCGATCCGTCAGGGAGACACGCAGGTCGCGGGCTTGGCGGCCGTAGCGATCCACGAGCGCGCGGCGGCCGTCGGGCCCTGGCGCCGGCAGGTCCGTGGGCGGAGTCCCCGCGCCCCGTACGCGCGGCAATGGCAGCGTCAGCGGGGCGGAGGTGTGTGGCGAAGGTTGGGATCGTTGGGCGGACATTGCTGGCAAGTCTAGATCGAAGCCTGCCGAATGAGTAGGCGGGGTGGGGCTAGTCTTCCGCGCCGCCCTCTTCGGCGTCTAAGCGCTGCGCCTCGCCCGGGCCCTTCAGCCGGATGATGTTGTACTCGCCTTCCGCCAAGTGGGCGCGCAGGTCCTTCTTGTCGAACTTGCCCACCGAAGTCTTATCGATGGATTTTACAAAGGTCCAATACTCCGGCAGCATCCAGGAGGGAAGCTCAGAGCGCATCCCGTTGCGCAGGCGCTCGGCGGTCTCAATCGTGGGGCTGATGTCCGCGGCGAGCACGGTGACAGCCAGCGGGCGCTCGACCCATTGCTTGTCGGGGTAGCCAATGACGGCGCATTCCAGCACCACCGGGTTGGCCATGATGAGGTTCTCCAATTGGACGGAGTAGATCCACTCACCGCCGGAGCGGATGACATCGCGGGCGCGATCCTCCACGGTGAGGAAGCCATCCTCGGTGACGAAGCCGACGTCGCCGGTGCGCAGCCAGCCGTCGGCCGTGAACTTGGAGTCCGCGTCCTCGACATCCTTGCCACGGAACTCGTGGGCAGCACCGCCGTCCTCCGAAGCGGGCGAGTGGTAGTAAGAACCGGTGACCAAGTTGCCGCGGACCTGAATCTCACCAGCGTTGCGGTCGGTGGTGTTGACCACGTGGCCGTCATTGACCACGCGGTATTCCAGGGAGGCAGGGAAGCGCCCTTGGGAGATGCGGTAGGCCCAGCGAGCCTCGCCCGAGGCGCCTGAGGGTGGGCGGGCCACCGTGCCCACCGTGGTGGTTTCCGCCATGCCCCACACGTGGACCACGTCCACGCCGTAGCGCTCTTCCCAGCTTTTGATGAGCTGCGGTGGCACAGGCGAGCCGCCAGCGAAGATCTCCGTCAGCGTCATGCGCTCCGGTGGATTCTTGAGGTAGTGCACGAAGAGCTGAATCCAAATGGTGGGCACACCGTGCGCCACGCGCGGGGAGGTGGCGGCGATGATTTTGGCCAGGGTGGCGGGGGAGACGTCGGCGTCGGGAAGCACCAGCGGCGTGCCCGTCATCCACGCAGCAAAGGGAACACCCCAGCTCAGCACGTGATAGATGGGGATGCAGCACAGGAATGTCTCGCCGTGGGTCACACACAGGGAATCGGAGGAGCGCAGCTGCATTCCTTCCAAGTACAGAGCGCGGTGGGAGTAGAGCACGCCCTTTGGTGCACCAGTGGTGCCGGTGGAGTAACACAGTGCGGCGGCGGTGTGCTCATCCAAAACCGGCCAGTCATAGACGGTGGAGCGCCCATCCAGCAGTTGCTCGTAGCTGTAGATTTCAACGTTGCCCGGCAGAGCGGTGCTGGGCTTGCCGACGCCCGTAAACACCACCGCACGCACACAGTCCACACCTTCCAGAACCTGGGCAAGCTGCTCGGCGAGGCGACAATCCGCGACGATGACGCGGACCTCGGCGTGGTTGATGATGTGCCGGATCTGATCATTCATCAGCTGCTTGTTGAGCGGGGTGAACACCGCTCCCTTACAGGCGGTGCCAAAAAGCACTTCGAGGTGCTCGGCGCAGTTCCACATCAGTGAGCCCACGCGCTCGTCACCGGTGATGCCGAGCGTGTCATGCAGGGCGTGGGCGAAGGCGGCGGCGCGGGCGCCGACATCAGCGAAAGTGGTTTCCTCGCGTTCATTGCCGGGATTGGCGCTGTGCCAGGTGATGACCTGGGTTTGGCCGTGGACGGAGGAACCGTACTCCAGGATGCGGGTGAGGGACAGCGGGATATCCTGCATTGTGGAGAGCATGCGCACTACTTTAGCCGTGTCAGTGTGAGCGCGGGGGAAGGATGCGGTATAGTTATCCGCGACTGGTGGGGAACGCTTTCCCCGCATCTCCGAGCTCCCTCCACGGCGCACACACCTGCGGTGACACTCTCATGGCAGTCCAACGGTGCGCGCGACGGTGAGAGGGGAGAGATACGCTCGCAGTCGCCTTCTTAAAATATCTCCCCGCGCTTGACCCGCGGCCGATTCCTTGAGTGCTTTCAGGAGTTCAACAAGGAGTCCTTCACGTTCCGTACCGCCGGGCCGGAGAGGGGGGAGAGCCAAGACAACCACCGCCCACGGGGATCGCGGTTGCGTGAACTCGCTGGTGGCGGAGGACCATCCCAATTACACACTGGCTTCCAACGCCCGCTTGGAACAGCACCACGCACAGTGCAGGTGCGGCAGACAAGACGGCGCGCGTTGGTGAAGCGACGAAAGGATATCCGTGAGCGATACGGACAAGACCGCAGCACAGGATCTCGCCTCCCTGAAGCTGCCGGAATTGCGCAAGCTAGCTGCGGAGCGCGGACTTCGCGGCGTCTCCGGACTGCGCAAGGGGGATCTCATTACTGCCCTGACCACCGGCCAGGTGCCGGCGCGCGGCGCGAAGGCCGCTGCCCAGGGCGAGGCTAAGGACGCACCCGCCGCAGAGGACTCCGCACAGAAGGAGTCGAAGAAGGACGCGCAGCCGCGCCGCGCGACCCGCAAGGCTTCCCGCCCTGCCGGCGCTGCTGACCAGGCCTCCGAGAAGCAGGAGCCTGAGAACACCCACAAGGGCGAGGACGGCGCTCAGGAGTCCGAGCAGAAGGACGGCCACGACGAGCAACGCTACGAGTCCCGCTCCCAGGCCCGCCGCGCCCGCCGTAACCGCGCGCGCCGCCAGGAGCGCGAGGCCCGCGAAGAAGCCAAGGGCAATAACAACGGCAACGGAAATGGCAACGGCGCCGAGGACAAGCAGTCCAAGTCGGAGGGTAACCAGTCCCGTGGCGGCAACAACTCCGACAACTCCGATAACGGGGACCACGGCAACGGTGGCAACAACGGCGGTGGCAATAGCGGGGGCGGCAACAACAACCGCCGCGATAACCACCGCAACGATGATGACAACAACGGCGGCGGTGGCCGCCGCAATCGCCGTAACCGTCGCAACCGCCGCGGCCGTGACCGCGATGGCGGCGGCAACGGCGGCAATGACCTGCAGATCCGCGAAGGCGATGAAGTACAGGTAGTGGGCGGCATCCTCGAGGTCGTCGACAATAACGTGGCCTTCCTGCGCACTACCGGCTACCGCGCGGCCAGCTCCGATGTTTTTGTCAACAACAACCTCGTGCGCCGCCTGGGCCTGCGCTCTGGCGACGCCCTGACCGGCAAGGTCAAGGTCTCCGGCCCGACCCACACCCATGGCAACGGCCGCAACCGCCGCAAGTACAACCAGCTCGTGGAGGTCGACACCGTCAACGGCCTGGATCCGTCCACCGCGAAGGAGCGCCCGGACTTCGCCAAGCTCACCCCGCTGTACCCGAACCAGCGCCTGCGCTTGGAGACGGACCCGAAGATCCTCACCACCCGCGTCATCGACCTCATCATGCCGATTGGTAAGGGCCAGCGCGCGCTCATCGTCTCCCCGCCGAAGGCCGGTAAAACGACGATCCTGCAGAACATCGCCAACGCCATCGCCACGAACAACCCGGAGTGCTACCTCATGGTCGTCCTCGTGGACGAGCGCCCCGAAGAGGTCACCGACATGCAGCGCAGCGTCAACGGTGAGGTCATCGCCTCTACCTTTGACCGCCCGCCGTCAGAGCACACCTCGGTGGCGGAGCTGGCGATCGAGCGCGCCAAGCGCCTGGTGGAGCAGGGCAAGGACGTCGTCGTCCTGCTCGACTCCATCACCCGCCTCGGCCGCGCTTACAACAACTCCTCCCCGGCATCCGGCCGCATCCTGTCCGGTGGTGTGGACTCCAACGCCCTGTACCCGCCGAAGCGCTTCCTGGGTGCTGCTCGCAACATCGAGAACGGCGGCTCGCTGACCATCATCGCTACCGCGATGGTGGAAACCGGCTCCACCGGTGACACCGTCATCTTCGAGGAGTTCAAGGGCACCGGCAACGCCGAGCTCAAGCTGGACCGCGCCATCTCCGAGCGCCGCATTTTCCCGGCCGTGGATGTCAACCCGTCCGGCACCCGCAAGGACGAGCTCCTGCTGGTTCCGGAGGAAGCACGCATCATGACCAAGCTGCGCCGCATCCTCTCCGGCCTGGACTCCTTCGCCGCTATTGACCTGCTGATTAAGCAGCTCAAGAAGACCCGCTCCAACGGCGAGTTCCTCATGCAGGTGGCCTCGTCCGCGCCCATGGCGGCTGACACGGATGAGGAGGACTACAAGTAATGTCTAACCAGGTTTCCCTCGTCGATGACATTGTCTCCGAGTTCCAAGGCATCGAAATGCAGATGGCTGACCCGGAGGTAGCCGGTGATCAGTCCCAGTTCCGCAAGCTGTCCAAGCGCTACGCCGAACTGCGGCCCATCGTCGCCGTGAACGACGAGCTGGTCCAGGCTCGCCAGGACCTGGCCGATGCCAAAGAGATGGCCTACGAGGACCACGAGTTCCAGCCCGAGGTCGACCGCCTTGAGCCGCTCGTCGTCCAGCTGGAGGAAAAGCTCGCGGACCTGCTGGCCCCGCGCGATGAGCATGACTCCGAGGACATCATCATGGAGATCAAGGCCGGCGCCGGCGGCGAAGAGGCAGCACTCTTTGCCGGCGACCTGGCCCGCATGTACGAGCGCTACGCCGATAAGGTCGGCTTCCAGTGGGAGGTCCTGGGCCTCAACGAGTCCGACCTCGGTGGTGTGAAGGACATGTCCATCTCCTTCAAGTCCAAGACCCCCTCGCGCGATGGTGCGTGGAGCGTGTTCAAGTTTGAGGGCGGCGTCCACCGCGTGCAGCGCGTGCCGGTGACCGAGTCCCAGGGCCGAATCCAGACCTCCGCAGCTGGTGTGCTGGTCTACCCAGAACCGGAAGAAGTCGAAGCCGTTAACATCGATGACAAGGACATCCGCGTCGACGTGTACCGTTCCTCCGGTAAGGGCGGCCAGGGCGTGAATACCACCGACTCCGCGGTGCGTATTACCCACCTGCCGACCGGCCTGGTGGTGACCTGTCAGAAGGAACGCTCCCAGATCCAGAACAAGGCGCGCGCCCTGCAGGTGCTGCAGGCACGCCTGGACCAGATGGAGCGCGAGGCCCGCGAGGCCGAGGCCGGCGAGCAGCGCGCTTCCCAGGTGCGCACCATGGACCGCTCCGAGCGCATCCGCACCTATAACTGGCCGGAGAACCGCATCACCGACCACCGCATCGGCTACAAGGCCAATAACTTGGATTCCGTGCTCAACGGTGACATGCAGGACCTCATTGATGCCCTGCAGGCCCAGGAGCGCGCGGAGCGCCTTGAGGCTGAGGACTAAGGCTAAGGCACGGTTTAGTTCGGTGACTTTTCACACCTATCGGGAGGCGCTTCGTGATGCCACGGAGCGCCTTCGCGCTGCCGGGGTACCTTCACCCGAGTGGGACGCGCGCCTGCTGGCTGCCCACCTCATCCACTGCGGCCACATGGACATCCCGCTTAACGAGGCTCCGATGCCCGGCTTTGACGTGGCATATGGGGCGTTGGTGGGGCGTCGTGAAGCGCGCGAGCCCCTCCAGCACATCCTGGGCGTGGCGTGGTTCGGCGCCCTCGAACTCGAGGTGGGCCCCGGCGTGTTCATCCCGCGCCCGGAGACGGAGGTGCTCGCCGACTGGGGAGTTAAGTTTCTGACGAAACTTAACTCGGGGAAGATGACGATATTTAACTCGTACGGGACAAAGGAATTTAACTCGCAGCCGCCCCGCGTCGTGGATCTGTGCGCCGGATCCGGGGCGCTGGCGCTGTACGTCGCCCACTATGTGCCGCAGGCCCAGGTGTGGGCAGTGGAGCTTGCCGACGCCGCCCTGGCCTACACCCGGCGCAATGCCGCAACCGCTGCGCGCGGCCGGGCGGGTTCTGTGAACGTGGTGCAGGGCGACGTCACCGACGCCCAGCTCTTGTCGGAGCTGCACGACACCGTTGACCTCGTGCTCACCAACCCACCCTACGTTCCGGAGACCCCGGACCTGGACCCAGAGGTCTACCAGGATCCGCACGATGCGGTGTTTGGGGGAGCAGACGGCATGGAGACCATCAACGCGATGATTCCGACCATCGCCGCGCTGCTGCGCCCCGGCGGGCGTGTGGGCATTGAGCACGACGACGAGACCTCCCAACAAGTGCAGGAAGCCCTGCGCGCGCACGGCGGCTTCAGCGATATCGAGGTGCTCAAAGACCTCACTGGCACCGCACGATTTGTCACAGCGAAGCGGGGAGTACAGTAGATTGGTCGAAGATTGGTCGACAAGCCGACAAGAACGGGATTAAAGGAGAGACCAATGCAGGGACAGATTTATAACTGTGCGGACGCTGCTGAGCGCGAGGAAGGCATGGCACTTGCCGTCAAAGCAGCCAAGTCAGGCCGACTCGTCGTGATGCCCACCGACACGCTCTACGGGCTGGGCTGCGATGCTTTCGATAACGATGCCGTGGCCAGCCTTTTGGCCACCAAACACCGCGGCCCGGACATGCCGGTGCCGGTGCTCGTCGGCTCCTGGGACACCGTCAAGGGGCTTGTCGCTTCGTTGGATGACACCGCGCAGACCCTCATCGAGGCCTTCTGGCCGGGTGGGCTGTCCATCGTGGTGCCGCAAGCGCCTTCGCTGCCTTGGAACTTGGGCGATACCCGTGGCACGGTGATGTTGCGTATGCCCCTGCACCCCATTGCTATTGAGCTCCTCCGCGAGGTCGGCCCCATGGCGGTCTCCTCCGCGAATATTTCTGGGCAAACCCCGCCGACCACCGCGATTGCCGCCAAGCAGCAGCTGGGCAAGGCCGTCACGGTCTATCTGGATGGGGGAGAGGCCGAGGTGGGCAAGCCCTCCACCATTATCGATCTGTCCGGTCCGCGCCCCTACCTCTTGCGCGAAGGCGCGCTGAGCGCCGAGCAGATCGGCGAGGTCATCGGAGTGTCTGCAGAGTCCTTGCGCACCCGGCCGGGTAGCCAATCCTCTTAAGGAGACATCAGTGGCTGGAACCGGAGTGCCGCTGCGCGAACTGGCGTTGATCATTTTCGTCGCGGCGGCGTTTACCTACATCACCACCGGACTGGTGCGCAGCGTCCTGGTGCGCAGCGGACAGGTGGCGGAGATTCGTCTGCGTGATAGTCACTCGCAACCCACCCCGCAGTTGGGTGGCGTTGCCATGTTCACGGGGTTTGCGGCTGCTGTCTATCTCGCGGGCCAGCTTCCAGCCTTGACTCGCGGGTTTATGCCGGTCACGCCGGAGATGAACGCTGTGCTGTGGTCAGCCGCGGCCATCGTACTCGTCGGCGTGGTGGATGACCTGGTGGAGCTGAGCGCTCTGGTCAAACTCATCGGGCAATTGGTGGCCGCGGCCATCATGAGCGGTCTCGGTCTGACGTGGACTCTTCTCTTCTTGCCCTTTGGTGATGGAACCACGGTCATCCTCGACCAGGTCCAGGGGACACTCTTGACTACGTTCTTTACAGTCCTGCTCATCAACGCCATCAACTTTGTGGACGGACTCGATGGGCTGGCTGCCGGGCTGGGCATGATTGCGGGTGGTGCCATCCTGCTTTTCTCGCTGACCGTGCTGCACGACCAGGGCGGGGCGGTCTCAGCCTATCCGCCGGCGATCATCGCGGCGGCGCTCGTGGGCGTGTGCGCCGGGTTCCTTCCACATAACTTCGAGCCCTCCCGCATCTTCATGGGGGATAGCGGAGCGATGCTGATCGGTTTGTTGCTTGCCGCGGCGTCGACCTCCGCGTCGGGCAAGATCAACATGTCGCTGTATGGCACCGTAGACATCGTGGCGCTGATGTCGCCCGTCATCGTCGTTGTTGCTGCGGTCTTTATTCCAGTCCTCGACCTTGTCTGGGCCGTGATCCGGCGCGTGTCCCAGGGGCGCTCACCCTTTGCTGCGGACAAGGCCCACATCCACCACCGGCTGCTCTCGCTGGGGCATACCCACCGCCGCACCGTGTTGGTGCTGTACCTGTGGGTCTCTGCGGTGGCCTTCGGGGCGGTCTCTTTTTCCATCGTCCCCGCGCCCGTGGCCGTCGTACTAGCGCTTGTTGCGCTCGTCGTTGCCTTTGGCGTGACCCTGATTCCGCTGCGCCAGGGCAAGCTTGGGCGCCAGTCGCGTCCCACCAGCGTGGTGCTGGAAACGGATCCCTCCTGAGGTAGGGTATGGGGCTGTGACTGATTCAACGACCTCCGAAGAGCTTTCGCCGTACGACGATCATCGGCGTCCCCTCAAGCGTGCGCTCCGCCTTGGGGCCATCGGCCTTGTCGTCGTGACCATCGCGTCCCTGGCTATCTGGGGCGGTGTCCGTGGGTTGCCCGGAATCTGGGGTGTCCTCGTTGGCGCGGCCATTGGTGGCGGCTTCGTGCTCTTTACCGCGGCCTCAGTTCTTCTTACTGCGCGCACCACGCCGTCGACCACGATGGCGGTGGTGCTCGGCGGCTGGCTGCTCAAGGTGGTCATCCTCATTATGGTGCTGTTGCTGATTAAGGATCTTGAGTTCTACGACACGATGGCGCTTTTCGTCACCGTGCTGCTAGCGTTGGCTGTGACGCTCGGCACTGAGGTCTGGGGTGTGATTACATCCAACGTGACCTACGTGTCCTAGCCAGTCTCGACCTTTTAGAGTGAGCCACTGCTTCCGGTGACCCCGGGAGGGTGGCTTTTTGTGTAGTTAAGTGGTCACGGCGACAGCCCCCGTTACCCCCGTCAAGGTGGGAAAACACGGGTGTGTGACCAAATACACTTGGCAGGGTTTCGGCAGAATGTGGGCGTTTTATAGGGCCCACTGGCACTAGGCTGTGCCTTTAGGGCCGCAACGGGGCCCCCACGTGCGAAAACTTGAGGGCGAACTGATAGCATTCTCTTCGGGTTACCGCGGGTTAGCGTCATGCTATCCCGAAAAAGTACGGTTTATCCTTGCCCTGTTTACGCTGATGTGCGACGGAGTCCGTAGACAGGGCAAAGAGCTTGAGACGTCCATCGCACCACATAGCCTTCGACAAGCTGTGTGGCCCGAACACGGGAGAGAACGCTGAGCGTTACGACATTGGCCATGAAGGGTGAGTTTCACGCACCCGAACTGGATCCAGAATTTTTCCCGGGGCACGTAACCGATGATGGTGAAGTCGTCGATCTTCTTTTCGCCGATTTCGCCAACGGTTGGTTCGCTTTGGATCGCATCATGCTGGTTCGTCTGTTCATGGCGGCCATCCTGGTGCTCCTTTTTGTTGTCGCCTTCAGGAACCCGAAGCTGGTTCCTAAAGGATTGCAAAACGTAGCGGAGCATGCGATTGACTTCGTACGAATTCACATCGCAGAAGACATCTTGGGCCGCAAGGAAGGACGTCGATTCCTTCCGATCCTGGCCACGATCTTCTTCGGTGTTTTGTTCTGGAACGTAGCAACTATTGTTCCAGCTCTAAACATCTCTCCGAACGCTCGTATTGGTATGCCAATCGTGCTGGCTGTCGTCGCGTACATCGCCATGATTTACGCCGGCGCCAAGCGCTTTGGCTTCGGCAAGTTCATCAAGTCCTCGGTGGTTATTCCTAACCTGCCGCCGTTGCTGCACGTGCTTGTCGTGCCGATTGAGGCTTTCTCTACGTTTGTCATGCGCCCAGTCACGCTGGCTCTTCGTCTGATGGCGAACTTCCTGGCTGGCCACCTCATTTTGGTCCTGTTGTACTCGGCAACGAACTTCTTCTTCTTCCAGTTCAACGGTTGGACTGCACTGAGTGGCCTCACTCTGGTCGCAGCGGTTCTGTTCACGCTGTACGAAATTATCGTCATCTTCCTGCAGGCATACATTTTCGCCCTGCTGACGGCGGTATACATCGAACTGTCGCTGCATGCAGATTCGCACTAACAACAACGCGAACCTCGCGGTTAACTAAATACCCCAAAACCACCACATCCCCCGCGGAAGAATCCGTGGGAAAACTTTGAAAGGGAACGACTTTCATCATGAACGAAATCATTCTTGCTCAGGCTGCTGACGAGTCCACCCTCAAGGGCCTCGGCGCCATCGGCTACGGCATCGCAACCATCGGCCCGGGTCTGGGCATCGGTATCCTCGTCGGCAAGACCGTCGAGGGCATGGCACGTCAGCCGGAGATGGCTGGCCAGCTGCGTACCACCATGTTCCTGGGTATCGCCTTCGTTGAGGCCCTCGCCCTGATTGGCCTCGTTGCAGGCTTCCTGTTCTAAAGAGCGCTTTACACAAAGTAAATCGAACTTTAAGAACGGAGCCCCATGAACAACGTCATTTACTACCTTGCAGCAGAAGGAAGTGAAACCCTGCCCCTCGAGTCGGGCAACTCTATCCTTCTGCCCAAGATGTACGACTTGGTCTGGTCTCTCATTCCGTTCATCATCATCCTGATTGTGTTCTGGAAGCTCGTTCTTCCGGCATACAACAAGATGCTGCAGGAGCGTGAAGACCGGATCGAAGGTGGCCTTAAGCGTGCGGAGGCTCAGCAGGCCGAAGCAAAGGCCGCTCTGGAAAAGTACAATGCTCAGCTCGCTGACGCGCGAGCAGAGGCTGCGGAGATTCGTGAGCAGGCGCGCGAGCGCGGCAAGCTGATCGAGGCAGAGGCTAAGGAAGCTGCAGAAGAAGAGTCTCGTCGCATTCTGACCGCTGGCGAGAAGCAGCTTGAAGCTTCCCGCGCACAGGTCGTGTCTGAGCTGCGTTCCGACATCGGACAGAACTCCATCAACCTGGCAGAGAAGCTGCTCGGCGGCGAACTTTCGGACGCCACCAAGCAGTCCTCCACCATTGATAACTTCCTGTCCGAGCTCGACACTGTGGCACCGGCCGGAAAGTAGGCAACGATGAAGGCAGCTAGCCGCGAAGCACTCGCTACCGTTGAGTCCAAGCTGGATGAGTTCCTCTCCGGTGACCGCTCGGTGGCGACTGCTACCCAGGCAGGCCAGGACCTCTTTGAGGTGGTCCGCGTTCTCGACGGCGACCGCGAGCTGCGCGTCGCGCTGACCGACGACGCCTCCACCTCCGAGGAGCGCAAGTCCCTGGTCCAGACCCTTTTCGGCGGCAAGGTTTCCCCGGTAGCACTGCAGGTGCTCCAGGAGGCAGCCGCCGCACAGTGGTCGACCCCGCGTGATATCGCCCGCGGCCTTATCATCCTTGGCCGTCGCGCACTGCTGCGTGGCGCTGAGTTTGAGGGCAAGCTGGGCCAGGTGGAAGACGAACTCTTCTCCCTGTCGCGCGTGCTTGACCGCGAAGGCGAACTGACCCAGCTGCTTTCAGACCGTACTGCGACGTCCGACCGCAAGGTTGGGCTGCTGGCAAGCGTGCTCTACGGCAAGGTCACGATGGTCACTGAAGCGCTTGCGCTGCAGGCCATTGGCCGCCCGGAGCAGAACCCGATTGATGATCTCGCCGGATTGGCGGACACTGCAGCCAAGCTGCAGGGCCGTACCATCGCGCGCGTGACCTCGGCGGGTGAGCTGAACGATAGCCAGCGGGCAGCACTCGCTGAAAAGCTGGGCAAAATTTATGGTCGTGCGATGTCCATCCACTCTGAGGTTGACACCAGCCTCCTCGGTGGTATGACCATCCGCGTCGGCGACGAAGTCATCGATGGTTCGACGGCAGGCAAGATTGCTCGCCTTCGCGCGCAGATGGCATAAGCCGAAACGACAGAAACGATTAAGTAATTGCTGGAAGATACTACCGAGAGCAGGAAGAACATGGCGGAGCTGACGATCTCCTCCGACGAGATCCGTAGCGCGATTGCGAACTACACCTCGAGCTACTCCGCGGAGGCCTCCCGTGAGGAGGTCGGCGTGGTCATTTCGGCAGCTGACGGTATTGCGCAGGTTTCGGGCCTGCCGTCCGTCATGGCGAATGAGCTGCTCGAGTTCCCCGGCGGCGTAATTGGCGTCGCACAGAACCTTGACACCAACTCCATCGGTGTCGTGGTCTTGGGCAACTTCGAGTCGCTTAAAGAAGGCGACGAGGTCAAGAGGACCGGCGAGGTTCTCTCCATCCCTGTGGGCGAGGAATTCCTCGGCCGCGTTATCAACCCCCTGGGCCAGCCGATTGACGGCATGGGCCCGATCACCGCTGAAGAGGACCGCGTCCTCGAGCTGCAGGCACCGTCCGTGCTGCAGCGTCAGCCGGTGGAAGAGCCGATGCAGACCGGCATCAAGGCTATTGACGCGATGACCCCGATTGGTCGTGGTCAGCGTCAGCTGATCATTGGTGACCGTAAGACGGGTAAGACCGCCGTCTGTATCGACACCATCCTGAACCAGAAGGCTAACTGGGAATCTGGCGACAAGAACAAGCAGGTCCGCTGCATCTACGTCGCCATCGGCCAGAAGGGCTCCACCATTGCTGGTGTGCGCCACACCCTGGAGCAGCACGGCGCTCTGGAGTACACCACCATCGTGGCTGCTCCGGCATCCGACGCCGCCGGCTTCAAGTGGCTGGCACCGTTCTCCGGTGCAGCTCTGGGTCAGCACTGGATGTACCAGGGCAACCACGTCCTGATCATTTACGATGATCTGACCAAGCAGGCTGAGGCCTACCGTGCGATTTCCCTTCTGCTGCGCCGTCCGCCGGGCCGCGAGGCTTACCCGGGCGACGTCTTCTACCTCCACTCCCGTCTGCTGGAGCGTGCTGCAAAGCTCTCTGACGACATGGGTGCAGGTTCCATGACCGCACTGCCGATCATTGAGACCAAGGCGAACGACGTCTCCGCCTTCATTCCGACCAACGTTATTTCTATTACCGACGGCCAGGTCTTCCTGGAGTCCGACCTGTTCAACCAGGGCGTCCGTCCGGCAATTAACGTCGGTGTGTCCGTCTCCCGTGTTGGTGGTGCCGCACAGACCAAGGGTATGAAGAAGGTTGCCGGTAACCTCCGTCTCGAGCTGGCTGCCTACCGTGACCTGCAGGCCTTCGCGGCCTTCGCATCCGACCTGGATCCGGCTTCCAAGGCTCAGCTGGAGCGCGGTGAGCGCCTCGTCGAGCTGCTCAAGCAGTCCGAGTCCTCCCCGCAGCCTGTCGAGTACCAGATGGTGTCCATCTTCCTCGCAGACCAGGGCATCTTCGACGTCGTTCCCGTCGAGGACGTACGCCGCTTCGAGAAGGAGCTGCACGACCACCTCAACTCTGCAACCCCGCAGGTGTTCGAGCAGATCCAGGGCGGTACCGCTCTGACCGACGAGTCCAAGGATGCACTTGTTGCAGCAGCAAAGGACTTCACTCCGTCCTTCCGCACGACCGAGGGCAACAACCTTGGTACCGAGGCGCCGGTTGACCCACTCGCCGCGGATGATGTGAATAAGACCGAGCTCAACGTCTCCCGCAAGACGGCCAAATAGAGTTTCGCACGCTCTAAGAATTAACCGTCTAGAAAAAGAAGGGAGGAGCGAACACCATGGCTAATCTTCGTGAACTGCGTGACCGTATCCGGTCCGTCAATTCCACCAAGAAGATCACCAAGGCACAGGAGCTCATTGCTACCTCGCGCATTACCAAGGCTCAGGCCAGGGTAGAAGCGGCGCAGCCTTATGCACGTGAACTGTCCAACGTGCTTAACAAGCTGGCGGCGCACACGTCCTTGGATCACCCGATGCTCCGGGAACGCGAAGATGCGAAGGTTGCCGCTATTCTCGTGGTCTCTTCGGACCGCGGTATGTGCGGTGGCTACAACAACAACATCTTCAAGAAGGCGGCCGAGCTGGAAGCCCTGCTCAAGAGCGAGGGTTTCGAGACCGTCCGCTACGTGACCGGCAACAAGGGCGTTGGCTTCTACAAGTTCCGTGAGGACGAGGTCGCAGGCAGCTGGACTGGATTCTCGCAGGATCCGACCTGGGAAAAGACGCACGATGTGCGCCGCCACATTATCGACGGCTTCGTCGCCGGTTCGAACGGCCAGGCCAAGACCCGCGAGGGCATTAACGTGGAGGGCGAGACCGTTCGCGGTTTCGACCAGGTACACGTCGTGTACACCGAGTTCGAGTCCATGCTGACCCAGACCGCGCGTGTGCAGCAGCTGCTGCCGGTGGTACCGGTTATCGAGGAAGAGGACTACAACCTGGGTGAGTCCGCGCTTTCCGACGCCGAGCCGAACAATCAGATCACCCCTGATTACGACTTCGAGCCGGATGCGGACACCCTGATGGAAGCGCTGCTTCCGCAGTACGTGTCTCGCCTCCTATTTGCGATGTTCTTGGAGTCCTCGGCCTCCGAGTCCGCCGCACGCCGTACCGCAATGAAGTCTGCAACCGACAACGCTACCGAGCTGGTCAAGGACCTCTCGCGCGTGGCCAACCAGGCCCGTCAGGCGCAGATTACCCAAGAAATCACAGAGATCGTCGGTGGCGCTGGGGCGCTCGCCGAAAGCGCAGAAAGTGACTAGATTATGACTACAGCTCTGCAAGAGCAGAACACACAGTCGTCGGCTACCGCCGGCCGTGTGGTGCGTGTCATCGGTCCGGTCGTCGACGTGGAGTTTCCGCGTGGCGGGCTGCCGGCACTGTACAACGCACTGACCGTCGAGGTGACCCTCGAGGCTGTTGCAAAGACCGTCACCCTTGAGGTCGCTCAGCACCTCGGTGACAACCTCGTCCGTGCCGTGTCCATGGCTCCGACCGACGGCCTCGTCCGCGGTGCCGCCGTGACCGACACCGGCAAGCCGATTTCCGTCCCGGTGGGCGATGTGGTCAAGGGCCACGTCTTCAACGCCCTCGGTGACTGCCTTGACCAGCCGGGTCTGGGCCGCGATGGCGAGCAGTGGGGCATCCACCGCGAGCCGCCGGCTTTCGACCAGCTCGAGGGTAAGACCGAGATTCTGGAGACCGGTATTAAGGTCATCGACCTGCTGACCCCGTACGTGAAGGGCGGCAAGATCGGCCTGTTCGGTGGTGCAGGTGTGGGTAAGACCGTTCTTATCCAGGAGATGATTACTCGTATCGCACGCGAGTTCTCCGGTACCTCCGTCTTCGCCGGCGTCGGCGAGCGCACCCGTGAGGGCACCGACCTCTTCCTCGAGATGGAAGAGATGGGCGTTCTCCAGGACACCGCACTTGTCTTCGGCCAGATGGATGAGCCGCCAGGAGTCCGTATGCGCGTGGCTCTGTCCGGCCTGACCATGGCGGAGTACTTCCGCGATGTGCAGAACCAGGACGTGCTGCTGTTCATCGACAACATCTTCCGTTTCACCCAGGCCGGTTCTGAGGTGTCGACCCTGCTGGGCCGCATGCCTTCCGCCGTGGGTTACCAGCCGACTCTGGCTGATGAGATGGGTGTGCTGCAGGAGCGTATTACCTCCACCAAGGGTAAGTCCATTACCTCCCTGCAGGCCGTCTACGTGCCGGCCGATGACTACACCGACCCGGCTCCGGCGACCACCTTCGCCCACCTCGATGCCACCACCGAGTTGGACCGTGGTATTGCTTCGAAGGGTATTTACCCGGCAGTGAACCCGCTGACCTCTACCTCTCGTATTCTGGAGCCGTCCATCGTGGGCGAGCGCCACTACGAGGTTGCACAGCGCGTCATCGGTATTCTGCAGAAGAACAAGGAGCTTCAGGACATCATCGCCATCCTTGGTATGGATGAGCTATCTGAGGAAGACAAGATTACCGTTCAGCGTGCTCGCCGTATCGAGCGCTTCCTGGGCCAGAACTTCTTCGTCGCAGAGAAGTTCACCGGCCTGCCGGGCTCCTACGTGCCGCTGGCCGATACCATCGATGCTTTCGAGCGCATCTGCAACGGCGAATTCGACCACTACCCGGAGCAGGCCTTCAACGGCCTGGGTGGCTTGGACGACGTCGAGGCTGCGTACAAGAAGCTGACTGAGAAGAAGTAGGGAGAGGCACATGGCTGACATCACCGCCGAATTGGTTTCCGTCGAGCGCCTGCTGTGGACCGGCAAGGCCACCATGGTGACGGCTGAGACCACCGAGGGTGAGATCGGCGTGCTTCCTGGTCATGAGCCCATGGTCGGTCAGTTGATCGACAATGGTGTTGTGACCATCCACCCAGTCGACGGCGACCGTCGCGTCGCCGCTGTCCAGGGTGGCTTCCTCTCCGTGTCCGAGAACAAGATCACCGTCCTCGCCGATTGGGCCATCTGGGCCCGCGAGGTCGATGAAGCCCAGGCACAGGAAGACCTGAAGTCTGAGCGTGAGTTGACAAGGTCTCGCGGCGAAGCTGCACTGCGCGCCGTACGCCGCTTCAACAGCTAACGGATGAGCGGAGAGGGAACCGACGGGCAGCAATGACCGCCCTTCCCACTTTCACTTAGGAACCCCACAACCTCGCTAAGAGGGGGTGGGGTTCCTTCGTCTTCTCCGCCCCCAAGACGAGTAACTCTGAGCAATGACTAGCGTTGTCTACTCCAACGGCGGTACAATCAACCCATGAATTCTCAGGTGCTTCAGGGGCTAACAATTCTTTTAGGTCTGTGTGCACTGGTCCTTCTGGTTTTCCTCATCCTGGCGGCGGTGCGCTTTTTCACCGTGCGCTCCCGCGGCACGAGCATCCTTTTGCGCCAACTACCGTCGAAGGACTCTCATTCTTGGCGTCACGGTCTCGTGCGCTATGACGGCGAGTATATGAATTACTTTAAGCTTCGCTCCGTCATGCCGCGCGCTAACAAGCGTTTTAATCGCCTCGACATCGAATTGGGTAAGACTCGCCCGATGGACGATGACGAGGCTTCTTTTATGCCCTCGGATCATCAAATTATCCAGATTCGCATCGATGGGCGGGACTACGAGATTGCCTCCGATGCGCAGGGCATTATGGCCCTGAACGCGTGGGTGGAGTCGGCTCCGTCGAAGCGCCAAGAAAAGCTGGACTATCACCAGATGCGCCAACGGGCTACCCGTTTACCTAAGAAGTAGCGCTCAACGATAGGGTAGAGGGCATGCGTCTTGTCATCGCCCAATGCTCCGTAGACTACGTCGGCCGCCTCGACGCCCACCTTCCGATGGCGGATCGGCTCATCCTCATTAAGGCCGATGGTTCGGTGTCCATCCACGCGGATGATCGCGCCTACAAGCCCTTGAACTGGATGACGCCGCCGTGCACCTTTGAGGAGTCAGCGATTGAGGATATCGATGGCGAAGACACCGGGGAAAAGCTGTGGCTGGTGGAGAACCCCAAGGGTGAGCAGCTGCGCATCACCATTGCTGCGATCCACCAGGATATCGACATGGAGCTAGGTGAAGATCCGGGCTTGGTCAAGGACGGTGTGGAGGCCCACCTGCAAGAGCTGCTGGCCGAGCACATCGAAACGTTGGGGGAGAAGTACTCTCTGGTGCGCCGCGAGTACCCCACGGCTATTGGCCCGGTGGACATTATGGCGAAGAACGCTGAGAACGAGTTCGTCGCCGTGGAGGTCAAACGCCGCGGGGGCATCGATGGCGTCGAGCAGCTCACGCGCTACCTCGAACTGCTTAACCGCGATGATTTGCTAGCACCCGTGCATGGTGTCTTCGCCGCGCAGGAAATCAAGCCCCAAGCCAGGACACTGGCGGAGGACCGCGGCATTCGCTGCGTGGTCCTGGACTACCAGGAGCTGCGCGGCATCGAATCCAACGAGCTGCGGTTGTTCTAGTGCCACGCCGCAACCGCAGAATCCGCGAGGAGTCGCGCTCGCTGCCGCGCGATGGCAGCGCCTTCCTGGGCTCGCAGACGGTGGCAGGGCCGACCTGGACCAATGGCGAGCCCTTCGTCATGCGGCACGTCGGAAGTGCCGCCGCCCAGAAGTTTTACGTTTGCCCAGGATGCAACCAGAATATCCCTCCCGGGGTGGCGCACATCGTGGCGTGGCCACGGGATACCGGTGGGCGCGGTGAGGACCGTCGACACTGGCACCGGCACTGCTGGGACCGGCGGTAGGATGGCGGGCATGATTGTTGCCTTTTCCGTAGCGCCCACTGTCGTGGGCGATGAAAGTGCTGAAATGTCCGAGGCCGTGGCCGAAGCAGTGCGTGTTGTCCGTGCTTCGGGCTTGCCCAATGAGACCAACTCCATGTTCACCATCATTGAGGGTGAATGGGACGAGGTCTTCGCGGTCATTAAGGAGGCCACCGATGCCGTACGCGCCGTGTCGCCGCGCACGAGCCTGGTGATTAAGGCCGATATCCGCGAAGGCGTGACCGGGCAAATCACCCAAAAAGTAGATTCCGTTAACCGTTACCTGGAGGAGAATAAGTGACCGGACCGTACGTAGGAGGAGCCCTCGACCTGGGTGCGATCAAGCAGCAGGCGGAGGCACGGGCGCAAGCCCAGACACAGGCTGCAAGCGCCGGAGCCGCTAGCTCCAGCGGAGGGATCGCGCCCTTCTTCGAGGTCACCGAGCAGAACTTCGAGAATGACTTGGTGCGCCGCTCTGCGGAGGTGCCGGTTATCGCCCTGATTGGCTCGCCGCGCTCGCCTGCCTCTGAGCAGCTCAAGAAGGACTTCGAGGAAATGGCGGCCGCCGGTGGGCTGAAGTTCATCGTGGGCTACATTAACGCTGATGTCGTGCCCCAGGTGGCGCAGGTCTTCGGCGTGCAGAATCTGCCGACCACCGTCGCCATTGCCGCCGGCCAGCCTGTGACCAACTTCGAGGGCGGGCAGCCGCGTGAGAACCTCGAGCAGTGGATCGCGGCGATCGTCGACAAGCTCGGCCCCCAGCTCAAGGGCCTACCCGAACAGGGCGAAGCAGGGGAGAACCCCGCAGAGGAAGTTGCTGATCCGCGCCTGAGCCTTGCGGAAGACGCACTCAACCGCGGCGATTTCGATTCCGCCATCGCCACCTACGAGGAGATCTTGGCCGCCGAGCCAGACAACGTGGAAATCAAGCAGGCCCGCGATACCACGCTGTTGCTCAAGCGTTTGGACCCAGCTAATCGCAGCGAGGATCCCGTCGCCGCTGCGGATGCCGCCCCGGAGGATGTGTCCAAGCAGCTCGATGCCGCCGACGCGGAGGTTGTCGCCGGTGCCCCTGACCGCGCCTTCGAGCGCCTCATCGACGCCATGAAGCGCACCGGTGGGGATGAGAAGGAACAGCTCAAGACCCGCCTCTTGGAGCTCTTTGGGCTCTTTGACTCCGGCGATCCGCGCGTGCTGGCCGCGCGCACGAAGCTGGCGAGCGCGTTGTACTAAAGACGGCGTAGTAATAGTGCCCGGCTTGTGCTGGGCCCAGAGTGACCTTCCAAGACTGTCGCGGGTTGAACCCTCAGGATGACTCCGTTGAGTCCTCTCCTGAGGGTCTTTTGCGTTAAATCTATTATGTGAGTTGAAGCATGCTAAATTCCTTCTAGTGTTATCACGCACACTTGTTGTTTAACTCTTTCAGGAGGACTCTCATGCGCAAGCTCCTCGGCGTCGTCGGCGCCGCCTCTCTTGCTTTTACCCTTGCCGCCTGCGGAAGCGACGGCTCCGATAGTGCCGGCGGTGCCAACTATGTTCGCGTTCTGGGCACCGAGCCGCAGCAGGGGCTTATCCCCGCGATGACGAATGAGAACGGTGGCGGACGCATCGTCGACATGCTGTTTTCCGGATTGGTGTACTACGACGCTGACGGCAACGTGCACAACGAGATGGCCGAGTCCATTGACAAGGAAGGGGACAAGACTTACAAGGTCACGCTCAAGCCGGACCTGAAGTTCTCCGATGGCTCCGCCGTAACCGCGGCTACTTTCGTCGATACGTGGAACTACGCTGTAGCCAACGAACAGCTCAATGAGAGCTTCTTCTCCTCCATTAAGGGCTACGGTGAAGGCGTCAAAGAAATGGAGGGCCTCAAGGTCATCGATGAGCGCACCTTCACCATCGAGCTCACCCAACCGGAAAGCGACTTTCCGAGCCGCTTAGGTTACAACGCGTACTTCCCGGTGCCTGCGGCCGCACTGGAGGACCCACAGGCTTTCGGCGAGACCCCGGTGTCCAACGGTCCGTACAAGATCAAGGAATGGAACCACAACCAGAACCTGATCATCGAGCCGAACCCGGAGTATAAGGGCGACCGCGCAGCGCAGAACGACGGCATCGAATTCGCCTTCTACGCCGACTCTAGTGCTGCGTACATGGACCTGCTGGCGAATAACCTCGATGTGCTCGAAGCCATTCCTTCATCCGCTTTCGGCAGCTATGAGCAGGACCTGGCCGGCCGCGAGGAGACCAAGCCGGCTGCCACCTACCTGGAGATGTCCATCCACGTAGAAACGCCTCATTTCAGTGGGGAAGAGGGCACGCTGCGACGCAAGGCAATCTCGATGGCCATCAACCGTGAGGAGATCGCGGAGACCATCTTCCATGGCACCCGCACCCCGGCCCGGGAGTTCACCTCACCGGTGCTGAACGGGTACAACGACAGCCTGCCGGGTTCGGAGAACCTGGACTATAACCCGGAGGAAGCCAAGAAGCTGTGGGCGGAGGCCGACAAGAAGTACGGTGCTTTTGAAGGCACGTTCCCGATCAACTATAACACCGATGGTGACAACAAGGACTGGGCTGATGCGGTGGCTAACAGCATCAGCAACGCGCTGGGAATCCAGGCCGTGGGCAACCCTTACCCGGACTTCAAGTCCTTCCGCGATGCCTACCGCACCGAGCGTATGGACGGCGCCTACCGCACGGCGTGGTTCGCCGACTATCCCTCGATGGGTAACTTCCTTGGGCCAAACTTCACCACGGGCGTAGCTTCGAATGACTCGAAGTACTCCAACCCGGAATTCGATGAACTGATTGTGAAGGCCAACGGCGCCGCGAACGAGGAGGAAGCCGCGAAGCTCTACAACCAGGCACAGGAGCTGCTGCTGCGTGACCTTCCCTCCATCCCGCTGTTCTACCCGAACGTGGTCGGCGGGTGGTCGGAGAACGTCCAGGACGTGACATTCAACTGGAAGTCCCTGCCGGTGTACTACGCGGTGAAGAAGAACTAGGGATCTGGTCCTACAGACACACCGCAATATGACTAAAGTGCGGAGGCATGACCTCCGTACTTTTTCTTTGCAATACCAACCGGGGCAAGTCTCAGATGGCGGCTGCCTTAGCTAGGAAGCATGCGCCCGATTGGGAAGTTCACTCTGCAGGCGTAAAGACCACTGAACAGCACCGTGAGCAGGGGGTGAACGCTGAGGCGCAGGCTTCCCTTGCAAAGGTCGGAGCGGACATGGAAGGTACGCCGACGCTGCTTGATGCCGGCCTCGCGTCTTCGGTGGATCACGTCGTCATCGTCGGTGATGCCGACTATGACGGAGTGGCTGAGCGTTGGGAGATTGAGGACCCGTCCGTGCGTGGCCTAGAGGGAGAAGCGCGTATGGATGCGCTGCGCGATGACATTGATGCTCGCGTAAGAGCTTTCCTTGATGGTCACGCGCAGGACTGAAAACTGAAACTGCCTGAGTTGCCAAAACTAGGGGCTGGAATTCGATCCCAGCGGTGATCTTTGGCAACTCGGGCAGTTGTATTTTGAGAAACTAGCCACGGAAGGCATACCACTGCACCGAGTTGGCCGGCAGGTGCAGCTGTACGTGGTTGCCTTCGGAGCGCACGTGGTGGGCAAGGTCGTTGCCAGCGCCTTGGTAGACGGCGTCGTCTGTGTTGATGAGCAGCTCCCACTCGCCATCGCGCGGCACCCAGAGGTCATAGTTGGGCACCGAGCTGCCGGAGAAGTTGCACACCGCCAGAAGCGCGGAGCCGTCCTTGCCGTAGCGCACGTAGCCGAGCATGTTGTTATTGGCGTCGTCAGCCTTGACCCACTGGAAGCCAGCCTGGGTAAAGTCCTGAGTCCACAGGGCCGGCTGTTGCTTGTACACCGCGTTGAGGTCGCGCACCAGGCGCTTAATGCCGTGGTGCCACTCGTTGCCCCAGCCCTCCAAATTGGACCAGTCCACGGAGTGCCCCTCTGCCCATTCGGTGGTCTGGCCAAACTCCTGGCCCATGAACATTAGCTGCTTGCCCGGGTGGGAGAACATGTAGCCATACAGTGCGCGCAGGCCCGCGGCCTTGTTCCAGTCATCGCCCGGCATGCGCTCCCACAAGGAGCCCTTGCCGTGGACCACTTCGTCGTGGCTAAACGGCAGTACGTAGCGCTCCGAATAGGCGTAGACCATGGAGAAGGTGAGCTCGCCGTGGTGGTAGCGGCGGTGAATCGGCTCGTGCTTGAAGTACTCCAGGGTGTCGTTCATCCAGCCCATGTTCCACTTCAGGCTAAAGCCCAGTCCGCCCTCATGCGTCGGGGCGGTTACGCCTGGCCAGGAGGTGGATTCCTCGGCGATAGTCAGCACGCCCGGGTGGTTACGGTTCAGCGTGGCGTTGGTCTCCTGGAGGAATTGGACTGCCTCAAGGTTCTCGCGCCCGCCGTAGATATTGGGCAGCCATTCCTCGCGGGAGTAGTCCAAGTAGAGCATGGAAGCAACGGCGTCGACACGCAAGCCGTCGACGTGGAACTCCTCAGCCCAGTAGAGGGCGTTAGCCACGAGGAAGTTGCGCACCTCGTTGCGGCCGAAGTCAAAGACGTAGGTGCCCCAATCGGCCTGCTCACCGCGGCGCGGATCCGGGTGCTCGTAGAGTGCCTGCCCGTCGAAGCGGCCCAGCGCCCATTCGTCCTTGGGGAAGTGCGCAGGCACCCAGTCGATGAAGACGCCGATGCCAGCGTTATGCAATTCGTCGATAAGCGCGCGCAGCTCATCCGGGGAGCCCCAGCGCGCGGAGGGAGCGTAGTAGCCGGAGACCTGGTAACCCCAGGAACCGCCAAAGGGGTGTTCGGCCACGGGCAGCAGCTCCACGTGGGTAAAGCCGTGCTCCACCAGGTAAGGGATGAGTTCTTCGCGCAAGCTGTTGTAGTTGGCGCCCACTTTCCAGGAGCCGACGTGGAGCTCATAAACGCTCATCGGGACGTCGAGGTCCCCGGTGCGCTTGCTCATCCACTCCTCGTCGCTCCACTCGAAGCTGGAGCGGGCTACTACGGAGGCGGTCTCCGGCGGGGCGATGGTGCGCTTGGCCAGGGGGTCGGCCTTGTCAATGCGCGGAGAGTTCTTGCCGTGGACCGCAAACTTATAACGCTCGCCTTCGCCCACGCCGGGGATGAAAACCTCCCAAATGCCCGTGGAGCCGAGGCTGCGCATGGGGTATTGGGTGGGGTTCCAGCCGCAGAAGTCACCGACCACGGCCACGCCCTCCGCGTTGGGTGCCCATACGGCAAACGCCGTGCCCTCGACTACTCCCATGTCGGTGGTGTAGGTCTTGAGGTTGGCACCGAGCACTTCCCACAAGCGTTCGTGGCGGCCCTCGCCGATGAGGTGCTGATCCAAGGTGCCCAGGGTGGGCAGGAAGTGATAGCCGTCTGCTACCTCGAAGGCGGGCTGGTCTGGGTACGTGATGCGCAGGCGGTAGTCGGCTTCCTCTGCGAGCGGGGCCTCCCAGATATCATCCCCAACCGCGCGCATCGCGGTGGTGCCGGAAGTGGTGACGAGCTCGACGGCTTCGGCACCGGGGCGGCGGGTACGGACGGTTCCGTCGTGCCAGCCATAAAAATCATGGGGCGCGTGGTGGCGGCAGTGGTTAAGGCGTTCGAGGTCTGAGGCCGGGATGTTCATACAGACCAAATTACCGAACAACACCCGCTCGCGGGGCAGAAAAGAAACCCCGCGCTACCCATGAAGGGGGTACGGGTTCAGCGCGGGGTTTCAGCGGCTTTAAAACTTAAGCGCGGTAGTCCTTCACCCGGCGCCACGCAATGCGTTCCTGCAGCTCATGGTGGGCAGGCGGGAGGATGAAGACGTGGGCGACGTCGCGCAGCGGCTCTAGGCGCACGAAGTTGCGGTCGGACCACTCGTAGGCGGCACCACTGATGGTGTCCTGCACCGTGAAGTGTTCACCCGGGTGGCGGCCCACGGCGGCCAGATCCAAATAGACCGTGGCCTCCTGCGCATTGCGCGGATCGAGGTTGACCACCACGAGCACCACATTGCCGGTAGCGGGATCGGCCTTGGAGTAGGCGATGATGGCCTCGTTATCGGTGTTGTGGAAGCGTAGCGTGCGCAGCTGCTGGAGGGCCGGGTTTTCGCGGCGGATGACGTTGAGTAGGCGAATATAGGATTCCAGGGAATCCCCGGACTTCAGCGCTGCCTGGAAGTCACGCGGGCGCAGCTCGTACTTCTCAGAATCGAGGTACTCCTCGCTGCCGGGCTTGACGGCCTGGTGCTCGTAGAGCTCGAAGCCGGAGTACACGCCCCACAGCGGGGAGAGCGTGGCCGCCAGGGTGGCGCGGATGGCGAACATGGCGCGCCCGCCGGTCTGCAGGGACTCGTGGAGGATATCCGGGGTATTGACAAAGAGGTTGGGCCGGCAGATATCGGCCTGCTCCACGTGCATCTGCGCGAACTCAGTGAGCTCATGCTTGGAGGTCTGCCACGTGAAGTAGGTATAAGACTGCGTAAATCCTGCCTTGGCCAGACCGAACAGACGCGGGGCGCGGGTGAAGGCCTCGGAGAGGAAGATGACCTCCGGGTGGGTGATGTGTACCTTGGAGATCAGCCAGTTCCAGAAATTGGCCGGCTTGGTGTGCGGGTTGTCCACGCGGAAGGTGGTGACACCAGCCTCCACCCAAATCATGACGATGCGGTAGATCTCGGCATAGATGGCATCCGGATCGTTATCAAAGTTCAGCGGATAAATGTCCTGGTACTTCTTCGGCGGGTTCTCGGCGTAGGCGATGGTGCCATCGGCCAACACCGTGAAGAACTCCGGGTTGGTCTTGGCCCACGGGTGGTCCGGGGAGGCCTGCAACGCCAAGTCCAGTGCTACCTCCAGGCCCAAGTCGGCGGCCTTCTTGACCAGCTCCTTAAAGTCCTCCATGGTGCCCAGCTCCGGGTGCGTGGTGGAGTGGTCCTGAATGGCCCACGGCGAGCCCACATCACCAGGCTCAGCCACCACCGAGTTGTTGCGGCCCTTGCGGTGCACTTCGCCAATGGGGTGGATGGGAGGGAAGTAGACGGTGTCGAAACCCATGGCAGCCACGCGCTCCAGTGCCTGCGCTGTGGTCTTAAACGTGCCGTGCACGGGGTTACCCTCGTCATCCCACCCGCCGGTCGAGCGCGGGAAGAGCTCGTACCAGGAGTTGTAGAGGGCATCGCGGCGCTCTACCAGGACCTCGTGGATGTCACCTTCGACCAGCAGGTGGCGCAGCGGGTGGTGGTGGAGGATCTCGGCGACCTCCTCGGAGAGCGCGGTACGCACGCGCTTGTCGACGTCCACCGTGTCATCCTTGAGCTCTTTCGACGCCTGAAAGAGCAGCTCCGCCTTATCGCTCGGGCACTGGATGGCCGCCTCCTCGAAGAGCTCGGCGCCGTGCAACAGATCGTTGCTGAGCTCCTGTGCGGATTGCCCCGCCTCCATCTTCTTGATCACCGCGTTGCGCCACGTGGACATCGGATCCGACCAGGCATCGATGCGGAAGAACCAACGCCCGGGAGTCGCCGGAGTAAACACCCCGTGGACTCGGTCCTGGTCTTCCGGGTCCACGGTCATGGTCACGGCGGAGGTGGACGGGGATTCGGTGTTCCACACCGACAGCGTCGCGGCGACGGCATCGTGGCCCTCGCGCCACACCAGCGCGGTGACAGGAACAACCTCTCCGACTACGGCCTTCGAGGCGGCATTACCGGAGAGGGAGGGGCGGACATCGTCGATACCAAGGCGTTGAGTCATGCCCATAGAATAATGCAGCTGTGTCAGTTTCACCGGGGAAGGAGGATATCGGCCACAATGGTGCGTGTGAACACTCCAGAGCAATTGAGCCAGCAAGACCCTGAACTGATGGAAACCGACGAGGATTGGTTGATTGACTTCCGCGGCGTCGAGCTACGACGCGGCGGGCGCACGCTGGTCGGGCCCGTCGACTGGCAGGTGGAGCTCGATGAGCGTTGGGTCATCATCGGCCCCAATGGCGCGGGCAAGACCTCCCTGGTGCGCATGGCCGCCGCCGAAGAATTCCCGTCCGCTGGCGTGGCTTTCCTCATGGGTGAGCGCCTGGGCAAAACGGATATGCGCGATCTGCGCGCCGCCATTGGCATCTCTTCCGCTGCCGTCCAGCACCGCATCCCGGACAACGAGCGCGTGGATGATCTCGTCGTGTCTGCTGGCTATGCGGTCCTCGGCCGCTGGCGTGAGGACTACCAAGACATGGACTTCTCCCGTGCCGACGAGATCTTGGAACAAGTCGGCGCCGCACACCTTGCAGAGCGGACCTGGGGCACGCTCTCCGAGGGAGAAAAGAAGCGCGTCATCCTCGCCCGCGCGCTCATGGCTAACCCGGAGCTGCTCATCCTGGATGAGCCCTCCGCGGGCATGGACTTGGGCGGCCGTGAGGACCTCGTGGGCTACTTGGGGGACCTAGCACTCGATGCGGATGCCCCGGCGATTGTCATGATTACCCACCACGTGGAGGAAATCCCTTACGGATTTACCCATGCGATGCTCCTGGATGAGGGTAAGGTCGTGGCCAAAGGACTCATTAACTCTGTCCTGACGTCGGAAAACCTTTCCAAGGCCTTCCACCAACCTATCCAGGTGGATCGCATCGGGGAGAGGTACTTCGCCCGACGAGTCCGCTAACCCCTAGTACATATCTCTCAGTACAAAACCTCAGTACACACCCTCGACGTATACCTCTCGAATTCTGCCCCCCAGCCTGCAGACACGGAAAGTTGCATGAGTCAGTCCATCCACGACAGCCTTGACGCCATCGACCCTGGCGAAACAACGGGCTTTAACGGGGCACGTCTGGCCGCTACTGTCCTCTTGTTGCGCGATACGGCCGAGGGGCTGCGCGTGTGGATCCAAGAACGCGTGCGCACCATGCGCAACTACCCCGGCCACGTCGTCTTTCCCGGCGGCGGGGTAGACCCGCGTGACTTCCCGCCCCGAACCTGGGACTCTGGCGAACTGTGGGCAGGCCGCTCAGTGGTGTCCATGGCACGCCGCATGGGCGTAACCAAGTACAAGGCACACGCCCTTGTCTTCGCCGCCGCCCGGGAGCTTTTCGAGGAGGCCGGCACGCTGTTAGCCATCCGCGAGGACGGCTTGGTCTCCGACGCCTCTCGTTACCACCGCGAGCGCGAGCTGCTAGAAACCCACGAGATTTCCTTCACCGAGTTCCTTGAGCACAACGGCATGCGTGTCGACGCCGACATGCTGCTGCCTTGGTCCCGCTGGGCCGGCGAAGATAACAACCACTGGTTCGACACCTTCTTCTTTATCGGTGTACTGCCCGAGGGCCAAGAACCCGATGGGGATACGGGCGAAGCCGATGACGCCGGCTGGTTCGACCCCCAACTGGTCCTCGACGGATGGCGCGCCGGGCTGGTGCGCCTGGCCATCCCGACGTGGGCGCAGCTCAAGCGCCTCACGTCCTATTCCAGCGTTAAAGAGGTTTTAGATGATGCCTCTTTCTCCGACTTACGCCCAATTATCGGCGACCCGCGCGATGACGAGCGCTACCGCGAATACTTCACCACTTTTCCCGTCGACCGAATTTAATCCACCCCTGAAGAAACCTGCATGAGCTACACCCTGGACGAAGTTGCCTTCCTATGCGAGCACGCCGCCGCGATCGACGCCGCCGCAGCAGACCTGGAGGGGACCAAGAAGGCGCACCTGCGGGACGTCGCCAAGCTGCAGGCCCACTTTGGTGACTACGGGCGTGCCGTGGCCGAACTCATCCAAGCCCGCAGCTCCGGAAAGCTGCCGGGGCAGTGGCTCATGGACCACGACTCCGCCCAACAAGCCACTCCACCCGCAGTGGCGGCTTATCGCGCGCAGTTCCTTCAGGAACGCAACGTGGACATGGTCCACGACCTCACGTGTTCTATCGGCACCGAGGGGCAGGCTTATCGTCCCGGTGCTTATGTGGGCAGCGACCTGGACGCCTCACGCGTAGCCATGGCGCAGCACAACATTGAGCATCCCGTCTTTCGCGCTGATGCTCTGACCACCACGACCACCGCCGAAGTCTGCATCGCCGACCCCGCCCGGCGCCAAGGCGGCAACCGCATTACCCGCCTGGACCAACTTCTGCCCCCGCCAGCAGATCTGCTGGCCACCCACAGCGAGATGGCCATCAAATGCGCACCCGGCATCGACCACTCCGAATGGGAAGGCCTAGCCTGCGTAGTCAGCCTTGACGGAGGGGTGAAGGAAACCTGCCTGTACACCCCAGGCCTGGGAACAGGGAAAAGGGCAGTGGTCCTCAGTACCACGCCAGATGGAATCCACACGGACGTCATCGACGACGTCGCAGAGCACGAGCTACCTGAGGCCGGCCCCATCGGCCGCTTCCTCATCGACCCCGACGGCGCCATCGTGCGCGCCGGGCTGGTGCGCCACTACGCCGCGCGGGAAGGCCTGCACCAACTGGACCCGCGCATTGCTTACCTCACCGGTGACCGCCTGCCTCACGGCACGTCCGGATTTGAATTCATCGAGATGGTCCCCATGAAGAAGCTCAAGGCGGCTATGGCGGCTCACGACGTTGGCTCGCTGGAAATCCTGGTACGCGGGCAAGACGTGAACCCGGATCAGCTGCGCAAGAAGCTCAAGTTGAAGGGGTCGACCGCCAAGACGCTCGTGGTCACACGCATTGGAACGAAGGGAGTCGCGGTGTTGTGCGGACCGCGAGTAGTATCGACCGAAGGTAATTACGCACCCTAATAGTTTCAAAATTTACGGAAGGGGAAGTGCCCACATGCCAGTCATTGTGGCTCTGGTCAAGCACGTACCGGATACGTGGTCAACGAAGACCCTGGAGGCGGACCACACGTTGGACCGCACCTCGGTGGATAACGTCATCGATGAGGTCAACGAGTACTCCGTCGAGCAGGCACTGCGCCTGCGCGACGATAACGCCGACGCCGGCTACGAGGTCGTCGCACTCACCATGGGCTCGGCCGCTGCCGATGAGGCCCTGCGCAAGGCCCTGGCCATGGGCGCGGATCACGCCGTGCACGTGACGGATGACGCCCTCGCTGGCGCCGACGCCCTGGCCACCGCCTGGGTTCTTAACGCCGCCATCAACAAGGTGGCCGAGAAGTTCGGCGAGGTCCAGGTCATCACCCTGGGCAATAACTCCTCGGATGCCTCCACCGGCCTTGTTGCTGGCCTCCTGGCCGAGTACCGCCAGCTGCCCGCGCTCACTGAGCTCAAGGCAGCCTCCCTGGCCGGCGCCACCGCCACCGGTACCCGTGAAGATGTCCACGGCCACTGGGAACTCAGCGCCAACCTGCCGGCCATCCTGTCCTTTACGGACAAGGCCGACAAGCCGCGTTTCCCCAACTTCAAGGGCCTGATGGCCGCCAAGAAGGCTGAGGTCACCACGCTCGCCGTGGCCGACCTGGGCATTGATGGCGTGCCGTCCACCACCACGGTTACCGCCTCCGCGCAGCGCCCGGCCCGTACCGCCGGTGAGGTCATCACGGATACTGATCCGGCCGTGGCTGCCGCCAAGGTCGCGGACTTCCTGGCCGCCAAGAATCTCATCGAGGGTTAAAGGAGAAAAATTATGTCTCACGTTTATGTCCTAGTTGAGCACGAAGCAGACCAGCTCAGCCCCGTCACCGGTGAGCTCATCACCGCCGCTCGCGCGCTCGGCACCGTCTCCGCCGTCGTTGTTGCCAAGGATGCCGCCACCGCCGCCTCCTTCGATGCCGAGTTGGGCAACTTCGGTGCCGCCCAGGTGGTCCAGGCCACCGCCGCCGACTATGAGCAGCGCATCGTCACCCCGGAGGTCGACGCCCTCCACGCCCTGGCCGCCAATAACCCGGCGCCCATCGTGCTGGCTGCGACTCCGACTAACAACGAGATCGCCGGCCGCCTCGCCGCCCGCCTGGGCTCGGGCGCCCTGGTCAACGTCGACGGCATCAATGCCGACGGCAGCGCACACCACACCATCTTCGGTGGTTCCTACGAGACTTCCTCCACGGCCACCGGTTCTGTGGTCTACACCCTGCGCCCAGGCTCCGTGGTTGCCGAGCCGCAGCCGGTTACCGCAGCACCTGCGCCCTTCGAGCTGCCTGCCGCCACCGCGAAGGATGTCACCGTCACCTCCTTCACCCCGGCTGAGAAGACCGCCCGTCCGGAGCTGACCTCCGCCAAGGTCGTCGTGGCCGGTGGCCGCGGCGTGGGCGATAAGTTCGCTGATGTGGTGGAGCCGCTTGCCGACGCCCTCGGGGCCGCCGTCGGCGCTACCCGCGACGCCGTGGACGAGGGTTTCTACGACCCCGCCCACCAGATTGGTCAGACCGGCGCGACCGTGTCCCCGAAGCTCTACATCGGCCTGGGTATTTCCGGTGCTATTCAGCACACCTCCGGCATGCAGACCTCGGAGACCATCGTCGTGGTCAATCAGGACCAGGACGAGCCCTTCTTCCAGATCGCCGACCTCGGTGTGGTGGGCGACCTCCACGAGATCGCCCCGGCGCTGGTCTCCGAGCTTGAGTCCCGCAAGGGGGCCGGCAACTAATGCCTCGCTACCTCGATTACGCAGCTACCCAACCCATGCGCCAGTGCGCCATCGACGCATGGGTCGACGCCGCCGGGTCCCTCAACCCCGGCTCGGCCTATGGCTCCGGGCGTAAGGCACGCTCCGTGCTGGACGACGCCCGCGAGACCGTCGCCGAGCTGCTGGGCTGCGAACCCATCGAGGTAGTCTTCACCTCCTCCGGCACGGAGGCGGATAACATTGCCATCCAGGGTCTTTTCCGTGCTGCGCAAAGCGCAGCACCGGAGGCGGAGAAGCGCATCATCTCGACCCCCATCGAGCACCCCGCCGTCCTTGAGACCGTGGAGAAGCTCCGCGCTGAGCATGGCGCCACCGTGGATCTGCTGCCGGTCGATTCCACCGGCCACATCAGCGACTTAAGCGCCCTGGATACCCCGGCCGCGGTTGCCACCTGCATGTGGGCTAACAACGAGACCGGCGCTATACAGCCGGTCGCGGACATCACTCAGCGCGCCGCCGCGCAGAACACCCCAGTGCACATCGATGCCGTGCAGGTCGCCGGCAAGCTACCCATCAACTTCCATGAGCTGGGTGCCACCACACTCGCTGCCAGCGCCCACAAGTTCGGCGGGCCCCGCGGCATTGGCTTGCTGCTCGCACGCCGTACCCCGGCGCCTCAACCCATCGCCTTCGGCGGCGGCCAGGAGCGCGGCATCCGTCCCGGCACCGTCGACGTCGCGAGTGCGAGCGCGCTCGCCGCGGCCCTGCGCGAGTCCGTCGCGGAAATGGAGCAGGAAGACACCCGCCTGACGGCACTCCGCGACAAGCTCAAGGCCGGCATTGAGGACAGCATCGACAACGTCATCATCAACTCCACCGAGCCCACCTTGGCCTCCCACCTGCACGTGTCCTTCCCGGGTACGGATGGTGACAGCCTCATCATGCTTCTCGACGCCGCCGGGATCGAAGCCTCCGCCGGCTCTGCTTGCCACGCGGGCGTTAACCGCATGTCCCACGTGCTCGAAGCCATGGGCGTTGACGAAGAACACGGCCGCGGCAGCCTGCGCTTCAGCCTGGGACGAATGACCACTGAAGAAGACATCGACGTGGTTATCAAGGAACTTCCGGAGATTATCCGCCGCGCTCGGTCGGTGTAGACACAACAGCTCCCGGCCAGTACCGAGGCCCAAAGACAAAGGCGAGCAAACGCGTTTCGCAATCTTTGGTGTTGTGCCACGGAGCCGATAGCCCGTCAGGCACAATGTTGTCATGTCGAAGTTCTCTGAGGTCCTAGAACAGCTGCGTGAAAACCAACCAAAGGCAAAGTATGGCATTGCCTTTGAGAAGCTGATGGTCAACTATTTCAAGACCGACCCGACCTTGAAGAACCA
>NZ_KV827311.1:0-89361 GCF_001836065.1 Corynebacterium sp. HMSC035E02
ACTGCTACCAAATAGCCGGTCGCAACAGAACAGCCGCTGAGTAAGAAGAGTGCAGCGGCAAGAGAGAGAAATCGCTTCATCACAGGTCCTAATGATATGCCGTGGTGTGCGGTGAGCACGCATGCGATTTCACTGATAGAGTTACGCCTTGTGTTCCCTGGTATTCTCGCTTCCTTGCTCTCCATCATCGTGACAGTGACGTCCTCCCTGTTTGGCGCCCCCACTTCTGCGAACGTCCCCGGGGTTCTACAGGCAACGAGCACGGTTGCAGCCAGCGATGACCGCGTCGCGGCGCTGTGGCGAAACGGCAAACGCGAGTGCTCCGCGGGGTACATCGGCAATGATTGGTGGCTTACTGCTTCACACTGCCTGGGCCGCGACCTGCGTCTCACGCAGGCGGATGGTGACAGTGCCAAGGTGCTCGCCTCCACCCCGGTAGCAGAGAAGTCGGACGTCGCCCTGCTGAAAGCGGAACCCATGGACGCGGAAGCCTTCGAGTTGCCCTCGCGGCCACTGCGCGTCAATGACTCGCTCTTCCTCGTGGGCTACGGGGGGATGCACAATTTTGCCTCCGAGGCCGTGGTCCGCGTCGAAGAGACTGGGGTCGCTGGGGAGATTCAAGGCTACGATTTCGATAATCTCATCCAATCGCGCTCCATGTTTGCTTCGCGCACGTGCAACGGAGATTCCGGCGCGCCGCTCTACCAGGACACCATGATCTTCGCGGTGCACACCGGCGGTGAAGAAAACGAGGAGTGCACCGATGGCACGCGCCGCCACATGTGGCACAGCGAAATCTATCCGAATCTGCAGTCTCTGCGGACGCTGATGGATAGCTACGATGACTTCGACTCGCCCGCAGCATTCGAAGAAGCAAAGAAACACGCCCAGACCCAAAAGAAAGAATCCAAGCGCTCCAGCAGCTTGAGCAGCCTTTCCTCCTGGTAGTTCGGCAGGCATACAGGAACCGTACAGCAGATGCTCAGGGATCGGCGATAAGCTGTCTCCTTATGAAAAACGGCTTCCTGCAGCGTGCCTTCCTCGCTATTCTCCTCGCCACTGCGGCCCCCGTTCCGGCCCATGCTCAAACCATGGAAACCTCCGCTGCGGAGGGTCTCGGCATCAACGATCCCGACTGCCAGCCCACGGGTCCTGTCACCGAGCCGGTCGTTTTGCTGCACGGAACCTCGGCTAACTCGGCTGAGTGGAACGACCTCATCCCGAAGCTCAATGACCAAGGCATGTGCGTGTGGGCCTTCGATTATGGCGCCGAGGACGTGGCCTACCAGAACGCCTATGACTACCTGAAGGGGATTGCGGATCTAGAGTCCTCTGGGCGCGAAATAGCCAGGCAGATAGAGCACGTCCGAGAGGTCACCGGAGCACACAAAGTAAACCTCGTGGGCTTCTCCCAGGGCGGCCTGCACACCAAGACCTTCACCCAACTCTACGGTTCGCCCGACGAAGTGAACCGCGTGGTCACCATCGGCGCAAATTTTCACGGGACGACGTGGGGCGGTAGGGCAACGTCGCTAAGCACGGCAGCCAAAATCGCCCCCAGCGTGGTCAAATTCGTGGGTACCAGCGCCGGCATTCAACAGTTGGAGGGCTCGGAGTTCATGGAGAATCTCAACCAGTTGCCGGACACCGCGTCCGGCCTCACCTATACCTCCATCTACTCGCCGGCGGATAGCACTGTGACGCCGAATCAGACCTCTGAGCTGAGCGCTGTTCCGGGGGCGGATGTGGTCAACGTGGAATCGGCCCCGGTCGAACATGGGCAGCTGCCCCATGACCCGCGCGTGCACGAGCAGATTCTGTGGGGGCTCACGCGCTAGGCCGGGGTCGGCGCGGACTTGCGGGCGCGTGCAGCAATGGCGAAGGTGGCCGTTAGGCAGATAGCGAGGGCCACGAAGGGCAACGCATTCGACAGCCAGTAGGCGGTGGTGAAGGGGAGGGAATAGGCGGCGACGACGCGGATGATGGCTTCGAGCAGGAACACGACGCCCCACACGATGGTGATGTAGCGCTGGGAGGCGCGGAAGGTCGGGTATTTCCACAACCCGTTCCAGTAGGCGACGCCTTCCTTTGTGCCGTCGGTGCCAAAGCGCTGGCCAAAGTAGAAGGCAAGGGGCTTTCCAAGGGCCAGGCTGCCGAGGAAGAGCAAGCCAATAATGCCGGTAACAACGCTGCCTTTAACTAGCAGGAGGCGCTCATCGGTGCCACCGACCAGCGTGGCCAACGCCGCAGCAACGTTGAAGGCAAGGATCAACGCAGAAATCCCAGAAAAAGACTTCTGGCGCACATGCTGGATGATGCCGCCGACGAGGGGGCCGATGCTGGCGGCCAGGTAGGCATAGACGTGGTTGTTGGTTGTGGAATCGACGATCTGGAATAGCAGGATGGCCAGGCCGACGTCGAAGACGCCGAGGATGAGGAAGTTGAGCAGGCGTGGATTGAGACTCATGCCACATAGTGTGCCACAAAACATACGAATCGGTTTGTTTCTGACACATAAAAACCCTAGGGTTGGGGCATGGCTGACGTTGGACCAGGAACTTTTGGATACCTCTGTGGGTTGGCCCGCCGCGAGGAGCTCCCCGGGCCTGTGCTGACACCGATCCTCACTGGGCTGGGTCTGTCGCCGGCCGGTGCGCGCACGTATCTATCCCGTATGGTGCGCGCGGGCGACCTATCCTCGCGCCGAGCGGGGCGTTGTTCCGTGTATTCCATGGTGGGGGACTACCTTGCGGAGTTTCGTCACCTAGGTTCGCCGCGCGACTTCCAGTGGGAGGGGGCGTTTCACACGGTGATCTTCGATATCGGCGAGGATCGCCGTGCGGAGAAAGATGCCTTCCTGCGCGCCGCCCATGCCAGCGGTTTCCGGCAGCTGCGGCCCGGAGTCCTGGTGGGCGCCCACGCGCCGGGGGAGTGGGCGCAGAAAACCTTTATCGGCACCTGGTCCGTGGATGAGGACACTGCCCGCGACGTTATCGCCACCGCGTGGGACCTCGAGGACAGTGCTGCCCGTATTAGCGCGCTGGGCGACGTTCCCCCTTTGCCCACCGATGACGTTGGCATCGTCGTCGAAACCACGCGCCGCCACGCCGCCGCCTTCGCGGCGCTGCGCCGTACCCCGCCTTTCCCCGCACAGCTTCTCCCCGCCGATTTCCCTGCGGAATTGCTGGAGAACCGCTTGCGCATGGACATCACGCCGGCCTACCGGGCGATGGCGCGGCTGTTAGAGTCGCGGCCATGATCCACGGAGCCATTGACGCGGAGGGCCGGTGCCGCCACTGGCACACGCTTGTCGACGTCATTGCGAACAAGTGCCACACCTGCGGCGGCTGGTTCGCGTGTTCGCTCTGCCATGCGGAGTTAACGGATCATGATTTTGGACCCATGCCGAAGGACGAGCTCTGCGTCATGTGCGGAGCGTGCGGCCGAACAATGACGTTTGCCGAGTACTCCGCATATAAATGCCCCGCGTGCGGGCATGCCTTCAATACTGGCTGCGCGCTGCACGCGGGGACGTATTTCCGCTAGTTTTCTACGGCAAAAGCTGGGCCAGCGGGGTGCCCTCGACGAGGGTCTTGAGGTACGCCACGATATCCGGGACGTGAATGGTGAAGTTACCGAAGGTCACCGGAATCGTCGGAAAAGCGTTGTTTGTCGGGGCCTTATTGCCGTTATTGGCTGGGGTACCACCGTTGTTGGTAGGCGCGGTGTTGTTAGCTGGGGCAGTGTTGTTGGCTGGGGCACCACCATTGTTAGCAGCGTTGCCACCGCCGCCATTCAGGCCGCAGCGCGCGATGGCCTCGTCGGCGCGGGCGACGGCGTCGCGGATCTCGCCGCCGCGCGGGTGGAAGTTAGCGGCAGCGAGCGCCTGGGACTTCTTGCTGTTGTAGTCGGACGGGTTGGTGTAGTACTTGGTGGCCTGCTCGCAGGAGATCTGGCCGGCCGGGACCTTGGCCAGGTAGTCATCCACCATGTCGGCGGAGGCGGTAGGAGCGGACAGGCCGATGGCGGCAGCAACGGAGCACAGGACAAGCTTTTTTCTCATGCGCCACATTGTGCCACAGCTTTTACACGTTTGCGTTAGCGGCTCAGGAAACGATCGACCAGCGAAGAATACGCCTTCACGGTCAGCTCCAAGTCTTCCAGGTAAAGGTGCTCATCGTGGCTGTGCAGCTGCGAGTTCGCGCTGGCCATGTCCCGATCTTCGGCATGCAGCGCAAAACCATAGGCGTTGCCGCCGTGGCGGCGCGCCACGCGTAGGTCGGAACCACCCGTCGCCAGCACCGGCAGTACTTCCTTATCCGGAAAAAATTCGTGGGCGGTCTCCTCGATGCAGCGCCACAGCTCAGTATCGGTGGAGGATTGCGTGGCGTCCTCGGTAATAAGGTGCTCGATCTCTACCTCCGCGGCCATATCGCCGAGTGCTTCGCGTAGGAAATCATCAAGCTCCTCCTGGGTCTGGCCGGGGAAGGGGCGGATGTCCATCTCTAGATAGGCGTGGGAGGGCAGCACGTTGATGGCACCACCAGCGCGCAGGACGGTTTGGGCAATCGTCGTGTGCGAGAAGGCGTGGGCGTAGGCAGATAAATTACCGAATTTCTCATAATCTGCGGCGGTAGCGGAGCCGTCGAGAAGCGCTGCCTCCGTTGCGGGGTCGAAGCGGAAGGTCTTGACGAATCCCTGCCACACCTCATCCGTGGCCACGGGCGGCTCGGCAGCGGCGATGCGGCGAGCGACCTCACCGATCTTGACGATGGCAAAGTCCTTGCCAAAGGGCGTCGAGCCGTGGCCGGCATCGCCGTGCACGTGCAGGCGGCGCTGGCCCGCGCCCTTCTCACCGACGTTGAAGCCGAGCGCGCCGGGCAGGTGGCTACCGCCGGTCTCCGAGAGGCAGTTGCGCACCGAGTAGGCCTCCGGGTGGTGCTTGTCCATCCAGATGGATCCCAAACCGCCGCGGGCCTCCTCGTCCGCCATGCCGACAAAGGCCAGGGTGCCGCCGGGATTGCCGCGCTTGGCGACGTCCCTCGTTACCGCCGCCATCGTCGCCGTAATAAAAAGCATGTCCACCGCGCCGCGGCCATACAGCTTGCCATCCTCGATGACAGCGTCGAAAGGCGGCTTGGTCCACTTCGGCTCGTCCACGGGCACGACATCCGTGTGGCCCATTAGTGTGAGCGGCTCCTTGCCCGGGTCACCCGGAACGGTCACCACGATGGTCACGCGCCCTGGGTGCGATTCATAGCGTTGAATCTCCACCGGGGTGCCTGCAAAAAATCGCTCCAAGGTGTCGGCGTTGCGGACCTCGTGGCCGGAATCCGGCGTGAGATCGTTAACGCAGGCATTGCGAATAAGCTCCTGAAGTAGTGCGAGGGTGTCGTCGTAGAGCGTGGATTCCATGGCCTAGAGGTTAGTCCGGACCGAACAAAACACGCGGATTTACCACAACTTGAACGGTGTTCAAGTAAGGTTTCCCGCATGAGCATCGTAGATATCGCACGCGAGAAGGCCCTGGAGCAGGGCATCGGCCTGAACGAAGAAGAGCTGCTGCAGGTCCTTCAGATCCCGGATGAGCAGCTGGAAGAGATTGCGGACATCGCGCATCAAACCCGCCTCAAGTGGTGCGGCCCGGACGTCTCCGTGGAAGGCATCATCTCCATCAAGACCGGCGGCTGCCCGGAGGACTGCCACTTCTGCTCGCAGTCGGGCCTTTTCGAGTCCCCCGTGCGTGCCGCGCGCCTCAACATCCCGGAGCTGGTGGAGGCCGCCAAGAAGACCGCCAAGACCGGCGCCACGGAGTTCTGCATTGTGGCGGCCGTTAAGGCCCCAGACGAGAACCTCCTGTCCCAGGTTGCCGAGGCCATCCCGGCCATCCTCGATGAAGTTGATATCGAAATCTCCCTATCCCTGGGAACCCTCACCCGCGAGCAGGCCCAGCGCCTCAAGGACATGGGCGCCCAGCGCTACAACCACAACCTGGAGACCTCCAAGTCCTTCTTCCCCAACGTCGTCACGACCCACACCTGGGAGGAGCGCAAAGAGACCCTCGAGAACGTCCGTGCAGTCGGCATGGAGATCTGCTCCGGCGGCATCATCGGAATGGGCGAATCACTAGAAGACCGCGCCGAGTTCGCCTACCAGCTGGCCCAGATCGAGCCCTGCGAGGTGCCGATGAACTTCCTCGACCCGCGCCCGGGCACACCATTCGCGAACTACCCGTTGGTCCCGCTCGGTGAGGCACTGCGCGCAGTGGCCGCATTCCGCCTGGCCATGCCGTCTGTAACCCTCCGTTTTGCGGGCGGCCGCGAGCTCTCCCTGGGTGATGACGGAACCGAAAAGGGGCTGCTCGGCGGCATCAACGCCATCATCGCCGGCAACTACCTGACCACTCTGGGCAAGCAGATTGAAAAGGACGTCGACATGCTCGGCCGCATCGATCTGCCCATCAAGGCGCTCTGATGAACAGCTCGACGGAGTTGGCCGCCGCCGTCCTTGCCGGCGATGAGCCGCTGTTCCACCCCAACACGGGGAAACCACTAAGCGAGGAATTCACCTTGCACCCGGCGGCCGCGGCGGGCCTGGACGTCCCGCGCTATTGCCAGCTGTGTGGGCGCCGCATGGTGGTGCAGGTGCGCCCGGATGGCTGGAACGCGCGCTGTTCGCGCCATGGCGAGCTCGACTCAGATCATCTCTACGAGGAGGCTCTCCCGTAAGCTGGGGCACCATGGATCCCGCCGTTGCCCACGCTCACCAGTCCGCGTTGCGCTCCATCTCCCGGGTCGTCGCCGAGATCGCTGAGCCGACTCCCCCACAACAAGCACTGGACGCCGTCACCGATCAACTGCGCCGCGGCAACGTCATGGTCCTCACCGGCGCGGGCGTATCCACGGAATCGGGCGTGCCCGACTACCGCGGCCCGCGCGGTTCCCTCAGCCGGCACCGCCCCATGACCTACCAGGAGTTCCTGCACGACCCGCAGGCCTCGCACCGCTATTGGGCGCGTGCTTTCGTCGGCTGGCGGGTCATGCAAGCTGCACACCCCAACCGCACGCACTATGCGTTGGTCGAACTCGAACGCGCCGGGCTCCTGACAGGTGTTGTCACACAGAACGTGGACGGCCTGCACGAGGAAGCCGGGCAGCGCAACCTCATTGCCCTGCACGGGGACATGCAGCACGTGGTGTGCTTGAGCTGCGGACACGAAGAAAAACGCGCGGACTACGACGCCCGCGCCGCCACAGCCAACCCGACATACCTCCAACGCTGGGCAGTCAACAAAGAGGACGTTAACCCTGACGGCGACGTTGCCCTCAGCCAAGAAGCGGTCGAAGAATTTGTCATGCCCGGCTGCGTGCGGTGCGGCTCACAGCGCCTCAAACCAGACGTGGTCTATTTCGGCGAGCCCGTTCCGACTTTTAAAAAGGACGCCGCCTACGCGATGGTCAACGCGTCTGACTCCCTGCTGGTAGCCGGCTCGTCGCTGGCGGTGATGAGCGGCTTCCGCTTCGTTCTGGAGGCAAAGAAACAGGGCAAGCGCGTGGCCACCATCAATGGAGGGCCAGGGCGCGCGGATGACCGCGTGGACACACTGTGGCGGACCCAGGTGGGCCCAGCTTTCGACGCGGTTCTCGACGAGCTGGAGCTCTAGAGCCGCTCCAGTTCCTCGAGGACAAACTGGCATACCCGTTTATCCATGGGCATATCCTCGTGGCGAATAATCGCAAGGCGCTCGATGTCTTGGATATAGACGTTGTGGACATTCGGGCCATTGAGGAAACAGGTGTTGGGCGGAACCACGATGGCGTCGGCGCGCGTGGCGATGCACGTATAGCTCACCCCGGGTTCGACCTCGCTGCCGCGGTTCGTGGCCTCAACAATCTCGCTGCCGGTGACCTGCTGCATGCCGGCGGGGCCAAACCAGCCGTCGATAAGCGAGCGCGCCACCTCCTCCTGCCTCTCGCTGCGAAAGAGGGGGCTGGCGATTCCACCCTGGGTCGTGCCGTGATTGGGAGAGCTGATACACACCACGTGCCGTACAAACTCCGCGCTATCGTGCATGCGCATCCAGTACCGAGCCAATAATCCACCCTGGGAGTGGCCCACGAGAATCACCTGCTCCGCGCCGGTGACGGTGCGGACGGCGTTGATGTAGGCGTCGAGCTGCCGAGCGGATTCCTGCAGGGGGCCAGTGGCGCGGGTCCCGTAGTCAGGGGCGAAGGTGGCCCAGCCAGCGGCGCGGAGCATGTCTGCGAGAACCTGCCATATCCCCTTGCTGTCGCAGGTTCCGTGGATCAAGACAACCGGCCAGGGGCGTTCGGCGGTAGGGCGCGCGGACCAGTCGTCTTCGTAGACGCCGCGTGGGCGTCTGCGGGCACCGAGGGGGAGTGGGGTCATGAAATTTCAGTTTACTCTTGACCCCTATCCAACTTTCGTACTAAGCTAAGGCTTGCCTAATACGGAACGGCGGTGAGCTCCACACCGTACGCGTTACCGGATTAGTCATGGGGATAGGGCCCGCCGCTTCACCGCGGCGGGCTTCTTTCATGGATACACTCGCGGGCATGACCGACCTGCAGCATGTCCACTCCGTCAACGAAGCGGTTGCTCGTCTCTGCGAGCTCTATGACAGTTCCTGTGCGCTGGCACGTGAAGCATTGGCCTCAGGGGACCACGATGCCTACCGCCACGTGGTGTACCCAAAGATCACCGTGCATGTACGCCAGTGGACGCCCATCGACCGCTCCGAGCCCTTCGGTTACGTGGACCAAGAGGGCCGCTACTCGGCGGTGATATCCAAACCATGGCTGATTCGTGATTACCTGACAGAGCAGCTCACGCGGCTCACCAACAACTACCTGTGCGATCTCTACGTCGGTCAATCGGATGAGCGCATCCCGCCGGAATATATTCGGGGGATTACACAGATTCCCCAGGACCGTGGCGACATCCCCCGGCCCACCCTCGATGCGGTGCATGACGGAATCGTGGACGGCGCTTGGAAGGCTTTCCACGGCAAGGAAAAACCACTGTTCCATTTTGGTGCGCAGCGCTTCGACATTGCCTGCGCCCGCATCGAGCACTACACCGGCATCGAGGTGGACACCGTGCAGAAGTACATCCTGTTCACCAACTACGCCATGCACACCACCGAGTTCGTCAAGTTCGGGCTGCGCGAATTGGCGCGGGAAGACTCCCGCTACACCGCGCTCGTGCTGCCCACGGGGGAGACCATCCACCCCAATGACGCGGTGCTTCTCGACGTCGACGAGCTCACCCTCACCTCCCGCTACCAGATGCCACGTTTTGATCTCATCACCGCCGGCGGCGATGGCATCACGATGATCAACATCGGTGTCGGCCCCTCCAATGCCAAAACCATCACGGACTGCTTGGCAGTCCTGCGCCCGGAGGCCTGGATCATGATCGGCCACTGCGCAGGGCTTGATGGCCGCATGCGCATCGGTGACCTCATCCTGGGCAATGCTTATCAGCGCGAAGACCACATCCTCGACGGCACCGTCACCACCAGCAACCCGATTCCCGCCATCCCGGAGATCCAGCGCATGCTGGAGGCCGCCGTCGACGAGGTCTATGGAAAAGACAATTCGCTCATGCGCACCGGCACGGTGCTCTCCACCGATGATCGCAACTGGGAATGGCGCACCTCCCGTGATCTGTGGGAGTGGCTGCGCCACTCCACCGCGGTGGCAGTAGATATGGAATCCTGCACCCTCGCCGCCAACGGCTACCGCTACCGCATCCCTTATGGCACGCTGCTGTCGGTCTCCGATCTCCCTCTGCATGCCGTGCCCAAGCTTCCCGCCCAAGCGCAGGCCTTTTATTCCAATTCGAAGGAGGCACACGTGATGTGCGCGGTGCGCGCGGTGGAGGCTTTGGCGGAAAATCCGGAGCGGCTGCGCACCCGCAAATTGCGCCGAACGGTAGGAGAGGTACCGTTTCGCTGAGGTTGATGATTAGACTGAGGGAAATGCACAATCTGGCGAAGGAGACCTAGACGATGAGCACCCCGGAGTGGTGGAACCCGGAACGCGAGAACCTGACGTGGGAGGTCTTCGGTGAGGCCAGTCGCTCCCTGTCCCAAGAAATCGTGGATTCGGGTTGGTTCCCCGACCTTATCGTGGGCGTGGCCCGCGGTGGATTGATCCCAGCCGGCGCTATTGGCTACGCCATCGGGGTCAAGGAGATGGGTGCTATCAACGTGGAGTTCTACACCGATATCGGTGAGACCCTCCCGGAGCCGATTCTCCTTAACCCGCAGCTGGACACTGATTCGCTCAAGGGCAAGAAGGTCCTCGTCGTTGATGACGTGGCGGATTCCGGCAAGACCCTCGACCTCGTGGTCAACCTGCTCGAGCAGACCGCGTCCGAGGTCAAGTCCGCGGTGATCTACACGAAGCCGACCACCATCTTTGAGCCGGACTTCTCGTGGAAGAAGACCGATCAGTGGATCAACTTCGCATGGTCCGTCCTGCCAGTCATCACCCGCGACGGCTCTTTCAAAGACGGCCACTAGTGTCGGAGCACGCAGCCGGGTCTTTCCGCGCGGCCTTTAGCTCGCCCGCCCGCTTCCGCAAGGAGGTGTTTGGCGGGCTTGCTGTTGCGCTCGCCCTCATCCCGGAAGTTTTAAGTTTCTCCATCCTCGCCGGACTCGACCCCAAGGTGGGGCTCTTCGCCTCCGTCATCATGGCGATGTCCATCGCCATCACCGGCGGGCGCCCGGCCATGATCTCTGCTGCAGCTGGCTCTGTCGCCGTGGTGATCGCACCACTTGCCCACGAGCATGGCCTGCAGTACGTGCTGCTGACCATCTGGATGGCGGGAATTCTCCAAGTAGTGATGGCAGTGCTGGGCGTCGCCAAGCTCATGCGTTTCATCCCCCGCAGCGTCATGCTGGGGTTTGTCAACGCCCTGGGCATCCTCATGTTCACGGCGCAGCTGAGCCACCTGTGGCAGGTGCCGTGGCTGGTCTACCCCCTTGTCGCGCTAGGCCTCGTCATCATGGTGGTGTGGCCGCGGATTACCACGGTGATCCCCGCCCCGCTCGTCGCGATTATCGTGGTTAGCGCACTCACTGTGATTTTCGGCTGGCAGGTTCCCAACGTCGCGGACCAAGGCGAGCTGCCGACCTCCCTGCCCGGTTTTGTTATTCCGGACTTACCTTGGACGAAGGAGACTATTCTCCTCTGCCTTCCCTATGCATTGGGCGTTGCACTCGTCGGCCTTATGGAATCCCTGCTGACCGCCAAGCTTGTCGACGACCTCACGGATACCCACTCCGATAAGACGCGCGAATCCGTGGGCCAGGGCATCGGCAACATGCTCGCCGCGGCCATCGGCGGCATGGGCGTGTGCGCAATGATCGGCCAGACCATGATTAACGTCAAGGAATCCCAGGCGCGCACGCGCTTGTCGACGTTCCTCGCCGGCGTCTTCCTCCTCATCCTCATCCTCGTGTTGGGCGATACCGTAGGAAAAATCCCCATGGCCGCGCTCGTGGCGGTCATGTTCATGGTGTCTTTCCACACCGTGGATTGGCACTCGGTGCGCACGATTCACCGCATGCCGTTGAGCGAAACCCTCGTCATGCTCGTGACGGTGATTGGCACCCTGGTGACAAATAACCTGGCGGTCGGTGTGATCCTCGGCGTCCTGACCGCCTCGATAGCCTTTGCACGCCGCGTGGCGCACCTGGTGTCGGTGGAGCTGGAGGGCAACGTCTACACCGTGCGCGGCCAGCTCTTCTTCGCCTCTTCGAACGACTTGGTCTACGCCTTCGATTACACCCTGCCGGTGGACAAAATCATCGTGGATTTCTCGGAGGCCGATATTTGGGATGCCTCGACCGTCGCGGTACTCGAGTCCGTGGAGAACAAGTACGCAAGCCGTGGCATAGCGGTGGAATTCCGCGGCCTCGATGGCGTTAGCCTCGCGCGCTACCAGAGGATTTCCGGTTTGAGTTAGGTAAACCTATCAGAAAAAGTGTTATGACGTGCGAGTTTGCTTAAGATCGCCTTGCTAGCGTGCCCGAATTTTTTCTGTATTGTGGGTAACACCAAACAGACGAAAGGAATCACTTTCATGGACGAGAAGCTGCAAACCCTCCTTAACGAGCAGGTCATCAACGAGCACGGCGCAGCCCTGATTTACACCCAGCTGGCCTACGAGATGGACAACCTGTCCTTCCCGGGCATGCGCGATTGGTTCTTCAAGCAGGCAGAGGAAGAGCGCGAGCACGCACAGAAATTTGCTGAGCACCTGCTGGACCGCGGCTACCGCGTCGAGCTGGGGGATATCCAGGTCGGCTCCGTCAAGGCCGCCACCCCGCTCGATGCCTTTGAGGCCTCCCTCGCGCATGAGCAGAAGGTCTCGGAGCAGATCCGGGAGATCGCCCGCACCGCGGATGCCGCCGGGGATCTCGATTCCCGCGCCCTCATCAACTGGTTCCTCGAGGAGCAGGTTGAGGAGGAGTCCACCGTGTCCGAGATCATTGACCAGCTCAAGCTGGTGGGCAATGACGGCTCGGGCCTGCTGCGCATCGATGGTTCGCTGGCGCAACGGTAACGAAGCCATATAGTTTGCACGAATTCTCCCACAGCCCCCTGCGGTTGGTGGGAGAATTTCTTTTATGACTACAACGCGCCTGATGCTCATTTGCGGTGCCCTGGCCGGCCTTGTGATCGCATTGGTCGGCGGCACGTGGCTGGCGGCAACGAACATGGCGCTGGGAACCTTCTTCTTTGCTCTTGCCGTCATGCTTGGTCCGTTTGCAGGACTTGCCCTCTTGTTGGGCGCGGCTGCGGCATCGACGGCGCTGAGCCGCTCCTTGTTTAGCGTGGGCGGCTTGTTCCTCGTGGGAGCGATCTCGACGTTGTGGGCCCACGGCACGCTGTCGCTTCCGCTTTTCGTGGCGGGCACCCTGACCGGCGCTATTGCGGTCTGGCTACACTGGGCGCATGGCCACTTTGCTCTTCGACCTCTACGGCGTGCTCATGCGGCCCGCTGGGAACGCTGAGCTGGAGGATTATCTCCGTCCCGAAAACCCGGAGCACTTTTGGTCGCTCTATGAGGAGTTTCGCCCAGCTTATAATTCTGGGCACCTGAGTGATTCGCAATATTGGGGGCGCATCCGCGCGCTGACTGAACTGGACTCCTTTGACGTCAGCCACGCGACCGAACTGGACACTGAGCGCCTGCTGGTTGCCGACTCACAGGTAGTTCGTGCGGTGCTAAACCTCATCGGTCAAGGCCACAGCGTCGGCATCCTAGCGAATGTGCCGGCGGTACTGGGAACCCGGATCCGCCAGACGCAGACCTGGCTTCAGGAATGCGCCGCCGTGACGCTGAGCTGCGATATCGGGGTAGCTAAACCAGATCCGGAGGCCTACCTCGTGGCCGTCGATGCCCTGGGCGCGCAGGCCAAGGACACGCACTTCTTCGATGATCGGCCCGACTTCGTCACTGGCGCGCAGCGCCTCGGGCTCAAGGCCCACCTTTTTACGGGCATCAATTCGATCCCTTTTTAGGCAGCTTTCGCCTCGCGGCCGAGCTCCAGCGGTACGCGCAGCAGTGGATCGAGCGCCACAGCGCGGGTACAGGCGCGCACAATTTCGGTGTGCGAGGGGATCATGCGCAGCTCCACTGGGTGATCGGTGGCCTGGCGCACGGCGGAAGCAAAGAGCTTCGGGGCCGCCGGATCATCCGAAAAGGCACCGCCGGCCACAACGAGAGTATCGGGCGTGTGCTCCGTCAACAGCTCAGCGGCGGTGGTGCCGAGGGAGCGCGCGCGGTCGTCGAGAAGCGCTCGCGTCTGATCGTTAGCATTCGCCACCACGTCTGGGAATGAGTCTCCGCCGGTCTCATTCAGTATCGCCTGCGTGGCCAGGGCGTCAGCACCGTCGAGTTCGAGCTGCACAATTTCATCGCCGACTGTGAGCGCAGCACCGACGGAGTCATCCGCGTAGAGCACCATGACGGGCTTTTCCGCGCCCAGCTCCGCGGACTGCGTTTCGGATCCCAGGATGGCGGGGATGACGGAAGACACGACAACCGGAACGCCGAACTGGTACTCCAGACGGCTGGCGATGTCCATCTCGTCCCAGCCCAGGTTGTGGGCAGTGATGCGTCCGGCCTCGTTGACGCTGCCGGAGGTGGTCACGCCGACTGAAACCAAACGGAGATCCAGGCCGGTCATGAGGCGATTGACACCAGCGATGATGTGCTCGATGACATCGCTTGCACTCAAACGCGAAACCGGGGTAGCCACGTCTTCCTCGCGGAGGGTGCGCCCCTTGGTATCGAAGAAGGCGATGTGGGTAAAGGCGGTACCAACCGCAATGCCGGCGAGCATCCAGTTATTATCCGCTACCTCTAGGGGCACGGTGGGGCGTCCGCGCCCGCGGGACTGAGTCAAATCCGTGCGCTCGCGAATCAGCCCAGCGCCCAGCAGCGCGGCAGTGGCGCGGGTAATCGTGGGCTGGGATAGCCCCGTGGCTTCGACAAGTTCACTGCGGGTCACAACGGGATTGAGTCGAATGATGTGGAGGCACTTCGCCGCCGGGGTGCGGGGGCGAGTGAACACGGGACCAGATTTAATCATGGCGCAAGTATAAATTCACCAGACCGCATTGTCTAATAGAAATTGGGATTCAGTAGACATCATAGTCTAGAAGTGTGCCTGCGTTAGAGTGGTGTTCATGGATTCTGTTGCTGTGTACTGCGGCTCCGCCGCCGGAAACTCTGAAGCCTATGGCCAAGCCGCACACCTTTTGGGGGAGGAGCTCGCGCGGCGCAACCTCACCCTGGTCTATGGCGGCGGTGACGTAGGCCTGATGGGCATCGTCGCAGATTCCTGCCTTGCCGCCGGCGGCACGGTCATTGGGGTTATCCCGCGGCAGCTCGTGGATTACGAGATGTCACACCAGCGAGTTACCAAGCTCGAGGTGGTGGACACCATGGCGCAGCGCAAGACGCGCATGGAGGAGCTCGCGGATGCCTTCGTGTGCCTGCCGGGCGGTGTGGGAACTCTAGAGGAGCTCACCGAGGTGCTTACCCTGCAACAATTAGGCAACCTCGATGGCCCGGTGGGCCTAGTAGACGTCAACGGTTTCTGGCAGCCGTTTATAAACATGTACTCCGCAATGGTGCAGGAGGGGTTCGTTCAAAAACGCTTCCTCGACGCGCTCGTGGTCAGCCCGTATCCAGCTGAAGTCCTGGATCAATTTGCATCATGGAGGAGCCCGGGAAGTAAGTGGAGCAACAATTAGCTAACAACCTGGTAAATAAGGCGGTGCTGGGTTGGCCCAACCCCCTGGATCTTCGTTAGACTTCGCCCTTATGAGTTTTGACCAGAACGCAGAGCGCCAGCCTTCGCTGCTGGACGCGTCGTGCGATAACTTCGTCCACGACCTCGCGCAGCTCACGCCCACCGATGCCACCGCGTGGGGAATCCCCGGCTTCGACGGGGAGTTGGAAGATTTCTCCCCGGAGTACTACTCCTCCGTGGCGGATCGCACCCGTGAGATGATGGCGGATCTCGACGCCCTCGATGACACCACCGACGAATCCGACGATGACGACGATTTTGACGAGGTGGACTACGTCACCGCCGCCGTCTTGCGCGACCGTCTCTGCCTGGATCTTGACCTGCACCATGCCGGTGAGGACATCCGCTGCCTTAACAACATTGCCTCCCCGGTGCAGACCATCCGCGACACCCTCATGCTCATGCCGAAGGACACCCCGGAGCAGCTTGATGCATTGCGTTCGCGCCTGTCGAAGGTGGCGGCCTCCCTCAACGGCTACAAGGAGTCCCTCACCGAGGCGGCCTCGCGTGGCATGGTCGCGCCGCAGCGCCAGATCTCCGATGTCTTCGTGCAATGCGAGCGGCTTGCCGACGCCGGCTCCATGCTCGAGGACCTTGGCGTTGAGGGCCCAGAGGTGGACGCGGCCAAGGAAGCCTTCGGCGAGTTCGCCGATTGGCTCTCTAACGAGCTGCAGCCGCAGGCACCATCGCAGGACGCGGTGGGCCGCGAGCGCTACGAGCGCTTCTCCAAGCTCTTCGTCGGCGACGCCGTGGACCTCGACGAGGCCTATGAGTGGGGCATGGACCAGGTGCGCTCCATCAAGGCGGAACAAGAAAAAATCGCCCACGAGCTCTACGGCTCCGACGTCACCGTGCGCGCGGCCATGCGCAAGCTCAACGAAGAGGAGCGCTACCAGCTGCACGGCACCGACTCGTTAGTGGAGTGGATGCAGTCCACCGCGGACCGCGTCATCAAGGACCTCGACGGCACCGCCTTCGACATCCCGGAAGCGGTTAAAGAGATCGAGTGCTGCATCGATCCGGCAGGCACCGGCGGCATCTTCTACACCTCGCCTTCTGACGATTTCTCTCGCCCCGGCCGCATGTGGTGGTCCGTACCGGCTGGCCAGGAGCTTTTCCACACCTGGCAGGAGCTGACAACCGTCCACCACGAGGGCGCGCCGGGCCACCATCTGCAGATTGGCGCCGCGCTGACCCAGCCGGACCTCAACCTATGGCGCCGTGCGGTGACGTGGAACTCCGGTCACGGTGAGGGCTGGGCTCTGTACGCTGAGGCACTCATGGCGGAGCTGGGGTACATGGATGATCCGGGCTTCCGCATGGGGCTTCTCGACGCCCAACGCTTCCGCGCCGCCCGCGTCGTGGTGGACATCGGACTCCACTTGGGCAAGGCGCTGCCGGAGTGCACCGCGTCCGGCGTCTGGGACAAGTCCCACGTCAAGACCTTCATGCGTGAGAACACCGCGATGGATGATGCCAACCTCTCCTTCGAGGTCACCCGTTACCTGGGCTGGCCGGGCCAGGCGCCGTCGTATGCCTTGGGCCAGCGCCTGTGGCAGCAGACCCGCGACGCCGCAGTCGAACAGGGGATGGACGTACGTGACTTCCACTCCCAGGCATTGGCCCTAGGTTCTGTGCCGATGTCGATCCTGCGCGAGACGATTCTGGACTAGCTGTCAGACTCTTGGATTTATCCACACCTGACTCTTGGATTTATCCACTAGTGACTCTGTAATTTATCCATGTTTCGGACTAGGGTACCTGGTATGTACCTGCCGCGAATTGTTGATGCAGAAGTAGAAAGAGGCCTTCGCGTTGCCGGAGCCCTCTTCCTGAAAGGCCCCCGCGCGAGCGGCAAAACGTCGACGGCGCGCCAGTTTGCTAAGTCTGTCATTCAGCTTGACCGTGACACTCCTGAAGCAAACGTTGCTCGCATGCAACCGGCACTAGGGCTTCAAGGGGCGCGGCCCCGGCTTATCGATGAATGGCAGGTTGTTCCTGCTATCTGGAACGAAGTGCGTCATGCGGTCGATGACTCGCGAGAAAAGGGACAGTTCCTCCTCACGGGTTCCTCGACACCCGATGACGATGCCACCCGCCATTCGGGGGCTGGGCGTATTCGCTCGATTCAGTTGCGTACGTTGAGCCTGGCAGAGCGTGGAGATTTGGCTGAGCGCGTATCACTAGGCGCGATTATTTCCGGCAATCAGGATCCCACGGCTGGGACGGACGCCACCGTGGCGGATTATGCCCGCTGGATCGTTGCCGGTGGCTTCCCAGAGTTTTTCGACCTTGATCCTCTAGATGCCCAAGAGGGGATGGAGTCTTACCTCACGGAGATGAGCGAGCACGACTACCCGGAACTTGGGGGTCCGCGCCGCGATCCGCGCCGTTTCCAGTCTTTTCTTCGCGCCTACGCGGGGCTAGTTGCTCAACCGGCCACCGCTGCAGCGATTCGTAAACGCATTGGCGAGCTCAGCAGTGCTACTCCTATGCCGGCAGCAGAAACCGTCAACGTTATTCATGATTTTGCTACACGTTTGTTCCTAGTTGAAGACCAGCCCGCGTGGTCACCAAAGACGAGATCTAAGACAACCATGGTTCAGATGCCGAAGCGTCAGCTCGCGGATCCTGGCTTGGCAGCTGCATTGTTGGCGGTTGGGCCAGACAAACTGCTTGGTGATCTAGAGACTTTGGGCATTCTCTTTGAGGCGCAACTGGTGCACGATCTGCGCGTTTATGCTCAAGCATTAAGGGCACGAGGCGTCTTCCATCTGCGGGATATGAAGGGCCGCGAAGAAATTGACGCGATAGTGGAACTCAGGGATGGCTCGTGGGTGGGATTTGAAGCGAAACTTTCGCACAACGAGGTCGATGCCGCGGCGGCACATTTGTTAAGAGTGGCAGAGAAGGTCTCCTTGCCACCGGCCGCTCTCATCGTGGTTATTCCCAGCGGACCAGCTTTCCAACGGTCAGATGGAGTGTGGGTGGTTCCACTAGCGGCGCTTGCGGAATAGCCGCAAAATCTGCGGCAGGTAGCCGGCGATGACCAGCACGATGATGAGCCGGATAATCTGCACGGCCACCACGGCTGGGCCCGCGCCTCCTTCCGCAGACAGCGCAAGCACCGTCTCCAGCGCGCCGGGTGAGGTGGCGAGGTAAGCCTCGAAGTAGGTTATGTCCAGCCATGCGGTCAGAGGCAGTGCGGTCAATGCGCACACGCCGATCACGACAACGATAAAGAGGATCGTCGCCGGTAGCTGCTTGGCGAAGGCCCGCAGTGCCGGTACCGAAAGCCCACCACCGCAGACCCAGCCGATGGACATAAAGGCCATGATCTTGAACACGTAGAGCGGCTCCAGTGTGTGGCCGGCTGGAATAACCTGCGCAACCAGCACCGTCAAGATGAGCGGCCCCAAAACAGCAGCAGCTGGCAAACGCACCAGCTTGCCCAGCTGTTCACCAACCACAGCGATGGCGAGAGTCAGCAGTACGATCCACCACGTGACCTCGCCGTCAACGCTCATGTCGACACCGTGACCAGCGGGGGCATCCAACAACGACACCACCAAAGGCAGCGACACCGACACCGCCAGAAGGCGCAGGTATTGCGTCAGCGCCACGTAGCGGTAGTCCGCGCCGAGCTCGCTAGCTAGTGCCGGCATGAGGGAGGCCCCGCCCGGCAGCATCGACAAAATACCCGTCTCCCAGGAAATATCCTTCGGCTGTGAGCGGTGTAGCAGCACGCCGCCGGCGACACCGATAAGCACAGTGATGAGTGACATCGTCACCGCGGCTGGCACAAAGCCAAGGAGCGTGGAGGCAGGAACTAAGGTCAGTGGTATGCCCGCCATCATTCCGATGAACCCGCGGGCGACAGAATAAAAGTGCTCATTAACGGCGAGTTCTTTGCCCGTCGTCAAGGCCATGGCTCCCGAGACCACGATGGCGCCGAGGATCCAGGCTGCGGGTACGTGAAGGTAGCTAAACAATGCCCCCAGTGCTGCAGACCCCGGGGCCACGATGACCCATCTCGTACGAACAGACATGGAATCGAGTTTAATGATGGACATGGATTTCGGATTAAGCGGTTGGACGATTCTCACCATTGGCGCTGCCGTGGCCGGATGGATCGATGCCGTCATTGGCGGCGGCGGGCTCGTGCTTATTCCGCTCATTCTGGCGGTCGCGCCCCAGCTTGCTCCCGCCACCGCCCTGGCCACGAACAAGGTGGCGGCGGTCTCTGGAACGGCCTCTGCTGCCGTTACGCTCGTCAAGAAGGTCCGCCCGCCGAAGGGCGAGCTCATCCGTATGGGCCTTATCGCCCTCCTATGTTCCGGGCTCGGCGCTGCAGCAGCCGCACTCATGGACAAGGACGTCATGCGGCCGGTCATCATCGTGCTCATGGTGGCAGTCGGCATTTTCGTGGCCTTTCGCCCAGACTTCGGCAGCGGCGAAGGGGACGGTATCCGTGGCGGCTGGCGCACGTGGACCGGGTTAGCCGCCGTGGCGGCCATTGCCTTTTACGACGGTATTTTTGGGCCCGGCACCGGCATGTTCCTCATCATGGCCTTCACCGCCATCTTTTCCCAGAACTTCCTTACCTCCGCCGCGATGTCCAAGGTGGTCAACACATGTACCAACGTCGGCGCGCTCGTGGTCTTTATCGTGGGCGGGCACGTGGTATGGGGCCTAGCACTTGTTCTCGCAGCAGCAAATATCATCGGCGCGCAGCTGGGCGCGCGAACAGTGCTCGGCGGCGGTGCGAAGCTCATCCGCTATGCACTGCTCACTCTCGTCGTGGTGATGAGCGTGTACCTGGCCTGGCAGCAGTGGGGTTAAATCCGGTTCTTCGTCTTTGCGGTTGCTACCGCATTCCACGGATCCTCCGGCCACGGGTGCTTGGGATAGCGCCCGCGCATGTCGGCGCGCACCCCGGCATAGGGCCCAGACCAGAAGCTCGCTAGATCATCGGTGACGGCAAGTGGCCGGCCGGCGGGGGATAACAGATGAAATTGCACGCGATGGCCGCAGTATTCGGGAGACTCCGCCAACCCGAAACATTCCTGCAACTTGATGGAGACCACTGGGCGCTCGCCGGACCAATCGATCCTCGCAGCACGTCCGGACGGAACCGATAACCGTTCCGGCGCGAGCTCATCCAAGCGGCTAGCTTCGGGCCACGGCAGCAGGCGCTGCAGCGCCGGGTACATGTCTGGGCGCTTCCCCTCAGCGAGTTCATACAGCTCCGGCTCCAGCCAGCTCAGATCATCACCGTCCACGTCCGGCCATGGCTCACCGTATGCAGCGTGTAAGTGCCGCATACGTTCCCGCAGGTTCTGGGCCTTGTCGCTGAAGTGAAACAGGTTTAAACTCTGTCCGGAGTTACGGAGTGCCTCCACCGCCTCATCACCGGAAACCTTCACTGGGGTTTCCGACAACACGATGGCACCTGCCGCACGCACGCGCACGCCGCGCACTTTGGGGCCGTCGAGAAAAGCTCGGGTTTCCTCGGTCACGCCGATGATCTCGAGCGCGTCCTTTTCCGCAATCGGCACTGCTTCACGAATGATGGCGTTTCCAGATTGCGCCAACGACACCTCCGCCACCGCCAACCACTCGTGACCATCCTCGAGAAACCGCGCGCGGGTGCCACTCGCCAACAAATACTCCTTGTCACCTACGCGCTTGGCCACGAACTCCGGGAAGGCAGTAGCGACCACCACGCCTGGGTCCACCGGACCCTTGTTAGGCACCAAGCGGGCCAGCCGCTTCGGGTCCGAATCATCCAGGCGGGCAATCGTCTGCGCCGCCCCCGCACCGTACTTCAACAGTGCCGCGCCCCACCGTGGGTGCGTCGGCAGTAGCGCCAGCTCTTCGCCAGCGTTGAGCAGATCTAGGGTGCGGTGGGCGTCGGCAAGCGAGGGTGCCGGTGCTTGATCAAGCAACGGGAAGTCCGGCCCCGCGCCCCAACAATCCATGAACAGCGCCGCCTGCGTGAGGTCCGCGGATAGAATCTCCGGAATCACATGCGGGGAAAAGTGCTGGTAGTCCTCTTGCGAATAGCAGCGGACGACGGTGCCGGGCGCCTCACGTCCGGCACGTCCGGCGCGTTGATCGGCGCTGCTTTTCGACGTCGACACCGTCACCAACCCACTCATCCCGCGCTGCGCATCTCGCTTGGGGACGCGGGACAACCCGGCATCGACGACGGTGCGCACGCCCGGCACGGTCAGCGAAGACTCGGCGATGGAGGTGGCCACCACGATGCGCTGCTCTCGCGTATACAACGCCGCGTCCTGCTCCTGCGCGGTTTGGCGGCCGTGGAGCGGAAAAACGTTGTGGCCACTCAATGCATCACACACCAGGTTGACCTCGCGAACTCCCGGCACAAAGACCAGCGTGGACTCGTGCTGCCGCGCGGCAACCCTCGCCACGCCTTTCCAAAAGTCTCGATCTCCCGCAGCGCGCCCCGGAATCGGTTCATAGGAGATGTTGAGCGGATATGTAACGGCCTCAGTGGAATGGATCGGCGCCCCTCCCATGAGCTGGGAGAAGCGGGAGGCGTCGACAGTCGCGGACATGGCAATGACCCGAAAATCATCGCGGAGCTGCGCCAACTCCAAGCACATGCCGAGTACGAGGTCAGTATCGAGCTGGCGTTCATGCACCTCGTCGATGGCTACGGCGGAAATTCCTTCAAGTTCCGGATCCCGCAGCAGGCGGCGCAACAAAACACCTGGGGTAACAAACTCGACGTCTGCGCCTTTGCGGGAATCACCGCGCACCGCATAGCCGATGCGCTGGCCTGACAACTCTTGAAGGCGGTTTGCCGCAGCACGCACAGCTACGCGGCGCGGCGCGGTGACGAGAACCTTGCCCTCTACTTGGTTAGCCAGCGCCGGCGGAACGAGCGTGGTCTTACCCGTGCCGGGCGGAGCCTGGACTACGACGTGACCGGCGGAAGGCAGAGAATCGATGGTCTCCAGGACGGGTAGCCCCTTGCCGATCGCCTTGAGATCAAACATCGAGATCCTGGCGCTCCCACCTATCTTCGTTGTCCTCCAGCGTGCGCACCACACGACCGGGTTGACCCAGCACCAGTGACCTATCCGGGATATCTGTGGTGACCAGTGTGTTCGCTCCAACGACACAATCCTCGCCGATGGTCACGCCCGGCAGCACCGTGACGTTGGCGCCGAACCACGTGTTGCGCCCGACGCTAATGGGCTTCGCAATCTCCCAGCCCTCCGCCCGCATCTCATGATCGTTGACGGGGTGGCCCACCGTGATGAGCGAGCAATTCGGCCCGATCATGACGCGGTCTCCGAGGGTTACAGGCGCCTGCGCCAGGATTGTCGCACCAAAGTTGATGAACACGTCTTTTCCGATGGTCACATTGCAGCCATACTCGACGTTGAGCGGCGTGTGCAGCCCGGGAACCTCGGACTCGGGCGACAACAGTTCCCGCAAAATCTCCTTCGCGCGCTCTGGGTTGGTGTTTTGCAGCTCATTGAGCTCCTTGGCCAGCAGGAAGCCGCGTCGATGTTCGGCGCTAACCTCCTCGTTGACACTGGGCATGAACCACTGCCCGCTGGTCATGCGTTCAAAGGATCCTTCGTCTGGGTGATGCATGTCAGCCATCCTATTCCCTCCTCTTAGTCTCGAGTCAGAACATCGAGAGCGGCACGGTGAAGGAAAACCTTGGAGCGGCCTTGTTGGATTTCTTCTAGGATTCCTAAATCTACGAGATGCGCCAGCCACGCGCTGGCGGTTTGGCGTTTGACGAAGCCCGTCTCTACCACGTCAGTAATGCGTACATAGGGCTTGATAAGAATGAGCTCGGCCATCTCGAGGGGATGGTTAATCACGCCCGCAGAACGTATTCGTTGCGCAGTGTTTTCCTGGATAGCCCGAAGCTGGGTAATCATCGAGGAGGCGTCGGCAGCCGCTGCGTGAACGCCGCGGATCATAAAAAGAAGCCAGTTTTCCCATGCTCCCTTAGCTGTCACAGCGTTGAGATGGCGATAGTAGTCTGCTTTGTTTCCGACGATATACCCGGACAGGTACAAAACCGGCAGCTCAAGAAGATCTTCTTGGATGAGGTAGAGGACGTTAAGGATTCGTCCAGTGCGCCCATTGCCATCGTAGAAAGGATGGATTGCTTCAAATTGATAGTGAAGCAGTGCCATCTTTACAAGGGAATCAACGTCGTGGCTGCAATATATATAGTCCTCCCACGCTGCGAGATGGTCCTCGATAATCTCCCTTCCTTCAGGTGGGGTGTAGAGCCTCTCCTTCGTTACAGGGTTACCGATAAACGTGCCCGGAAGTGAACGCACCTCGGCCTGAGTATCTAGAAGGGTGCTGCATACGATTTTTGCTGTCTTTTCTGATAGAGGTCGCTGCGATAGTGAGGAAAGTCCAGCGTGGAGCGCGGCGTTATAGCGAAGAGCCTCCTTGGTGGCAGGAGTCGGCTCGGCATCGACGTGCCACGCCGCACGGAAGAGCTCGTCATTAGTGGTGACGATGTTCTCAATCTCGGAGGAAGCACGAGCCTCACGCAGTGGAATCGTTGAGGTGATGATCTCCGGGTTAGGGATGAGCTGGCAGGCCGTACGCAGTTCAGCCAGTTTTTCCTTAGCATCGATGATGGCCTTAAGCACGGGAACGGTTTCCACCACTTCTGCAGGGGGGAGGGGTGGAAGCTCATTGTAGGGGGTGTCCGGGCTATAGGTTGGCATGGTAAAAGAATAGACATGTTGAGCAGATATGTCGATTTTTTTCAGAATTTTCGACATATCTGGATGACTTGTCGATTGCGTCGACATATCGGCGTACCCTCAGACGTTGACGTGTTAACAAATTAAGAAAGGCATCCTTATGGCGAAAATCGGCATCATCCTCGGCTCTACCCGCGACGACCGCGCCGGACTGGCCATCGCCCAGTGGGTCACCGACCTCGCTCAGGGGCGCGACGTGGACTACGAGCTCATTGACCTCAAGGCCTTCGACGTTCCGATCCTCACCACCTCCGTCATTCCTATGGCGGCAAACAAGAATTACGAGGATCCGCAGGTGCAGGCTTGGTCCGATGCTGTCGATTCCTGCGACGGCTATATCTTTGTCACCCCGGAGTACAACCACTCCGTGCCGGGCGCTTTCAAGAACGCCGTCGATTCCCTCGGCGCCGAGTGGGTAGGCAAGCCGATTGCGTATGTGGGCTACAGCTTCAGCGGCGGCATCCGCGCGGTAGAGGCGTGGCGCCTCATCATGGCGAACTTCTCTATGAAGCAGCTGCGCACCCAGCTGGATATCTCGCTGAATACCGACATGAAGGATGGCACCTTCACCCCGGCTGATTTCAAGGCCGGGATCGTCGAAAACATCTGCGCCGAGCTGGAAGAAGTCCTATCCTAGGGCGCATGGAAAAGGTAGCAGTCGTCACAGGAGCATCGTCGGGGATCGGGGAGGCGTCGGCAAGAGCGTTGGCGGCCGACGGTTGGCATGTTGTCGTCGGTGCGCGTCGCGTAGAGCGCCTTGAGGCCCTCGCGAAGGACATCGGCGGCGAGGCGCACGCCCTCGACGTAACCTCGGACGAGTCCGTGGCTGAGTTCGTCTCCCACCTCGACCGCGTGGACCTCTTGGTCAACAACGCCGGTGGCGCGAAGGGCCTGGAGCCCCTCGTGGAGACTACTATCGATGACTGGCAGTGGATGTACGACGTCAACGTCCTAGGCACTGTCCGTATGATCCAAGCCCTCATGCCGAAGCTGCGGGGTGGGCTCATCATCAACATGGGCTCCGTTGCCGGTTGGAACGTCTACGAGGGCGGCTCCGGCTACAACGCCGCTAAGCACGGTGTGCGCGTGATTTCCCGTGCACTTCGTATCGAGGAGCACGGCGTTCGTGTCACCGAACTCGACCCGGGCCGTGTAGCCACGGCGGAGTTTTCCCTCAATCGTTTTCGGGGCGACACCGAACGTGCTGCACAGGTGTATGACGGCGAACTCAACCTCACCGCAGAAGACATCGCTGAGGCCGTGCGTTGGGTGGCCTCGCTGCCGGAGCACGTCAACATTGACACCATGACCATTAAGCCGCGCACGCAAAGCTAAATTACCTGTTTCGCTGCAGGTGAGACGCCTCTTATAGTGGCATGCGTTAGTGAAAACACATGTGAGTATGGGGGTGTTAGATGGCATTCAGCGCCATAGTGGCCTTAATGGGTGTGTGGTTCGCGGCGATGGCCTCGCCAGGACCAGACGTGGTGCAGATTATTCGTTTGGGTGCACGCTCTACGCGCGCGGCGGTGTGGGCCGCAATCGGTAGCACCACCGGCTTGATGATGTGGACCGTTGCTTCGCTAGCGGGGCTTACCGCATTGATTTCGGCGCACCCGGAAATCCTGGTGGCGCTGCAGGTTGCCGGCGGCAGCTATCTGCTGTGGATGGCTTTTTCTGCCATCAGCGGTGGCATCAAAGAGCGCCGTGCACCGGCAACTATGAACCCTCAACCGCGCGGGTTCACCCCGGATGGCATCATCAGACTCGGCACGGCGTACCGCATGGGCCTGGTCAGCGACCTTTCCAACCCCAAGGTTCTGATTTTCTTCGGCGCTATCTTTGCCAATTTTATCGATCCGGACATGGGCTTGAGCGCCAATGCCACGGTTGGTTCTGTGTTGGTTATAGAAAGCCTCATTATTTTTGTTGGTGTCGCGCTGTGTACTCGTGCGGTGTCGAAGTGGATGGCGAAGAACTCCGCCAGTGTCGATATCTTTAGTGGCGTAGTGTTTGCCCTGCTTGGCGTCATCATTCTGGTGGAGGGACTGCTCAGTGCAGCCGCTGGGTATGCTGGTCAGCATGCTAGAAGTCTCAATTAAGGGAGAATCCATCAAGCTCGGCCAGTTCCTCAAACTGGCATCCTTGGTCGCCACCGGGGGTGAGGCCAAAGAACTTATCGAGCAAGGCCAGGTCACCGTCAATGGGGAAGTGACTAAGCAGCGCGGTGCAACGCTGGCGCTTGGCGACGTCATCTGCGTCTCCGACACCTGCGCCCGCGTCGTCGAAGACGACGACGATTATTTTGATGAGGCCACCGCCGATGATGACTTCGACCCGGAGAAGTGGAGGAACCTTTAATGCCCGCCTTTGAAGCAGAAGTAGGAATGCCCTACTGGATTACTCTGGCTAGCTCCGACGTGAAGGCTTCCGAGGAGTTTTATTCCGCCGTGTTGGGCTGGGAATTCGAAGAGGGCATTGCCCGTCTGGAGGGCCTGCCGATCGCGGAGATCGTCCCTGGCCAAGACACTTGGGCAGCGTACTTCCTTTCCCGCGACTTGGAAGCCGACTGCGCCCGGGTAGAACAACTCGGCGGCAAGATCCTCGCATTAGGCGCGCCGTTGGCGCTTGTTCTGGACAACAGTGGTGCCATGTTTGGTTTGACGCAGCCGGAGCTCGACCGCTTCGTTGCTGGCGGCGAGCCGGGGACCCCGGTATGGCACGAGCTGACGGTCTCGGAGAATTTCCACTCGACGTTGGACTTTTATGGCGAGCTCTTCGACTGGGAGATTCGCGGCGATGAGCACTACGCAGTCGCGGAGGAAGAAGGCGCTGCCTTTGCCGGGTTCTGGCACGCGGAGGGTTTGCCGAGTTTCTGGCAAACCTACTTGGGCGTGCGGGATATCGACCAAGCGGCGAAGGCTGTGATTGATAACGGCGGAAAGATCATTCGCGAGCCCCACGATTCACCATTCGGCCGCCTGTGTCTGATTGAGGATTCCACGGGTACGGCCCTGACCTTGTGTGAGGTTGAGGATGCCCCCGAAGAACCCATCGAACTCTAGGGTTACGGAGGTCGTGCGCCGCATACCGCCCGGCAATGTCTCCACATACGGAGAGATCGCAAAAGTGGCGGGCGTCGGCCCGCGGTATGTGGGCTGGGTGATGTCGAAAAGCACAGATCTGCCCTGGTGGCGGGTGGTTAACAGTACCGGCCGCGCCCACACTTCCGCCGCCCAAGTCCATTGGGATGAAGAAGGTATCCCACACCGTGGGGACCGCGTGATCCTTTCGAAGTGCGGTCTGGATGCGGCGGATCTGGGAGGGTGAAAGTGCGCGCTTGGCTCTTTTTGACCATTGCCATCATCAGTGAGGTGGTGGCGACTTTATGCCTCAAGGCGGCGCTAGAGCACCCCGCGGTCTATGTCGTGGTGGTGGCGGGCTACGTCGTCGCTTTTTCCGCCCTGCATCAAGTGTTGCGTTGCGGCATGCACGTGGGTGCGGCCTATGGCATCTGGGGTGCAACCGGCGTGGTGCTTACCGCAGGGTTGTCCGCGTACCTCTTTGGCGAACAGCTCACGCCGCTCATGTTGGTGGGCATGGGGTGCATCATCGCCGGCGTGGTCTGCGTTGAAATGGGCGGCAGGGAACCGAAGACCACGCTCGTGGAGGTGGATCCTTGATCTGGTTATCCCTTGCCATCCTCATCGAAGTCGCCGGTACATTGGGCCTGCGTATGCTGGCCGTTCATGGGCAGAAGGCGTGGGTAGCGTGGGTCGTCGTGGCCTATGTGTCCTCCTATGTTTTCTTGTCGTTGGCTCTCCGTCAGGGCATACCGCTAGGTGTGGCCTATGGAATCTGGACTGCCTGTGGCGTGGCGCTTACTGCTCTTTTATCCTTCATGCTTTTCCGCGAGCCTTTCACTTGGCTTAAGGGCTTAGGGGTCGCGCTGATCATTGGCGGAGTGCTCCTAGTGGATATGGGGTAGAGCCGGCTATCCCATTCGTCGTTGTAAACGACGGATCCTTCCTAGAAGGGGATTTCTTCACTGCCTTCAGATTTCTTGTTCTTCGCCTTTTCTGTTTGGCGTGCGGCTTCTCGTTGTTCTTTGTCTAGCTCGGCTTTAAGCTCCTGAGCCTCGCGATGCTTCCTGGTGCGATATCCTTCAATATCTTGTGCGATGCTCCGTGCCCAGCGCTTGCGCTTAGGAGCCAGCGGCCCGGAAGGCTCTGTGATTGCCCAGGTTCCGTCCTCAAAAAGCCAGACCACATCCCCGGTATCAGGGTCCAAGATATAAAAGGCCCGTCCATCGGTTTTCATATTGTGGTGGTGCTGGCACAACGCCACCATGTTGTCCGGATGCGTTGGCCCACCATCGGCGTAGTTAATCCGGTGGTCTAACTGACACAACCACGCCGGCATTCCGCAGCCAGCGGCACGGCAGGTGCCATCGCGGCCTTCAACGTATTTGCGAACCATCGTGGCTGGTCCGTAGCTCTTAGAGGCCTCCGGCTTGGTGCTCAAATCTCTTACCGTTGTGGACTGAGCCGGGATGTCTCCCACTTGCCAGCCATGTCCTTCCACGTACACTGGGGCGTCCTCTACATCGTCGGCTTTATATGTGTGGAGCACTACTCGGGCAGCTTCTGGCTCCACCTTTCCGGTAGTGAGGAGGATCAGCGCTTCCGCCATGGACACCTCATGCTTTTCGGCTGCTGCCTTAATTGCTTCATGGATGATGATTCCGACGCTGCTGTCCACCTCGAGTTCTAGGGTGGCGCGCTGGGCGCGGGTCATCATGGAGTACCGATTCTTTGGGCGCTTATCCTCCACGGCGATGGAGTCATCATGCACTTTGACAAGGTCGCGTATCCGGCGGCGAATCTGCGCGGTGGTGGGAAATACCTGATTTGGCTTAGTCGGGGTAAACCACCGAGCTAATGAGGCATCAATTGCGGCGACCACCTCCTTTGAAGGCTGGCCTAGTTTAGCCATCACCTGATCGATAGCAATCAAAGCCGCTAAATCCAGCAAATGGTTGGCATCTTGCAGAGCCTTTACTTGAGGAAGCTCGGTAAGGCGGTGAAGGCCCATGATAATGCGGGCTACCGCGCCAGCAGATTTACCGGTCTTTATCCCAAGGCGCATGCAAGCAGTATCGGCGTCCTCGTCAAGTGCGGGAAGAACGCTGGACCAGAATTCATAGTCTGCCTGGCGTACACCTTGACCTGCCACGCAGACCGGATCATTCGGATTGGAATGAGAAAAATAGGACGCATTAACAACGTCTGTAGTGGAAGACACGAAACGCGCAACCCCCTCTTTCTTAAGTGAATTACTGAGAGGATCCGAACCCCCACTGTTCGAAACCCCTTTCGAAAAACGAGTTTATGCCACACCCTCGACGATGTCTACCCCGGAAGAAAAGTTGTTAAAGGGGAGGCAACTGAGGTGACAGATGCTGGCGAGGTGTGGTTTCAGTCGGTCTCCGACTTGAAGCGGGGCGTGCGGAAGTCCCCTGGAGTGGGACGTATGTTTGGTTAATGCTCCCTCACTAGAGATTGTTAAAATTGTGACTTGAGTTAATCTATGCACGTGCTGAAACCTACCCCGCTCATCGTTGGCCTTGCTCTTGCGGCTCTCACGGCGCCACCCGCCCATGCCCTGACGTTCAATCCTGAAAAGGTTCCACCACGCACCCAGATGACCGTGCGTTATGCCGACGGAAACTCAGTCTCCACCGGAAATGGCCATGAGTCCCGCGCCGCGCTATCCCTGGCCAAGCTATACCTCGGCATGTGGGTGCTGAAGTACGGCGCGCCGGAGGATAAAGCCCGCGTGGAGAACATGATTCGTTTCTCTGAGGACGGAACTGCCAGCGACTTAGAGTGGAAATATCCGCAGGCGATTCCCTCCATCATCGGTGAGTATCAGCTGGGGGAGACCCACCACAACGGCTACTGGGGAAATGTCACGACGTCGACGGAGGATCTCACGCGCTTCATCGGGGTGATTTCTGGCGATCCGGTTGCCGCGCCGATCACGAAGGGCATGGCGACGGCAGCGCCCACGGCGGCCGACGGTTACCGCCAGGACTTTGGCACCGCACGAATCCCGGGCATCATCGGCACGAAATTTGGGTGGTCGGATGATCGCCAAGTTCACGCGAGTGCCTCTTTTGGTCCGGGTTATAGTGTGGCGGCTAATACCTATGGTTCCCCGGCGGATCTCACGACGGATGTTCTCGGTGCGGTGGAGGTTTCTCCGCAGGCGCCGAGCTTGCCGACGCCCCTCCAAGATGCGCGCGATAGGGCGTGTGCGGAACTGAAGCGCGCTGTGCCGAGCTCGTCGCAGGTGTGCTGACCAACCAGGAAATAAGCTAAGAAGTACCTTTGCGCTTGCTAAGAAATCAATATATTCTCGGCTGTCAACGAAGCAGTTGCTAGCCCGAAAGGTATTTCTGATGCGCAAGACGTTGTCCATTTTGACCATTGCTGTTGCAGCTTTGAGCGCTGCCCCAGCAGCGACTGCGAAGAGCGACCAAACCCGTTCGCTTATTTCCCCAGGTACGTGTGCCACCATTACCAAGTTGGCAAATGAAGGAAAGCCCGTTCCGGATCCGTCTATTCTGCGCGATGCCGATTCCGTTCCTTCTTACTTCCAGAGCGGGGTCCTTAAGTACAAGGTGGCGGATGATTTCCCCTACCGCGAGCAGCTCGATGCCGCGGTAGCTGAGTGGAACGACGCGCTCGACGGGAAGGCCTCGCTTAAGGAAGTAGCGCCGTCCGAGGCTGATGAAGACACCATCGCCATCATCTACAAGCCGGAACCGAACGGTTACGTCCAAGGTACGGCCTACCCGGACCATGGGATGCTCTTCATCAAGACCGCTAACGCTCAGTACCCAGAGGCGCTCCAAGGCACTATCGCCCACGAGCTCGGCCACATGATGGGCGCGGGTCACTCCTGCGCCCACGCGCTCATGGCCGGTGCGAACCAGAATCCCATTTCTTATCATGTGACTCCGCTCGATGCGGTGGCTGTCCTGCAAGGACAGTTCGACTAAGTCACCGCAGGCTGGCCGCGCCCGGCGAATGCGAATAGGTGTCGTCGGTCTTGGCCAGGCGGTGAGCGCGGATTCCCAGGTAGATGACCGTCGGGTACATGATGAGCGCCACGAGGACATACTGCGTGACGAGCTGCCAGGTTTCCTCCCACATGTAGTTCCACGCGAAATGGAGACAGAAGGAGAAAAACAGCGCGCCCACGCCAATGCCGAGGCGCCACCACCATGGTTTATGCGCGGCGTAGATAGCCCAGCCGATGCCAAAACCTGCGATGGCAGAGAAGCACATGTGCAGGCACGGGCCTGCAACAAGGCGCAGACCCCACATCTGGAGCATGCCGATCCAGTCTGAGGTCGGGTGCATCAGTGCACCCATCGCGGAGTACAGGCTGTTTTCCAGGACTTCGAAGCCCCAGCCCACGAGCGCACCGACGATGAAGCCGTGCCAAGGCCGGTTGAGCTGTCGGAAGCTGAGGAGGATGAAGACCACGCCGAGGGCCTTGGCAAATTCTTCCGGATAAGCACCGGCCCAGGACATCATGGATTCCTCCCAGCCCAGGCCCACGGAGAGGTCGGTCAGTGGGGAGGCTGACAGCAGCGCCAAGGTCACAGCAGCGCCGGCTCCCCAGAGCACGCTTGCCGACGCCCACCCTTTCCCCGGCCTTGCCCACATCGGACTGCGACTCCACAGGAACAGGCCCAGCGCTAAGAAGCCGACGCCGAGGATCAAGCTAACGAGGCCCGGCAGAGGAGCCACGAAGAAAATGCCGAGCAGATTAATCAGGGAAATCGGTAGGCAGAGACCAATGATGATCCACAAGGTAACGCGGAAGATTTTGCTCATCAGAAGGCCTCCATAAATTGTTGGGCAAGGTCGGTCGGGTCACCATTGGAGAAGACGATCTGATAGTTGAGATCGCCTTTAGCCACGCTGAAGGCGAAGACCGGAATAAAGCCATCCGTTTCAAGGGTGAGAATGCCTCCGGCATCTTTAACGTCTTCTTTCTTCGGCATGCCCTCGAAGCTGGTTGCGCGCACGGCGCGGCGCAAAGCGAGTGCATCGTCCTCGACGCCTTCGGTGACATAGGCCTCGACCAAGGTATCGCCGCAGTCCCAGGCCTGGTTGGCCATGGAATCATGATTTACGCTGCACGTAAGGCCCTCGATGGGTTGGCGCCACTCAGGGTCATCGAGCACCACTTCTTCCATTTCAGGTTCACGTTCCGGCAAGGCCAAGCTCAGCACAGCGGGCAGCCCAAGGACGAGCAAGGTTGCCCCGAGCACGGCGAAGAAAGGTCCCGTCATCTTCGCCGGAGGGAAACGATAAGAAGTCATGCACACCACACTAACGCGTGCTTCTGACATAGAGTGAAGTGCATGAAGGATCTGTATCAATTTGTTAATGGCCCATGGATTGAGTCCCACGTTATCCCCGATGATCGCGGTGTCGACGGCACCTTCCACGCGCTGCGCGACGAAGCCGAGGAACTCGTCCACGAGATCGTTAAGGAAGACGCTGGCCGTCCTGGGATCGTGTATTCCTCTCACATGGACGTTGAGGGAGTCAATGCTGCGGGGACGGCGCCACTTTCCGAAGATCTGGATAAGCTGGTTGCGGCTGATCCGGAGGAGTTGGCGCACAACCTGGGTGTTCTGGAGCGCGAGGGCGTTGGTGCCCCAGTGACCTTCTGGGTAGAAAAAGACTCCGGCTCTGAGGACGCGGTGGCCTACATTATTCAGTCTGGTTTAGGTCTGCCGGATGAGGCTTATTACCGCGAGGAAGCTCACGCGCAGACGCTCGCTGACTACGAGAAGCACGTTGCGGCGATGCTGGGATTCTTAGATCCCGCCCGCCTCTTCGGGCTGGGCGCGGAGGTTGCAGCTACCCGCATCGTGAACCTGGAGAAGGAAATTGCGGCAGGGCACTGGGATGTGGTGGCCTCCCGTGATGCGGTAAAGACGTATAACCCGGTGGACGTCGCCAAGCTGCCCAACATCACCCGCGCCATCCTGCAGGGTGGGGGACTGCCGGAGCACCGTGTGGTGGCCATGATGCCGTCCTACTTTGAGCACCTCGAGGGCCTGTTCACCGCCGGCCGTATGGCGGATTGGCAACTGTGGGCTACGTGGCACATTCTGTTGTCGCGTGCCCCCTACCTCACCGAGGAGATCGGTAAGAAGAACTTCGAGTTCTATGGAACTAAGCTCTCGGGTGCTACTGAACAGCGTGCACGTTGGAAGCGCGCCGTCGGGTTGGCGGAAAACATGGTGGGCCAGGAAATCGGCAAGGTCTTCGTGGACAAGCACTTCCCGCCGTCCTCGAAGTCCGAGATGGATGAGCTGGTGGAGTACCTTACCGCCGCCTACCGCGAGAGGATTTCGCAGCTGGAGTGGATGACCCCGGCTACCCGCGAGCGCGCGCTGGAAAAGCTCTCCCAGTTCAAGGCCAAGATTGGGTACCCGGATATGTGGCGCGACTACTCTGAACTGGAGTTTTCGCCGAAGGGCGCGGACTTGGTGGCCAATGTGCGCGCAGGCAACGCGTGGAACCACGATTATGAGTTGGCCAAGATTGGCAAGCCGGCGGACCGCGATGAATGGTTCTCCACCCCGCAGACGGTGAATGCTTTTTATAATCCGGTGGTCAATGACATCACCTTCCCGGCGGCTATTTTGCGCCCGCCGTTCTATAACCCAGAAGCTGATGCCGCAGAGAACTTCGGCGCTATCGGCGCGGTGATTGGCCACGAGATTGGGCATGGCTTTGATGATCAGGGCTCGCAGTATGACGGCCAGGGCAACCTCAACTCTTGGTGGACGGATGAGGACCGCGCGGCCTTCGAGAAGTTGACCGCGAAGCTGGTGGATCAGTTCCAAGGCCAGGTGCCGAAGGTACTGGAGGGCACTGATTCCGCAGGCGTCAACGGCAGCTTCACCCTGGGTGAGAACATCGGTGACCTGGGTGGATTGGGCATTGCCGTGGTGGCCTACAAGAACTACTGCGCCGACAAGGGCCTGGATATCAACGGCCAGGTCGCACCGTTTGAGGCAGAGGGTGCTGAGCCTGAATTGGCCGAACACGAGTACACCGGTCTGCAGCGCTTCTTCCTGGCGTGGGCGCGCGTGTGGCGCACTGCTATTCGTCCGGAGATGGCTACGCAGTACTTGGCTATTGACCCGCACTCGCCGGCGGAGTTCCGCTGCAACATCATCGCCGAGAACATCGACGAGTTCTACGAGGCTTTTGATGTCGAGGGTGGATTGGTCCCAGAGGAGCGCGTCACCATCTGGTAGTACCCTTGGATCCATGAGTGACTACCAACTAAGTCCGGAAAAACAGCTCGAGCAACTCTCCTCCTACATGGAGGTGCACTACCCGCTGCCGGACTTCCGCCCGCCGTGGGCCGGTGGAGGTTCGCCGGAGGCGGACCGCTACTGTGCGCTGCTGCCGGATCGCATCGTGCAGGCCTCGATGATGGTGCTGGGTTCCGCGGTGGATCACTCGCTGCCCGGTACTGCCTTCACGGAGGGGGTGCGTGTTGAGGAATCCGAGGTCGGAGCGATCTTTGTTCCTTCGGAACAGAATGGCCGCTGGGCAGTCTCGCTGCACTCCGGTGGCTGGTGGCGCGGTGACGGCAAGGCGCTAGAGATGCAGTGGCGGCCCGAAGTGGCTGCTGCGGCGCAGCTGTCGGGGACCACGATCATTGATGTGGATTATCCGTTGGCACCCGAGCACACCGTGGCGCAGATGGTTCAGTCGGTTCAAGCGGCCGTCGATTATGCGCGCGATCATGGTGCCAACCGCGTCACGGTGTGGGGCTACTCCTCCGGTGGGGCGCTCGCAGCGCTGGTGCCTGCCGACGCCCTCCTCCTCACCTTCCCCGACTTCGGTGCGCTTGCCAAGCTTCCGGAGGAGATCCGCGGCGACTATGTCCTCGATGTTGAGAAGCTGCCGGGCCTGTATTCCGACATCTTGGTCCAGACCGCAGTACAGGACGAGATTGCTGAGCCCGTGGAGATTCCCGGTGCACAGACCGCGGAGTACGTGTCGATGCACCGCATTTCTACCCCGGCCGTGGCGCGCCAGCGGGTGCGTGACGCTGCCAAGTTCCTCTAGCCTTACTGCTCGCCCTCTGGGCGAATCTTCATCTCAGAGTTCTTCCACCAGCCGGAGCGCTGAATGATTTCTTGGTCGATCTCCGCCTCCAGCGGGGCCTCGCCTTGGGAGTTGGTGCGCAGCTCGTACTTTTCAATAGAGCCCCAGTCGCGCGCCCAATCGTTGTTGAGGTAGCTCGGGATCTCATAGGAGTAGTTCACTGCCTCCGCGGTTGCCAGCGCGCCACCACCGGAGAAGGACTGGAAGTCCGTGAGGGAAGTTTGTGCGGCGGCGTCGGGAAGAATGCGGAACTCCGGAATTTCGGTCACGCCGGCGTAGTGGTCAAAGGTGCGCTGACAGGGGAACTGCAGGGCGACGGACCAGTCAAGGAGTGCCGGGGTGGAGGAATCGAATTGCGAGTTGATGGTGGCAAGCTCCGGCACGCGCGGCGGGGTAAACGCCATCCAATCATCCTCATCGGTGGAATCGTCTACCGCAACGAGGCGCACGACGTTGGCCTCGTCGGGGATCTTGTCCAGTTCGATTCGCAGGTTGCGCCACTTGGGGGTAGCACCGACGTCGGAAAGCTCGGCCTCACCCTTGTTGGTGACCTTGCCGTCCTTGAGGGTGCCGTACTCCAGGGTGAGCTCGGTGCCCTCCTGCTCCACGCCGTTGACGTCGTGGTGGTAAATCTTGCCGGCGGCAGAAACCGAGAGGATGGGGGAGTTTTCTGAGGATTCCGGCAGGTTGTACCACTGCGTGGTGATGGTGGCGGTGGAGCGCTGCGACTCATCGTAGGAGCCCATGACCGGGACCTTCGTGTAATCCAGGTTGAAGGGCAGGTGCATCTCGGAGCCGTTGACGCCCAAGGTTCCGCGCACGCCGCCGGCGGAAGAGTCGGTGACCTCGGTGGCCTTCTCCTCGGTCTCGGTGAGCTCCTTTTGCTCGTTAGAAGACGCAGAGGAATCACCGGTGGTGTTGGCAATGGCGCCTACCGACGCCGAGTTGAGGTTCTCCGGTTCAATATCCTCCTTGATCATGTTCGGGCCGAAGCCGAAATTGTCTTCCTTCGGATCCACCAGGGAGTCTTTGAATTCGCCTGTAACCGGAGTGAGGAAAGCGTCGTTGGTGTTGGTTTCCACCAGCGTGGCATCCGCGAGCGAGCAGACATCGCCGCGTAGGGAGGCCAGGTTGCCCTTGCCCACGGAGTAAGAATCCGCCTGGGCCACGTAGCCCTTGGCAAAGGAGGCGCAGGAGAAGGCGACGATGAGGATGCAGGCCACTGCGATTGGTGCGGACATGGCGCCTGCCCAGCGGGACACCTCAGCCTTCCGGCTGTTGTGAGTAAGTGATTGGTAGAGGCCAATCGCCAGCACCACCATGCCGATGGCGAGCACCACGGTATTGGCCTCAATAGCCTTGAATTGCACCGTGCGGTCCCACCACGGGATGCCGAAGGAAGACACGTACCACCAGGCGTTCCAGCCGCCCAGGGAGATGGCCATGAGGAAAATCACCGCGGCGATGGAGAAGGTCCGGGCGCGCGGGGAGCGCATGGCGATCTGGGAAAGGACCACCGAGCCGAGCGCGGCGATAACGCCGGCGACACCGGCGTAGATGCCGAAGTGGTGCGTCCACTTCGTCGGCGTGAACATGAGGAAGAAGGCCGACAGCGCCATGATGGCTAGCAGGCGCTTGGTGGGATCTGCCTCCGCGCCCACGACGCGGTGGTCCTTAATGAAAGCGTAGATAATGAGCGCCAGGCAGAAGAGCATGGTGAACATGGCGAAGCGGCGCGTCAGGGAGCCATCCACGGAGGGCTCAAACAGCGTGGAGTAGCGCACGAACTCCGAGTACCACGGCAGGGACGGGCCGACCGCGGAACGAACGCGAGTGGACTCGAGCACGGACGCTAACGTTTGATCCCCGAAGGCGGCAACCATGACCGCAGTGCCGCAGGCCAGGAACGGGGCGATGAGGGCTGTCCAGCCGACCTGGGAAGCGCGCGTACCCATGATGCGGAACAGCGAGGGCAGGCAGACCAGGAAAATGCCCACCGCGGTAAGACCAGTGGGGCCTGCGGCCAGGGTAATGGCGGCGATGATGGTGCCTACGGCCGCTGGTAGGAGGCGCTGGTTGGAGATGGCGCGCTCAAAGGAGGCCCACGTCAGCATGACGCCGAGGGCCACGATGGGTTCCGGGCGGATGCCGTTGTTATACGGCAGCCAGAAAGCCAAGAACATGAAGGCCGCGGTCCAGTGCGCCAAGCGGCGCTCGTTGACGCGGGCACCGAAGCGCGGGAGCATCTCGCGCGACAACACGAACCAGATGATGAGCGCCGAAATGAGGGAGGGCAGGCGCACGATGATGGAGGCGCTGGAGAATTGCGCCAGCCATGCTACGAGGTCGTAGTAGGGAGCACCGAACGGGGCCTCGGGGACGCCGTACCAGCGGTAGTAGTTCGCCATGTAGGTCGCGTGATCGGAAACGCGGCCCATGGTGAGGATGAAGCCATCATCGGAGGTGTTGGCGCCGAAAATATACCACCAGCCGAGTACGGCAGCCACGACGCCATCCAGCGGGCGGATCTGCTTCCAGGTCTCGGGCATGAAGCCGAAGCGTTTGCCATCGAGGCGGTCAATTCGCCACAAACACACCAGGCTGATGACCACCATGGCCAAGCCCAGCCACATGGCGATGAGCTTGAGCGGTGTCGGGGAGGAGGTGAAGCGCGAGTTGATCTCGACGTGGATACGGAGGTCATCGCCCAGCTCTTTAAGGGCTTCCGGGGTGTCGTCGATTTCGGTGTAGACGCCGGTAACCTGCGGGCGCAGATCCTCATCGGAAGTTTTCTTGTGCTTGCCCAGGGTCACCGTGGTGCCGTCGCCGGTGGACTGGATGCGGAGGGTGGCGTCGTCAGGCAGCTTCGCCACTTGCTCGGCAGTGAGCGAGAAAATGACCTCATCGAGGCTGGTGACCGAGAGACCACCCTCGCCGGCACGGACAAACATGCCGCGGTTGGAGGCCTTCTTGGACTCCGGTGGCACGGTGCCGTAGAGCAGGTCCTGGCCATCGCGCAGCTTGTCGACGGCGCTCAGGGGGATCTCTGCATCAATTTCTTCCGGCGCCACCGAGATGAGCGGGGCGTTGATGGACTGCAGGGAGCCCTGCTGGGGCCAATCGAAGGAGGACTGGGTCTGGTTCACCGGCAGCAGCGGCGTGGCCACAAAGCACAGGAAACCGATGAGTCCCGCGATGATGGCGGTGAGCCGCAGCGATTGCGGTGCTCGCAGTGAAGAGGTATTCCGATCTGACACGGCGATCAGTGTACGTCACCGACGTGCCTTATTAAGATCTGGCCGCGACGACGAAGGGGCCGATCTGCTCGACTTCCCAACCCTTCTCAAAGACTTCCGGGTTGAAGAACACCGCGCGGTAGCGCACGTTGGGCTGGTTGGGGTAGATGTCTTCTGCCAAGTGGGTCTTGTAACCACCACCGGGTTCTTCCATGTCGCCGCGGAAAATGAGGACGTCGGGCCCGCGCCACGGCGCAGACTCGAGAGACTGCGCGAACTCCTCCGGAGTTTGTTCCCAGGACTTAGAGGCCCACTCCTCGATTTGCAGGTTGCGGGTGCTGAACTCTCCCAGCGGGTTGGCGTAGTTGCTGGTGAAGGCGTTAAACCCGTAGTAGGGGTTATACGCCATGAAGAGCTTTTCATCCGTCAGGACAACCGTGTCGGTGGCGTCGTAGCCCTGGGAGTCGATGAACTCGCGGATCTTGGCGTAGTTGGCGGAGGAATCGCTGGTGTAGCGGTCCGCGCGCTCACCGTAGCCGTCGGTATCGGTATAGGCGTGGTCCAGGGCGGTCACGTTCGTCGCCGGGATCTGCTGGGCATAGTAGATACCGCCAAGGCCCATGATGATGGCGAATACCAAGGTTATGCGCCTGCTCGTGGTCTCGGTGAAGCGCGCCGGGTAGAGCGTGGGAAGGCCCATGAGGCGGACGTCGGCCAGCGCGAGGATGCCAGCAGTGGCGAAGAGCACCGCGACGATCAGCTCGAGGCGGAAGCCCAGCAGCGTGCTGCCGGCGAGGGTCATGACCATAGAAGCCAAGATCCACAGGTAGGTGCCGACGATCGCGGTGCCCATTGACTTGATGTCGGGTTCGTCGATGCGTAGGACGAGGTAGATCAAGCCGATGAGGCTGAGAATGCCGATGACGGACAAGGAGAGGAAGGGGGCCGGGATCTGGGTTCCCTCCTCCGGCAGGTAATGCTGCGCGGTGGATTCCAGCGGGGCGGTGGCATGCAGAACCGCGCGCAGGTATGGCGCCCAGGCGATCGCGGCGATGGCCAGGGAACCGGCCGCGATAGTGGCGAGGTGTATCAGGGGAGTCCATGTACGTTCGGCCATGCAGGTGACGAGCGCAATGAGACTGACGATGGTCAATGCCACGGCACCGGTATAGAGCGTGTAGAAGCAGGCGGAAACTCCCAGGTAGATGGCAATTCCGGCGGTGGAGAACCAGGAGGAGCTGTGGAAAGCATGCGAGCACAGCACGGCCACGGCCGGCACCCCCATGGCGATGACCGCGGAATACGGCTCCTCAGCGCCGATGGCCAACGTCACCGCTGTGGTGGTGAGGGCAATGGCGGCGGCAACCGGAAGGGAACCGGACAGCCGTTGCCACAGGGGAACCAGGATGCACCCGGATACGGCCAGGGAGATGAGGCTCCACGGTTGGTATACCTCCCAGCCGGGCATGTTGAGGAGGTTTGCGAGGCGCCCGCCCATCCAGAACCAGCCCAGTGGGTAGAAGGTGGGTAGGCCCTCGTAGTTCATGTCCGCATAGGAACCGGCTTCCGTGGCGCGGGTCAGGAATTGGGTGCGGAAAACCTGGTCTACCTGGACGCCGTCGAGCCACAGGCGGGAGGCCGAAAGGGGGAGGCCGATACTGGTCAGCGTGAGCAGCGCTGGGGAGATATAACACACAGCGGTGGTGAGCCACGTTCGCCAGCGGGGGCGCGGGGAGGCGCCAATCACCCACCACACGCATAACGCGCCCACTAGGAGAACGGTGAGCGCAGTTCCCGCAGTGCTCAATGCGCGGGTCACCATCGACGTGCTGAACGCCGGCAGGGAGACCGTCTTGAAGGCGAAGAAACCAATGAGCGTGATAAGGCCGCCACCTACAGCGGCGGCGGCCATTCCCACGAGAGTGGCGCGACGCGTCAAGCGGTCGACGTTATATTCCACGGTGGGGGACATAGACGACGTGGCGGGAGACTCAGTCATGCACTTAGTCTCCCACACGCCGTGGACATAGCGGAACTTTAGAAAGGCAGCTTCCGGAAGATGGCCTGCGGGATGAACTTGAATCCCAAGGACACGTACTCAAAGAGCGGGTGCACGAAGATGGACTGCTTGCCGTCGAGCACTGCCTTGACGGTGGCCTTGGCCACGTCGGAGACGTTAACGGTCAGCGGCGCCTCGCCGGCCTCCGCCGACATCTTGGTGCGCACCTGGCCCGGGCGAACCACGAGCACCTTGGCGCCGGAGCCGCGCAGGGCTTCGCCGAGGTTGATGAAGAAGCCGTCCACGCCGGCCTTGGAGGCGCCGTAGACGAAGTTGGAGCGGCGCACGCGCATGCCGGCGACAGACGAGAGCGCCACGATGGTGCCGTGGCCCTGCTGCTGGAACTTCTGGCCGAGTAAGACTCCGAGGGAGACCGGTGCGGTGAAGTTGGTCTGGGCCGAGGCAACTGCCTTAGCCTGGTCCTGCCAGAGTTCCTCCTGGTCACCGAGGGTGCCGAAGGCGATGATGGCGACGTCGACATCGCCACGTTCAAACGCGCGCTGGACGACGTCCGGGTGGCCCTCGAAGTCAGTCGCGTCAAAGTCCAGGACCTCAACGTCGCCGCCGCGGGACTCGATGGTGGCGCGGGCCTCCGCGATACGTGGGGAGTCGGCACGAGCAGCCAAGGTGACCTTGGCCGGACCGCGCTCGAGGAATTCCTCGACGATGCCGAGGCCGATCTCGGAGGTGCCGCCGAGAAGGAGGATGTGTTGTGCTTGGCCTACTGCATTCAGCATGAGGTTAATCCTTTCTAGTGCAGCTCGAGGCGGCGGGACATGTCGGAGGCGAAGACGCCAGTCGGGTCGATGTCGTTGCGGGTTTTGAGCCAGCCCTCGAGGCCCGGGTACATCTTGTGGAAGTTCTCCGCCGAAGTGCGGGACTCCTTGGCCAGGTAGAGGCGGCCACCGAATTCCATGACGCGCTTGTCCAGATCGTCGAGGAAGGTGCCCAGGCCCGGCTTGATGGGGAAGTCCACGCAGACATTCCAACCCGGCATCGGGTAGGACAGCGGGGCCTTGTTACCTGGGCCGAAGAGCTTGAACACGTTGAGCGCGGAGTAGTGGCCGGAGCGCTGCATGTCCCGGATGATGTCCTTGAAGGGCTCGACGGCGTCGGTCGGCACCACGAACTGGTACTGCAGGAAGCCGTTGGAGCCGTAGCCGCGGTTCCACTCGCCGATGAGATCCAGCGGCTGGTAGAACTGCGTGAGGTTCTTGACCTGGTTCCGGGCCGGGGCGCCCATGAGGTAGTAGGCCTCGCCGATGGCCATGAGCGAGAGCTTGTTCATGGTGAAGTTCGGGAAGATATCCGGAACGGTCATCAGCTGCGGGGCGTTGAACTTCAGCGGATCCTTCGCCAGCTTCGGGTTCAGCTCCTCCAGCTGCTCCAGGGTGGCCAGCGAGCCGCGGGAAATGGTGGAGCGGCCCAGCTTCGGCTCCGGGGAGATGACGTCGAACCACGCGGAGGAGTACGTGTAGTTGTGCTCCGATCCATCGGAGTGGAAGGCGATGGTTTCCTCGAGGTTATCCGTGCGGTCCGTGTCCGCGATGAAGTAGGCGGTTTCCGTCTTCGTCATCTTGATCTTGGCGCGCAGGATGATGCCGGTCAGGCCCATGCCGCCGACGGTGGCCCAGAAAAGATCGCTGTTTTCACCTTCCGGGGTCAGGTGCAGCACGCGGCCGTCTGCCACGAGCAGCTCCATCGAGGCGACGTGGTCACCGAAAGAACCGGCGGAGTGGTGGTTCTTGCCGTGGATATCCGGGCCGATAGCACCACCGATGGTGACCTGGCGGGTACCCGGCAGAACTGGAACCCACAGCCCATAGGGCAGGGCAGCCTTCATGAGCTGGTCGAGGGTGACTCCACCGTCGACGTCGACGATGCCCGACTCCGGGTCGATGGAGTGGATGTTGTTGAGCGGTTGCATGTCGATGACGAGGCCGCCGGCGTTCTGCGCGGGGTCACCGTAGGAGCGGCCCATACCGCGGGCGATGACACCGCGGCGCAGGTGGGAAGGCTTATCAGCGTTATCCTCGGCCACCTGGGCGACGGCAGTCTTAATGACGTCGACGTCCGGGGTGGATAAAACATGGGCGGTTGTCGCCGCCGTGCGGCCCCAACCGTAGAGGGACTTCTCAGTAGTATGCAGTTCCATCTCTTACTCTTTAAATCGATGTGATGGGTCGGTTTTCTACACTACCTAGGCGGCAGTGGCTGTGGCGGGAGTGAAAACGTGAGATTAGGTACAAAAGCCAAGCAAACGGAACATTTGTGCCGTCCGGTTGTATGGTTTTCTATGGCTAGTACAGATCCATGATCTGCCGGATTTCCTCGGGAAGTTCATCCTGCGAGGTGATCTCAGGGCCTTCATAAGAACGCAGGATTTCATAGACACGGCCGCGCGAAGTGGAGTCGAGGATGGGCAGTTCCTCGGCGATGAGCCGCGTCATAAAACCATTGAGCGGTAGCGACGTGTGTTCTGTCGCCAGAAAGTGGCCGTGGCGCTTGTCTTCCTCGGCGCGCTCATCTTGCGCTGCTCGCTGTGCTGGGGTGAGGTGCTCTTTTTTAGAGGAGTACATGCACGGTAGCCTACCGCCCGCCTAAAGTGGGGCGGTATGACTTCTCCCAAGCAAGATAATTATGCGCTGGATGACACCCTTGCCGGACGCATCACCCAAGCCGCAGCCGTGGCGATCATGACTTCTTATCCAGATTGGATCAAGAACAAGACTGCGCTTGTTTTCGCCTATGTCCTGTCTTTCTTAGGTTTTGGTGCACTCGTGGCCATTACTAATGCCGAGAGCCACGAGGGGCAACCGGAACCGGAGAAGCCGGAGGTGCCGCTGTGGGCGCTTCCGGTTGGCCTTGGTGCGCTTGTGGTTGGCGGCTGGTTGGGGATTAAGGCACAGCGGGGAATCGTTGGCTTTATCCGCCGCCGCGGCGTGGCAAAACCGTGGACGGTGTGGGGCGGAATCGGGGCCGCCATCGTGTTCATCCTCAGCGAGCTCGAAGCGCGCGAGAACGCCGCCCGCAACTAAAAGTGCGTATGGTGGGGCACATGAGCTCACAGGTCACAGATTTGGCGCAGGTCCGCGCCAAACGTGGTGATTCTGCTCGAACCCTGCTGTGCCAGGTGTCCAACGTCCGCGCGGAAGCCGAGGTGCACCGCCAGATTGGTTTCTCGGATGCACTCACGCTGGAAGAGCTTCATCATATTCTCGAGGTCTGCTTCGGCCTGCCTCAAGAGAATTCGCCGTGGCACTTTTTTGAACATACCGATGCCCGCGGCCAACGAATCGATCCGAGCCATACCGTGCGCGAATTCTTAAGCCGCGAAGGCGAGCAGATTGATTATGCCTGGGGGCTGTGGGATTTCGAGATAGTCGTGGTGGAGACCTATCCGCGCGATAACGGCACGCCGGAGGCTCTGTGCGTGGGCGGCTCCGGATCTTTTCAGACACCGTTTGATCTCACCGCCGTGAATGCTGAGCTCACAGGCCAGGAAACCATTGATGAAGTTCTGGATCTGGTGGTTAGTCCCGTCCGCGCGCTCATTGAAAGAACCCGGCTCTATGACTTCGTTCCGCTCCTCCAAGCTTTGGACTTGCATCGCGAAGTCAGCATTGATGCTCGGGCGTACCGCCAGCTGCGTACTCTGCCGCGAGAAGTAACAAACGAAGGCAAGGACGCCTTTTGGTCGATGGCGCTGGCGCTGTCCTGTATGGGCGGGCGCGAGCTGACGGATTCCGTGGTGGAGACCGCCATGGCGGCGTTAGGCTGGGTCGACGATGACGGCGAGGAGCTTCGCGGTGCTGAGATTCGGGAGCTGTGCACGGCTTCGCTTAAGGTGCTTTCTTCTCTCGGCGCCTATGGTGAAGACGCCGTCGCACCCGTGGATCGCCTAGACATTTACCGCGCCCTCATCCGCGGGTAGAGTATTCCGCCGTGACTGAACCTACTTCCACCCTAAAGACACAGCTCGTGCGCTTTGTCTCCGTCGGTGTTTTCACTGCGGCCATCGACTATGGCCTCACCCTCTTCCTGACGTACCTAGGCCTGCACCGCTCCCTGGCCAAGGCGATCGGTTGGGTTTTCGGTACCATCGCCGCGTATGTGGCCAATGCTCGCTGGACTTTCGGTGCGCAAGTGTCTGGTCGTACCGCCGGTGCCGTGGGCATGCTGTACCTGTCTACCTTCGCCGTGCAGAATTTTCTGTATTGGGTGCTCAACGCTCCGCTGATCAGTCTGGGCTTTGAGGGTGCACTGAAGGACACTATCGCCTTCGTCATCGCGCAGGGCGTGGCCACGGTGACTAACTTCGCCATTCAGCGCGTGTTCATTTTTAAGGGCAAGTAACTATGGCAGGTCGCGCCGAACGCCTCTCACGATCGAATTCCCTGCACGCGCAGGGCGCGAAGTTCGCCATTACGGGAGCCATTGCCGCGCTTATCGACGTCTCCCTGACCTGGCTCTTCCAAATCGGATTAGGCGTATTCGGCGACGTGGGCTCCCGAACTATTGGCTTTGCTGTGGGCACCTTCGTGGCTTATCTGCTGAACCGGCGCTGGACCTTCAACGCGCGGGCCTCGAAGCGCCGCTTCGCTGCCGTGTTTGCTACCTACGCCATGACCTATGCGATCAACATTCTGTTGTATCGCTGGGCCTTTCCCTTCTTTGATCACACGCTGGACTGGCCCTCGTCCTGGGCACTGGCGGTGGCTTTCGTGATAGCCCAAGGCACCGCCACACTCATCAACTTTTTTGTGCAGCGCTGGGTGATTTTCCGCAGCACGCGCAAGTCCTTTGAGTTTTAGGGCCTGCGGAAGTCTTCCTTGCGGCCACGGTTGTGCAGGCGCAACCACTCTACAAAGCCCTTCACGTCATGTTGCTGGACCAGGAAAAACCAGCCAAAACGTGCGAATTCCTGCGGCAGCAGCTTGCGCATGCCGCGCTGCCACAGAAGGTAGCCGCGGTTGCGGTAGGTAAAGAAGCGCTTGAACTCGCCCTCCGGATATTGCGTATGCATTTTGCCACCGAGGATGGGCTTGAACTCGTCGGAGCCGTCCGGGTGCAGGTAGCTGGTGGTCAGCGCAGTGCCGAAGCTCAAGCCCGAGTTGACCAGGCGGCGGTGGTACTCCACCTCATCACCACGGATGAACAGGCGGTAATCTGGCACGCCGATGATCTCCATGGCCTCGGCGGAGATGAGCGCGCCGTTAAAAAGCGAGGCGATACCGGGCAGAAAGTCGCCCTCTAATTCGCTCATGTAGCGCCGCCATATCAGTCCCTGGCGAAGAGGGAAGGCGAGCTTGGCGGGCTCATTGATATTGCACACGGCGGGGGAGACTTCGTGGAGTGCGTTGTTTTCCGCAACGCGGTAGAGCTCCTCCAGCACGTGGTGGTCGGCGGGGCGGCCATCATCATCAGCGCACCACACTGCGTCCGCGCCGAGGGCGAGTGCGGTGAGGAATCCCAGCGCGAAGCCGCCCGCGCCACCGAGGTTGGTTTCGGAAGGCACATAGACGCCGCGCTCGCCGGCCAGTTCGTGGAGGAGATCCTCCACGGATTGTTCCGCACCGTTATCCACCACGATGACCCACTGCACCGGGTGTGTTTGGTTCACCACCTGTTCAAGGGAGGCGCGCAGCAGCTCCACGCGCTGGTGGGTGACGATCACAGCGGCCGTCGTTCCGGCCTGGGACAGAGTGGCAGTCATGCGTTCCATTGTGCCACCCGTGCTGAGCTATACGATGCTAGCCATGGCTGTAAAAGGTATTGAAGAGATGTGGGCTCCTTTTGGGATTTCCGTACAGGTCGGCGAGCTGACCTTGCGGGTGCTGCGCGATAGTGACATCGCCGCCATCCACGGTGTTAGCGCCGCTGCGATATTTGGTGAGCCGCTTCCGGAGTACACGTTCCCCTGGCTGAAAGAGAAACCGGACCCGAGCTTCCGGTGGGCGCACCGCGCGCAGATGTCCCCGGAAGAATGGTCGCTCGACTTCGGAGTGCATCTTGATGGTGAGATCATCGGCTCGGTGGATCTGCGGGCGAAGAATTTTCCCGATAACCATGAGGTTGTAACCGGATCGTGGATCTACCACCACCTTCAGGGCCGCGGTATTGGTACGCAGATTCGTCACGCCGTTGCGGTCTTCTGCTTTGATTACTTGGGCGCGCGCCAGCTGCGCTCGGAGTGGGAGCCGGGAAATGAAGCTTCCCAGGCGGTATCACGCAAGCTGGGCTACACCATCAACGGCAACAAAGCAGTGTTGCGCAAAGAGGATTACCAGCCGGGGCCGGAAGTGACTGTCAGTGGCATGACCGAGGAACTGCGCGCGATGTTGGGAATTAACTTCGCACTATGACGGAGATTTCGTGAAACGGAGTAAATTTGTACTCATTTTCACGGAAACTTGTAGAATGTTGGCATGCTTAACGCGCGGACCACCTCAAAAATCGACGCTCTTCTTGATCAGTATGCGGCGTTGCGGGAGGACGCCCCCGAGGCCATCGCGGAGATAGCACGCGCAGAGGTGGCCGAGTCAGTGTATAACTCGAACGCCATTGAGAATTCCACGCTGACTTTGGAGGACACCGAGAACATTCTGGCCGGGCTTACAACTAGGGCGCATAATTTGCGGGAAGTCTTTGAGGCCACAAACCTGGCGGACGTGACTGAGGAACTTATTCGGGGCGTCGGTAAGCTCGATGCACACCTCATTCTGAAACTGCATGGCATGTTGCTTCGCGGCATCAACGACGACTGGGCGGGGCGCTTTCGTCGAAGGGGAGAGTGGGTTCGCGTGGGCGCTCATATGGGGGCCAACCCTGAATACGTGGACAGGCTGGTGGACACAGCCATTGTCGAATACTACGAGGACACTAGCTTCTTTGTTGACCGAATCGCGCGGTTCCACGCGGAATTTGAAACCATCCATCCTTTTTCAGATGGTAATGGGCGCATCGGGCGCGTCATTATCAATCAACAACTCTTAGAGCTAGGGGCGCCACCCATCATCATTCCGAACAAAGGAAAAGAGCGCCACTACTACCCAGTGTTCCGTGGCTACCCGGTGAGTGGGGACTTTTCTGCATTGAGCACACTTATCGCGCGGCAACTCGTCGAGTCCTTGCACAAGCGCATCACGCTCATGACCGCGCCGAGGGTAATTCGCCTGTCGGAATGGGCAAAGGTTAACGGTGTCTCTGGGTCCGTCGCCGCCAATAAGGCGGCGCGGGGTACCATTCCCGCCTTCCGACAGCGCGGAACGTGGATGATTGACGCGCAATATGTCAACGAGGCAGGTAGCAGGGGCTAAACGTTCTCCTCGTTATCGAAGCGCTTGCGCAGATCTCGCACGTACTGGCCCACCTCTGGGCCTTCGTACTCGCCGACGACCTCGGAGACCTCGCCCACCGAGCGAATCTGGCCGTGGTCGATCCATAGGGCGGTATCGCACAGCTGGGCCAAGAAGTCATTGGAGTGGGAAGCAAAGACCAGGATGCCGGAGCGCTTCACCAAGTCCTGGAGGCGCACGCGGGCCTTGGCCATGAAGGCGGCGTCGACGGCGCCGATTCCTTCGTCGAGAAGCAGGATCTCCGGCTCGATGGAGGTCACCACACCCAGCGCTAGGCGAACGCGCATACCGGTGGAATAAGTGCGCAGCGGCATGGAGAGGTAATCACCCAGCTCAGAGAATTCCGCGATCTCATCCATCTTGGCCTTCATCTGCTTGATGGTCTGGCCCAAGAAGAGGCCGCGGATGATGATGTTGTCATAGCCGGAAACCTCCGGGTCCATGCCCACGCCGAGGTCGAAGACTGGGGCAACGCGCCCGCGGACGTCGGCAGCGCCGCGCGTAGGTTCGTAGATGCCGGACAGCAGGCGCAGCAGAGTGGTTTTGCCCGCGCCGTTGTGGCCGACGAGGCCCACACGGTCGCCCTCGCGCAGGTGGAGGTTGATGTCTTTGAGTGCCTCCACCATGACCACGTTCTGGTCATTTTTGCCAATGGAGCCACCGGCCGTGGAGAGCATCGCCTTCTTGAGTGAACGGGATTTGGCATCAAAGATGGGAAAGTCCACGCAAGCGTTATACGTATCAATGGAAACCATGGACGATCCTTTCTAGACCCAGTAGGAGACACGGAAGCGCCACTGGCGCATGGCCAGTCCGGCGATGAGCAGGCCGGCGACGGTGCAGCCGATGACGATAAGCCAGTGATAACCGGCAACGGGTTCACCAATCATGGGGGCGCGGATGATCTCCATGTAGTGATAGAGCGGATTGATCTCAGCGATGCGCGCGCGGCTGGCCACGGCACCTCCCTGTTCCTTCAGGGTGTTGGTCATCCACACGATAGGCGTGACGTAGAAGAGCAGCTGGGTTAGAGCCTCCAGCAGCGGGGCAACGTCACGAAAGCGGGTGGCGATGATGCCGAAGAACATGGCGACCCACACGCCGTTGACCAAGAAGAGCGCCAGCGCCGGGATGAACAGGAAGAACTCCCAGCCCAGGTGGCGCGGGAAAATAATGATGAGCAGCAGCCAGATGATGAGGTTGTGCCCCAAGAAGAGAGTTTGCCGCCAGACCAGGCGGTAGACGTGCACCGACAGTGGTGCGGGCAGCTGTTTAATCAAGCCCTCGTTGTCGATGAAGACCGTCGAGCCTTCCTTGATGGCGCCGGAAATGAAGTTCCACATGATAAGGCCCACGGTCACGTGGGGCAGGAACTCTGCCACGGGGATCTGGAAGAGCATGGAGTACAGCAGGCCAAGCGCCGCGGCCATCACGCCGGTCGCGATGGTGATCCAGAAGGGACCCAATACCGAGCGGCGGTAGCGCTGCTTGATGTCTTGGATGCCCAGCTTGAACCACAGCTCGCGCTGGCGAGCGCCTTGCAACAGATCAGCGAAGGCCGCCGACATGGTCATGGAACGCGAGGCCGGCTCCTCGCCGGGTGCAGGCGCGGAGGTCATGCGGGCGACGTCGTCACGCAGGTTTTTCTTGTCTTGCACGCCATTCACCCTAGCGCGCACATCCGCTAAAAACCTACACACACGCCCTTAACCTGGGAAAACACGAGCGAGCTGGGAAAATCTCGGGTTAGGAAAGATTTACGTAGGGCGTATAGAGTAGGGAGTCGATCGGACGATTCGAGGAAGGGTTGAAGCATGACGGAACAGTATGACGTCGCCAGCGTGCGAGGTCTTTACACTGGTCTGTCCGATGGTTGGACCTACCTGAACGCGCACGCCGCGCCGCAGATTGCGGAACGCGTGGCCTCTGGCGTTGCCCGTTCTTTCCGAATGTCCGCCACGGTGAAGCCTCTGGAGGATGCCGTGGGCGCGCACTCGGCGCATCACGACCCCGGGGAGCTCCACGCGGCAGACATGTATGCTTCCGCGCGCCGGGCAGTGGCGGATCTCACGGGGGCGACAGCGCAGCGGGTCATCCTGGGCCCGTCGCTGCCGGTGCTGTATCAATCTCTGGGAGTCGCACTGCGCCCGCTGTTGCGCCGCCAGTCTTCGGTGGTGCTTTCCCGTTTTGATTCTCCAGAGCTCACGCGTCCGTTTGCGCACGTGGGCGCCGATATTCGGTGGTCGCAGCCGGACTTGGGCACGGGCGAGCTGCCGGCGTTCCAGTACGCCGAGTTGGTCGATGGTTCCACGCGGTTTGTTGCTTTTTCGGCTGCCCATGAGCTGCTGGGCACGGTCACGCCGGCGTCGGAGATTATTGATACGGTCCATGAGCGTTCCCGCGCCTGGGTGCTTGTCGACGTCTCCTCGATCGCCCCCTACCGCCTCCTCGACTTTGACGCGATTGGGGCGGATATCCTCGGCGTGGATGTGGGCGCTCTCGGTGGCCCGCAGATGGCGGCGCTCGTCTTCCGCGATACCGCGATGTTCCGCCGCCTCGATGAGCTTGTCGTTGGCCCGGTTTCCGCGGGCTTGGCGGGTGGCGTTGGCCCCCTGGTGGACCATTTGGCGGAACTCGCCGGCGGGGAGCGGGGTTCGCGCCGCGTGCGCCTGACGCGTTCGATGCAAGCTCTCTCCGGCTATATGGAGGATCTCACCGGGGATCTTTACAGCTTGTTGGGCACGCTGCCGGCCGTTCACATCCTGGGTGTGACGGGTGAGGCGGCTGCCGACGCCTCCGATGACCGCCTCCCGCGTCTCACCTTCGCCGTGCGCGATGTTCCGGCGGATGTGATTCACCGCCGGCTCTTCGACAATGGCTTGGTCATTACGATCGCCCCGCACACCCCACTGCTCACGGAGATGGGCGTGGAGGAGGTCGGCGGTGCCGTTACGGTCTCGCTGAGTCCGTTTAGCACGTACTACGACGTGGAGCACCTCACCCGCGTCGTGGCGTCGCTGGCTTAGACCTCGAGGACGAGCTTGCCCGTGACCTCGCCGGAGTCGAGGGCTTTGTGGGCTTCGGCGGCGCGAGCAAGCGCATACGTCGCGTGCAGGTGGTGCTTGACGCTGCCGTTCTCTAGCCAAGGCCAGACATTCTTGACGGTGTCGGCGACGATGGTGGCCTTGCCCTCCAACGAGCGGGAGCGCAGCGTGGTGCCCTGCAGGGTCAGGCGCTTGTTAAGCAGAATACCCATGTTGAGCTCGGCCTTCGTGCCACCCTGCATGCCGATGGTGACCATGTGGCCACCCTTGGCTAGCGCGATGAGGTTCTTCTTGAGGTACTTCGCGCCCATGATGTCGAGGATGACATCACATTGGTTTTTCAGCTCCTCGGCGAAGTCCTGCTCGTTGTAATTGATGAGGATGTCCGCACCGAGCTCCTTGCAGGTCTCGAGTTTTTCGTCCGAGCCAGCCGTCACGGCGACGGTGGCGCCCAGTTGCTTCGCCACCTGGATGGCGAAGGTGCCGATGCCACCCGCGCCGCCGTGGATGAGGATGGTCTGGCCTTGAGTAAGACCAGCTTCCATAGCGATGTTGGACCAGACCGTGCAGGCCACCTCGATGACGGATGCGGCCTCGGCAAAGGAATAGCCGGTGGGGATGGGCAGCAGCTGGCCTTGGGGCACGGCCACGTACTCGGCGTAGCCGCCGCCGGCGAGCAGCGCGCCGACCTTGGAGCCCACCTCGACGTCGGTATCGCCTGCGTCAACGACTTCGCCGGCAACTTCGAGGCCGATAATCTCCGAAGCGCCCGGCGGCGGTGGGTAGTGCCCGCGGGCCTGGAGCAGGTCGGCGCGGTTTACGCCGGCGGCTTTGACTTTAACGAGGACTTCGCCGGCAGCTAGTTCTGGTGTGGCGACATCCCCCAACTCCAGCGAGTGCGGGTCTTCCAGGTTGGTCTGAATGATAGCTTTCATGCCACACCACCGTACTTAAATCCAATCATCCTCGACGAGGAAGCCGTTGACCGTGATAGCAGCAGCATTGGCCTGGCCCATGGCCATCGCCACCTGTGCGGCTGGATTGACCACGTTGCCCACCGCCCAGACGCGCGGGTGGCTGGTGGCACCGGTGAGATCAGCCTCGATCAGGCTGCCGCCCATCGCCGGTGGCGGGCTATGGCGCTCGAGGTTGAGGTCAGCGAGGAACTCATCGTGGGGGCGGGGAATGGGCATGTAAAACAGTGCATCGACGGCATGCTCGTCGCTTTCCAGCAGGACTTTTCCGTCTTGGAAGGCGGTGACGGGGCCGTCGATAAGCGCAATGCCCCGCCGAGTCAGGTCCGCGCGCTGCTCGTCGGTGAATTCCATTCCATTGGTGAAGAAGGTGATGTCCTTCGACCACTGGCGCAGAACCGCGGCATGGTGGAAGGAGAACTCGCCGATGTAGAGCACGCCGAGCTTCTTGTCCGCCACCTCGTATCCGTGGCAGTAGGGGCAGTGGAGGACCGTATTTCCCCAGTTTTCTTCCAAGCCCGGGATGTTGGGGTGCTCGTCGTCCACGCCGCTGGCGACGATGATGGAGCGGGCAGCGACGGTCTCACCGTTGCTCAACGTGGCGGTGAGCGTGCGGTCATTATCGGTGACAGCATCCACGGTGGCGTTCACGATTTGTGCGCCATAGCTGCGCAGCTGTTCCTTGCCGCGCTCCTGGAACTCAAGGGGTGGCGTGCCCTCGAGGGCAATGACTCCATGAATTTCATGGGCGAAACGGTTGCGGGGAGTGGCGGAATCAACAATGAGCACGCTGCGGCGGGCGCGGACCATGACTAGGGCTGCCTGCAGGCCGGCCGCGCCACCGCCGATGATGAGGGTATCTACTGTCTGCATGGCCCCGAGCAAACCAGAGGAGGGTTTATATGGCAATGGTTTTCAGTAGTTTGTGGCAGGCGTCACGCCCAACCCTGACTTGGCCAAGTTAGTGCCGAAGGGTTGGGGTGTGGTGGGAATTCGTCAACATGAGGCATCGGCCAGAATTGCGAATGCGGCCCGTCGAAGGATGGCGCCTTGTGTATCCTTTGGATGTCGTTGAGCTGGATGTCGTTGAGCCTCTAAGGAGCAAGAAAGTAGCATGACCTACCCCTCCACCGTCTCCAAGGTGGGCATCCGATCGCGTGCCCTGCGTTTTGCACCGCGCCGCTCGGACTGGTCCCGCGCGACGATCGGGCGCGACCTCTCGGCAGGCCTCATGGTGGCCCTCGTTGCACTCCCCTTGGCGCTCGGCTTTGGTGTTGCGTCCGGTGTCGGCGCGGCAGCCGGAATTACGACGGCCATCGTCGCGGGCATCCTGGCCGCGATCTTCGGCGGTAGCAATGTCCAGGTAAGCGGCCCGACCGGCGCAATGACCGTGGTGCTTATCCCCATCGTGGCCGACCATGGTGCCGATGGGGTGCTCGTCGTTGGCGTGCTGGCGGGGCTCATGCTGCTCTTGCTGGCATTCACCGGCGCTGGCCGCGCGATGAAATACATGCCGTTGCCTGTCGTCGAAGGTTTCACAGCCGGTATTGCGGTGATCATCGGCCTCCAGCAGCTGCCTGCTGCACTCGGTGTTGACGTGGACGGCGAGAAGGTCCTCGGGTTGGCGTGGGACGCAATCAAAGCTTGGCTGGATGCTCCGGTATGGCAGGCGCCCGTTATGACCCTCGCGGTGGCGGCCGGAATCGTGGTTGCTGCCCGCATTCGTAGTGGCTTTCCTGCGGCGCTGGTGTTGGTAGCTGCCGCGACGGCCGTCAACATGCTGGCAGACAGCGGTCTGAAGACTATCGGCTACATCCCGTCGACGTTGCCTGCCCCGCGCTGGCCGCAGATCCCGTGGGAGCACCTGGATTCCTTGCTGTTGGCAGCGGTCGCCGTCGCAGCGCTCGGTGCGTTGGAATCGTTGCTGTCAGCGACGGTTGCCGACGCGATGACTGTCGGCGACCGTCACGATCCCGACCGCGAGCTCTTTGGGCAGGGCGTGGCCAATGTCGTCGCGCCCCTGTTCGGCGGAATCCCCGCGACCGCCGCGATCGCCCGAACTGCCGTCAACGTGCGGGCCGGCGCAGGTACGCGCCTGGCAGCGGTGTTCCATTCGCTGCTTTTGCTCGTCGCAGTGCTCGTCGCGGCCCGGTGGGTGGGCGAGATTCCTCTCGCTGCGCTTGCCGGCGTGCTTATCGCCACTGCGATCCAGATGATCCATCCGCGGAACCTCCGCTCGGTGATGCGCGCCACCAAGGGCGACGGGGTCACCCTGCTTATTACGGCTGCCGCCACCGTCGTGTTCGACCTTGTCGTCGCCGTGCTCATTGGCCTTGTAATAGCGGGCTTCTTCGCGCTGCGCGATACCGCCCGCACGGCGGTGTTAGAGGCCGCCCCGCTGGAGACGGGAGACCACCGCGACAAGGAACGCGAACTCCTCGATGAGCACATCGCCGCCTTCCGCTTGGAAGGCCCACTCTTCTTTGGCGCAGCGCACGATTTCCTCCTGGGGCTCGCTGATGTCTCGTCGGTCAAGGTTGTCGTGCTCCGCATGCGCTACGTCACGACGATCGACGCCACTGGCGCCCAGATGCTCGCCGACACGATCGGGCGCCTTGAACGTCACGGCACCCGAGTCCTACTCTCAGCTACGAAGCCCGAACATGTTCCGGTGTTGCGCGAACTCGGCGTATTCGACCAGCTTGCGCACGAGAATCACGTTTTTGACGACACCCTCGACGCCATCGCCCACGCCCGACTACATGTCTCGCGCATGCAGCATGAGGAGTCTGATGGCGCACCCGCGGCGTCGCAAAGCAATCAGCAGGACGAGCAGCACTGACGAAGAACCAAAACCGCACCACTTCAGCACCGATGAAGTATTCGCTGAGCTCGACTCAGCGTCACTTGTCGAAAAGCAGCTCGATCGGCTCCGTTTCCCGCGACTCGTGGTCCCAGACGTAGAAGCTGTCATCGCCGGGCAGGAGAACGATCGCGTTGCCTTCCTGATCCTCGGCGACGACGATGGCGTCCTGCGGGAATCCGTCGGCCTGGGAACGCCACGTTTCGGTTTCCTTGACCACGTGATTCGCCGAGCGTGCGAGACGGCGACGGTCCGAATCGTCATACACCGGGTAGAGGAACCAGTAGCCCTCGTCGGCGTCGTCGATTTCGCCGCCGTTCTCCAACATCAGGCGCTGCCGCAAGTCGTCTGGGAAGGTGCGGCCCAATGCTTCCTCAGCAGCGCGGATTCGTGATTCATCAACGGGGAATGCCATGCGAGCAGTCTATGCGAAACCCAGCCCCCCCGCTATGCGAGCACCGCAGAACAGCATCATCACAACCATCCGGCAACCTCACGCGAGGTCATGTAAGCTGAGCGGCAAATACGGCTTGCCACTGACAAGGGGCACTGGCTTGGAGGACTAAATGGTAAGGACCTTCTCCAGAGAAACCACTCTCGTAGATGACCGGCTGACGCTCGCACTCGCGCCCGGGCTAGAGCCTGATGGTCTTAACGCGTCCCCCAGTTTCTTCCATGGATTTGCAACCCACCCGCAGGTGCTCGCACGCGGGCTCGTAACACTCGCAGACATCACCGCCACCCGCTATTACAACTTCACCCCGATGGCGGAGCGTGACCCGATTCTTTCCGCACACGGCGATCGTCTGCGGGCCGAGTGTTTCTCGGGGTGCAACGCCGTCTACGCGTGCTTCGAGGTGATGGGCTCAGGCCTTGACGGCGGTGACATCGGGCGTGGCACGACCAACGTCGACATCGGCCCCGCGTCCAGGGTGATGCTGTCCAATCTGCCGCGCCACGAACTTCTGCATCTCGACGTCGGCGCAGAGGGTCTGCGGGCGGCGACGCTGACGACGTCCACGGTTGAGCGTCCTGTGACAATGCCGTCACGCTGGGTGCCTGCACTAGGCAACGCGGCGCAGTCACAACAAGGTTTCGTCGAGGCGTTCCGGGTGCCGGCCTCGGGTGCACGCCGATTCCTTGCAGGATTGCCCCCTGCGAGCTCGTCCGGGCATTCAGCCTGGCTGTCCTCATCCCGTGGTGCGGTAAAGGTCAGTGCGGTGGCGACGCCGGGAGCGGTGCTGGTCAGTGGTCTGCAGCGGCTAAGCGCCCTAAAACGGCTGTTGCCGCACACGCAAGGGCTCATCGTCCACGGCCCCGCCGACGAGCACACCGTTGGCGCGATGATCACGCTGCTGCTTCCGGACGCTCGGCTCACCCTCGGGCTGACTGATAAAGAATGGCGCGGGTACTCCGGCGAAGGCTCCTTGCTGGCATCGCTGGCCGAACCGAACGTCATGGAAGACGCTGACCTGGTGAGCGCCATGTTGGCCTTTGAGCCGATCATTGATGTACACCGCCTTGCCAAGGACACCGCGCTTCCCGAGTCTCGAGTGAAAGCCGCTCTGGCAGTGCTCGCAGCCTCTGGTCGCGTGGGGTGGGATGTCAACGACCAAGCCTATTTCCACCGCGAACTACCTGACACGCCCGAACGGGTGGAAAAAGACAATCCACGGTTAACCGCAGCACAGAAGCTCGTGTCCGCCGGCGCCGTGCGAAGCGCTGGTTCGGATGCCTGGACCGTCACATCAGGCGACGCTGAATACGGCGTGCGGCTCGGCCCCGATGCTGATGTTCCAGAGAAGGGTGCCACTTGCAGTTGCACCTGGTATCTCTCACATGCTGGCGACCGTGGTCCGTGCAAGCACGTTCTCGCCGTCATGCTGATGCAATCGACCAGCCCCACCGAACGACAAGGACTCTAATGACAGTGAATCCGAGGCTGCATGAGGCCGTTGAAATCTTCCGCGAATTAGGTTGGGACAAGGCTGATGTCGCCGATGCGCCAACGCTGCCGCTCGGCACGAAAGAACAACAGAAGGTGGCCTTAGCCGGTCTGAGAACCGGCGACTGGGGCGAGTACGGGAAGGTCGGGCCGGACACTTACGGCTGGATCAGCGCGGTGGACGTCGATGAAACCATGCTGGCGCTGTTTGAGTTGCGGCTCGGTGTAATCCCGCACAGGGCATTGTGGCTGCTGCAGCATGCCGACGATGTTGTTTTGGCCAGGTGTGTCGCCCAACGCGGCGAGGCTTACGCCGCCGAGTTCATTGATGAAGTGTGCCTGCCGCTCCTGAGGGCGTCTGAGCACTCCCTGTCCGCCCATGGGGCGGCGGCCGTCCGGTTGGTGTGCGACCTCGGGCTAGCTGTCCCGGAAAAAATCGACTACCTCAAAGACTGGGCAGTGGTGGCGCTTGCGGCGCTTACCGGTGACGTCGCCGAAATCCCATGGCCTGAAAAACATGCGCTCCCGACCTTTGAAGAACTGCGCCCTTCATTTGACGAGCACTGGCAGGCCACGCTGCGTTCGGGAGCACCGATGACGGGGACCTTCGGCAAGCTTCTTTCCGCTGCGGTCAAAGCAGGGCTAATCGAGCGCAGCGCGGGGATGGAGCAGCTCTTTGCGTCTTTGGATGCGGCGGTGCGTCCTGGTGATCGTAAAGCACTCACGTCGTTGATCGTGAACGACATCGCGGTGACCGACGATGAACTGGTCGCCCGCACCGACGCGCTAATCCCCGTCCTCAGTCACGGCGAAGGGCCGATCGTCGAGAGCTTCGGCCCTCGACTGATCGCGAACGTAGCCGACGACCTGGTGGGAGAAGTGGCTCTGGCTTGCCTGTACGTGAAGACACAGAAGGCAGTGCGACAAGTGTTGACTGCTTTGAAGCAGCGCGACTTTCCGGGGCAGGCGAGTGCAGAACTGCTATACGACAGACTGAGTGAACTTGCCCAGTCCCGCGACAAAGCCACGGCGAAGCTGGCCGAGGCGGTGCTGGCGAATTGGAACGTGACCCCCGCGGTCGCAAGCGAAGAGCCCGAGGTCACCGGGCTGTGGCAGCCAACTCCACAGCTGTGGAACGTCCCACGATTTGAAGTGGATGAGGTCACCCCGGAGGCGTTGACCGAAGCGCTTCGAGTGTTGACATCTCGCGGTGACATTGCTGTGCTCGACTTGGACGCAGAACGATTCCTGGCGCTGGCGGTCGCACTGGCTAACCACAGCCTGGACGACACCCGAAGGGCGCTCAGTGGGATCTCGTCGGTGCTCTGGGCACAGGTCGTCCGTAACTGGTTGGCGGGGGACCCGGCGCGTCCCCGTTGGCAAGCGGGAAGTTTCTTGTGGTACATGCGTATTGAAAGCACGTTTGACCACCTCGGGCAGATCCCCTGTCTGTTATCGCAACCATCGCGGGTTGATCTGAGTGTCGAGTTCGACGATCTGGTTGCGTCCTTGGAAAAGTACGCGGCCGCGGGCGTCCCGGTGCTGCAGGCTGACCTGGTTATGGCGCTGGCTCGCCTCGACGTGACGAAGGCGGACGCTAAAGCCAGCCTGCCCGAGGTTCCGGTGAAGCTGGCAAACGGCAGGCTGCTACTTCGAAACACAGCCCAAGTGATCATGTCCTACCTGAAGAGACCATTCGTCGATATGGAGGCGCCTTTTGCCTTGTCAGACCGCAATGGCAACTTGGCCTGGCCCAAGTCGTTGGTTGGGTTGGACTGCAATATGATCGTCAATAACCGGAAGAACTGCTTCGGGGTATTCCCCAACTGGGGTGATGCCCTGAATATCGACCTTGATCGACGATTCTACCCGGACTATGCATCGGTCATGGCTCGGCAGTTAGCTCGCAGCGCCAAGCCGCTTGGGCCGGGCGGGGCGGTGAATTTGCTGGCCGTTCAACGTCACGGACGCCCGCAGTATGCCACCGAGTCAGCGTTAGCGCTACAAGAAGCCTGGGAGCGCGGGCTTTTAGTGCCCGGCGTTGCTGACATCGACTACCTCGACTGGGATGCTCAGCTGAGCAACATCGCATCATTTGTTGAGTCGTTGCGCGACGCAGCGGATCGCGGCATGTTGTCGGTTGTCTGGCCGGTGTTGGACGACGTGCTCGTCGCCTCTCTCAAAGCCCCGCGGATGTTGGCAGGCACCGCCGAGGCAGCTCAGGCGATGCAAGACTATGTTGGCGAGGTGCTGGCTGCGGTCACCTCGGGTGTTGCACCGGCGTCAGCGTTGGAGGTGCCGGGAGTACGCGCGCTCGCGGCTCGGAAAGGTTCTTCAAAGGCGGTTGACGCGGCCAGGGGTGTCGTCAAGCAACTGCCCGATCGGCAGGTGGAACCTCCGCAGCCTGCTACGCCTGCGCTCGACGTAGCGCTGTTCGAACGGATCTGGCCGGCAGCGGCCGGGACCAAGCCGAACATCCCGGATGGGGCGACGTATTCGCTGCGCGAGGCAGGTTCGAACACAAAGCAGCCCCACCTGCAATTCGACATGGTTGTTCCCAGCTACCCGGCGTCCGTATTCGAGATTAAAAGCCTGACCAGATTGTTCCTTGAAATCCGGGAAGAAAGGCAGGCCAGTTCCAAGCGCGTGAACCAGGACGAGCCGGAAGGCAAGGAAAGCTGGCTCTATTGGGACGGCAACGCCCTGGTTGCAGACGATTCCAGAAACCGGAGCGAGGCTACACCTGAGCTTTCCGACGCGCTTATTGCGGTATTGATCGCTTACACAGGGGTTCGCACCGACAACGTCCACCAGAAGCGGGAATGGGCAGCGGAACGACTACAAGAATTGGCCGAAAAAGAGGCGTACGGCTCCGCTGCTGTGAAGGCCGCCACGATCGGGTTGCTGCCGTACCACGAGGTGTGGAGCCCGGCGCGGGTGGTGTACACCCTGGAAAAACAGCCTGAAATGCTGCCGTTCCTGTGGCCAACGTTGAGCGAACCCCTGTGGTTCGCCGGAAACCAGGAGACGGTACCCACGTGGGTGAACCGTGTCCTCGACGTTGTGACACTGCACGCCGAGATCCTGCTCGAAGCCACCCGCCGGGGATACATACCGGCTGACGCGTGGGACGGCATCGGTGCGTTGGCAGCGAAGAAGGGCTCGTCTGCAGCACTGAAGAAAGCCCGAGTGCTGGACAAGGCCTTCGGAACAGTCACGTCCCTGGGGTGACTGGAAACGCTCTTTCGGCGCCACAGCTCCCGAGAACCCCGATACTTCCGTTTTGGTCGATGCCGTCAAGGACGCCCACACCCGCGCACTTGCCACAGGCGTCGACATCGCGCCCCCGCTAACGACCGTGAGCTGAGACCAAGGTGCAATCATTCAAAATAGTTGAAGGGATACCTCTCACTCAGTTGCGGATCGATGCTGTTCAGAAGGTCCGAAACTTCCTGCTCGTGGTCATCGATCTCCTGTCCCTCGGCAAGCTTCTCCTCCAGCTCCGACAACAGGAACCCCATCCTGAGAAAACCAGTGAAATCGATCTTCAAATCGAGGAAGCTCTCTGGCCCTCCGTATTCCCCCTGGTCGTGGTCGAAGAAGAACACTGTCTTGCGCCGTGCACTCAAGAACCACTCATCGCCCTGCCCCGACTGCCCGATAAGCCACAGATCTTCGGGCAAGCCGTCGCCACGTGCTCGCCGATTCCACTCGAGGACCTTCTGATAGCCATACAGAACAATGTCCGGCGTGATACTTACCCCGTCATATCGATGAATGAACTCGGTGTACGTTGCATCGATGTCAGGGATCTTGCCTTTGTTTTTGATGGCGGGATCAAGCTGCTCAAGAGAACTGAAAACCTCGTTGGTCTCAATCAACCTCATAATTTTCCCCTACTCATCCGTGACTGGAGACTGGTCGACGAAAACCACCTCGACGAGCTGAACCTCAGTGAGTTCGCAGTTCCAAAGTTGGACGGCATCGTCGCCCGCCAGCATAACAAGGGCGGTGCCGGACAGAGCTTCCTCGGAGGCGCGGATGCGATTGCCATCGGCAAGGAAGGCCATGCCGGCAGAAAAACCCGAGCCGTCCAATTCCTCCTTCCATCCGAGCCATGCACACCACCTGTCACTCATGCCAACCGGCTCCCCCCACACGAAAAGGGCGGCCCCGGCGAACTCCGGGGCCGCCCTCAAGCGGCCATTCAGCCGATCAGCCAGAGGCTGAACGACGCACTCGGCTACACGTTGAACTTGAACTCCACCACGTTCCGTAGCTGAATAACTTCTTGACTGGCACTCCTCCAGCTGGAAGCGTGAAGGCATGAACATCGAACGCATCGTCCCCAACCTCACGGTGGCAGATCTCCGCAGAAGCGTCGACGAACACGCTGCGGTCCTCGGTCTCGAGGTGGTGATGGATCACGGCTGGATCGTCACACTCGCCGATTCCAGAGGCTGTCAGCTGAATCTCCTCACGAGAGATGCCACAGCCCGCGAGAATCCCGATGTCTCAATCTTCGTCGATGATGTCGAAGCCGCCTACTGTCGCGCTGTCGAGGCAGGTCGCGAGATCGTGCACCCTCTCACGACCGAAGAGTAGGGCGTTACGCGCTTCTTCTACCGCGACGGATCAGGCAACGTCATCAACGTCGGCATGCATTCTCGGTGAGCGCCCCAGAAGCAGGGCGGTGATGGACCGCTAGCCGTGCACCATCTCTTTGCTCGGCCGCTGAGGCACACCGATCGGCACCGCGAGCTTGTTCTGCGTGATGCTGAACCCCTCGATGGAGTCCTCCATGAGGACCTCCCCCGGGTGCACTGGCGGAAGCTTGTTAGTGGTAGTCAACGATTTCACCCTCCTCTGGCTCCGTGATGGTGTAGTCACGCTGAATATGCGCTGTTGCCTGACCCCACTCGCTCGCTTTAACGGACCTACCCCCATAACGCTAAGCATCAAGTTTGAACTCCATAGCTTGGCCATTGCTCAACGAGATGAGCCGAATTCTTCTCCCGCGCCGGAGTCTAGTACTCTGAACGTGTTGCGCGCGGTGCATGCTGACGCGTGACGAGGAGGCGTGGCAGAGCGGCCGAATGCACTGGTCTTGAAAACCAGCGTGGGGAAACTCACCGCGGGTTCAAATCCCGCCGCCTCCGCCAATTGTTTTGGTGATTACACCAAAATCTTGCGTATATTGAGCAGTGGCACTGGGCTATTCTAGTTCCATGGCCAATCGGCAAATATTCCTCCGCCCAGAGTACAGTCACCCAAGCTCGCTGTGGCCGTCTAAAGAACTCATAGTTTCTGGGGCTAATAGAATCGGATTCTATCTTCCTGAAGACTTAGGAATTGAGTCCGATCTGGGACGCGAAATCCTTGAGTGGACGGAGGAGTTTCAGCAGAATTTCCTCGAGATACCCGATAGCTTTCGCCAGCGTCTGCGTTGGAAGGACCAATTCGATAGATTTCGATGGTACGACGCGGGATGGCGTATTACTCACCAATTAAGGGAGCTTTTTCCATCGGTACAGATTGTTCCCCAGTTCGCTCAATTCGTTTTCTCCGTTAATGAGCGAAGAGAAAATGCAGGGAAGAAGCCCTTATGCCTCCCCGGAGAACAACTCACAGGGTTTGTATGCATTAGGGATGTGAGGAATGACGATTAAGGGAAGTTATCGCTCTACGGCGTCAGGCATTGTCTCCGTTGTTCATCGCTGCAGTCACCCAGCTCAGAACGCATCCCACTAGTAGGAACCCGCTAATTTGCAGGTGGGTGGCCCAGTTTCCGCCGCCGCCAGGCAAGGCGAGAAAAATTGAAAATGCAACTGCGGCAAGGCAGTGGAGGGTCAACCGGCTATGTGCGCCTAGACGTCGTTGTGGCCAGGCTTTTTCGATGGCCCAGCTCACTGCTGTGAGAATGGCATAAAAGACGATTCCCGCTAAGGCTCCTGGAACAAGGTAGAGCATGGATTCATCTCCTCTCGAGGGGCGGAATGACTGGCCGGTTTAGTTTATCTGAGAGGAATTTTGCCTATTTCCGGTAAACATCTCGTCGGTGAGCAACGCGCAGGACGAGGACTACGAGCTTTCCGTCTAGGATTTCATAAACCACGCGATAGTGTCCGACTCGAATTCTGTACAGGTCATCTGAAGCTTTTAGTTTCTTTACTCCATCCGGGCGAGGGGTAACGGCTAAGTCTTCGATTGCAGCAAGTAGTCGCCTCTGTGTCGGCCTGTCGAGCTTGCGTAGCTCCTTGGCTGCGGATGCCTTATAGGTGATGTGATAAGTGGAGTTAGCCATAGAAGGCGATTAGGTGAGTCCGAGTTCTTTTTTGAGGTCTTCGTGTGAAATCTCTACGGCTTCTCCTCGGGCAATCTCTGCCGCCTGAACATCCTCACGATCTTCTAGTGCTTCGACTGCGCGGGCGAAAAATGAAGGAGAGACGACAAAAGCGCGAATCCGGCTTCCACGACTAGTGATGGCGACGGGTGTGTGCTGTGCCTCTTCAAGAATTTGGCTTTGGGATTGGCGGAATTGGCTGGATGCCACTGACATCGTTTTCATACTGCAAATGTACATCTTGTACATTTCGGTGGGCAAGGGCCGCGGGATATCGGGTTGCTGTTTATCCGATCCGCCCCGCCAGGATGCGAGGTAGCGCCTCCGCTGCGGTGGCGGTGACCACCACGCTGGCAAGCGGCGAGAGGTCCGTGGGCTGCGGGGTGACTTCCACGATGGGGATGCCGCGCGCGTGGGCAATCTGCGGCAGGCCGGCGGCAGGGTAGACCACGCCGGAGGTTCCAACGATGAGCAGCGCGTCCGCGGTGGACATGCGGCGCTCGGCCTCGGCCCATTCGTCGTCGGGCAGGGCCTCGCCGAACCACACCACGCCCGGGCGCACGAGCCCGCCGCACACGGGGCACTCGGGTGGTGTGATGCTCTCGACTGGCTCTGTCGGGAGCGCGATGTTGCCGTCATACGGGGTATCGCAGTCGGTGCAGCGGAAGGCAAACAAGGAGCCATGCAGGTGAACCACGTCCTGGCTTCCGGCGCGCTCGTGCAGGTTATCGATGTTTTGCGTGGTCACCGTCATGCCGTGTGCGGCGGCGATTGCGCGGTGCCCGGCGTTGGGCTCGGCCCGCTGCGCCAGCTGGGCGCGCCACAGGTACCAGGCGAACATAGGCTTAAATTCATTGCGCCATGCGCTTATCGACGCCATCGCCACCGGATCCACATTCTCCCAGATGCCCGTCTGCGCATCGCGGTACGTGGCGATGCCGCTGTCCGCGCTCATGCCTGCGCCGGTGAACACCTCAACGTGGGTGGCATCAGAAAGAATCGAGTGTGCGCGCTCAAACAGGTGCTCCATGCATCTAGAGTACGTCGATGAGCACGCAGAATGCTATGGATGCGCTAAGCGCGATGCCCATGCGCCACAGGTAGCGGCGGCCAGGTTCGTGCGCGGTGTTGATCTGCAGCTTCGAAGGATTCATGGGGAAGATAGCTATGCACATGGGGTCTGTGGGCTCGTTATAGAAGCCCATACCACCGGCAAAGCGGAGTGCTGTGTTGCGAACCTGTTCATCATGGTCGGTGGGAATGGATTGCACGGCCTTCGCAGATGTCAGCGTCAATCGGACGCCCTGAATCATGATGAACACGGTGAAGGCTATCCACGCGGCCACGAGTAGAAAGCCCGAGAAGGGGATATCCGGAATGACGGTGCAGACCGTAGTGAGGCACACGCAGGCCGTCATGGTGAGGACTGTCTGGGCAATGAACGTGGCGGTCTTTCCAGTGAGCAGCTCCGCGCGCTGTGCCGTGGCCTCGGAGAACGGAAGAGCTGACTCTGCCGGAACATCCATTGTTATTCGAGCCAGCGAGATCGGCGGCACGCACAGCGGCAGCGCAATGGCGAACACAACGCCGATCCACACCAGGACCGTTGCGTTGAGGAAAGATTTGGGCTCGAAGCGGTCCGGGTTGCCCGAGCCATCGAAGTGGACCGGGATGGGATCGGGCACCGAGTCCCAACGCAGCAGCATGTACACCAGCGTGAGAGCACACACCACAGCGGTAGCGATGTAATACTGGCGGCTTCTCATGGCAGTGAGCTTACAAGGTGGCCTGTTGTTGGCTGCGCTGCGGGAGTCGGATTCTTACATGGTTCCAGTCATAAGGTTCGCTTGGGGGCAAGTAAACCACCTGTGCCTAGGTAGATGGTTCGTTTGGGTGCAAACAAACCCTCTGACCAGAACCATGTGAGGGGAACCCTTTGTGGGGCAAGTAGTACTGACTCTTGGGGCTGATTGGCCGATGAAGGGGGCAAAGATGGTCCCTTCATATTGGTCTCTTCACTTTGGTCCTTTCACTGAGCAAAAGGACCATTTGGGCGCAGAAAACTGGCTGTAAAAGGTCCCTTTGTGGTGAGTAGGGACCAGAGTATGGGGACCAAACTAAAGGGACCATGTAGCCAAAGTGATGTCGAGAGGGTGGCGCCGCCGGGTTAGGGGGTTAGAAAACCTCTCAGCGAGCGGCGTGAAGCTAGTCGGCCACGCCCTGCTCGGCCTCTAGGTCTTCGAGAGAGATGGTCTCCAGATCGCCTCGGTGGGCGGCGTCGGCTTCGGCCTCGAGCTCGGAGATGTGCTCTTGCCAGGCGTCGATGCCGCCGCGCAGCGAGTAGACGTTGCTGAAGCCGCGGGCGCGCAGGGCCTCGACGGCCTGGGCGGAGCGCAGGCCGCTGGCGCAGTAGAGGACGGCGAGGTCGGCGAGGTCTATGGGCGGGTTGTGGCCAGCGAGGATGTCATCGAGCGGGAGGTGCTGCGAGCCGGGGATGAGGGAGGCGGCGCGCTCGGGGGAGGTGCGGACGTCGATAAGCGTGGCGTCCTCCGGGATGACGCGGATGTCCGTGGGGTTGTCGGGGCGCGCCGGGATGGCGCCGTTCGCGCGCACGGGGATGTATTCCCAGGTCCCGGCGAGGGAATCGTAGTAGCCCAGCGTGCCGATGAGCGGGGTGCCGATGCCCGTGAGGAGCTTGAGCGCCTCGACGGCTAGGGCGGAGCCGGCCACGCCGACGACCGGTCCCATCACGCCGGCCTGCGAGCAGGAGGGCACCTGCGGGTCGGTGGGGAAGAGGTCCTCGTAGACTGGGCCGTGACCGGAATGGAAGACGGTGAGCTGCGCGTCGTAGCCCAGAAGCGAGGCCCACACGTGCGGAATGCCCAGCTCATGGGCGGCCCAGGAGGCTAGGTGGCGGGAGTAGAAGTTATCGGTTCCGTCGATGATGAGGTCAGCGCCGCTCAGCTGGTCTAAGGCGGTATCGGGCGTGAGGCGCGAGAACTGCTCGACGGTGCACTCCGGGTTGAGGGCGTTCAAGGCCGAAGCGGCGGATTCGGTTTTGGGCTGGCCTACGGTCGCCGTGGTGTGGATGACCTGGCGGTGCAGGTTGGAGAGGGAAACGGTGTCGTCGTCGAAAAGCAGGATGCGCCCCACGCCCGCGCCTGCCAGGTAGAGCAGGGCAGGCGAGCCTAGGCCACCGGCGCCGATGACGGCGACGGTAGAAGAGCGAAGCTGTTCCTGTGTGGAGCTTCCCCAGAGGGTTTCCTGGCGTGCATAACGTGAGCTCATTCCAGGCCTACCCAGGTGGTGGTGTCATCGGTGTGGAGCTGTTCTTTCCAGATGGGGACTTCCGCCTTGACGCGGTCGGCGCAGGTCGACGCTGCTTCGAAGGCGTCCTTGCGATGTGCGGAGGCAGCTGCAAGGATGAAGGCGGATTCGCCGATTTCTAGTGGTCCAGTGCGGTGCGCGCACCAGAGGCGGACGGCAGGGAAGGCGGCGGCGACCTCGTCGGCGACGCGCTCGATTTCCTGTTGGGCGGTTGGGTGCGCGGTGTAGGTAAGGAGTTTCACACCCCGGCCGGAGTCGTGGTTGCGTACGATGCCGTCGAATAAAACGACAGCACCCGTTTCCGGGGTAGCGATGTCGGGGGCCGTGATGGGCTCGGCGCTGATATGCGCGCCGAGCAGGCCGTAGTTAGTGCTCATTGATGCCTTCCAGCTGGTTGATGATGTGGTTGAGCAGCGGTTCAAGGACCGCGCAGCCGTCCTCGGCAGCGCCCGTGGAGCCGGGCAGGGCCATGGCGAAAGTGGACCCGGTGACTCCGGCAACCGTGCGGGAGAGTGCCGCGGTGGGGATGGCCGCCGAGTGCGCGTAGAAGGCATGGGCCAGGCCGGGCAGCTCGCGCTCCAGGTGCGGGGTGAGCGCTTCGACGGTGCGGTCATCCGGCGTGATGCCGGTGCCGCCGGAGGTGAGGATTACGGAGGGCGCATCGGCGAAGGCAGTGGTAAGCGCAGAGTCGATGTCGACGTCCGCGACGACGACGGGTTTCGGGGTATCGAAGCCCTGCTCACGCAGGAAGTTCACCAGGATAGGCCCGGAGCGGTCTTCGTACTCACCGGCGGCGGCGCGGGTCGAGGCAACGATAACCAGTGCGCGTCGGGTCATGAGAGCGGGAACACCTCCACGAGGTCGCCGGCTGAAAGCTGCGCGTTCGCCGGGATACGGATAAGGGCGTTGGCACCGATGGCCTGGGACATCAGGTGGGAGCTGGTGCCGCCGAGGAAGGAGGCTTGGGCGGTGCCGTCGGAGATGCTGATAGTTCCACGGCGGAACTGTTCGCGGTTGTTGAGGCCTTCGGCGGGCTCAGTAAGGTGTGCGCGAACCGGCTCCGAGGCATGTCCAAGGACGGGGGCCAAGTAGAGGCGGAAGCTTACCAGCGTGGAGATCGGGTTGCCGGGGAAGCAGACAACGGGGACCTCGCCCAAACGTGACAGGCCCTGCGGGCCGCCGGGCTGCTGCGCCACGTGGCCGAACCAGCCGTCTTCCTCAAAGATTTGGCGGATGACCTCAAACTTTCCGTGGGAGATGCCGCCGGAAGTGACGATGACATCGGGGCGGTGGGTGATGACCGCTTCGGTGAGGTCCGCGCGCAGGGCAGAAGGATCGTCGTTCGTGCGCACGAAGCCGGCTACCTCGATGCCGTATTGCGCGGCCAGGGCCGCGAGCATGGGCGCATTGGAATCGGGGATGGTGGCCTCGCCCGCGCCACCGATTTCCGCACCACCAGTGCAGATGAGGATGCGGGCGGGCGCGTACGTGAGGACCTCGGCCAGGCCCTGGGAGGCGAGGGTGGCGATGGAGGGGGCGTCGAGAAGCGCGTGCTCATTGATGAGGGGCGTGCCGGCCGTGACGTCGGAGCCCGCGCGGCGGATGAACTGTTCGGGGGCTGCCGGCACGGTGACCGTGGCGCCCTCTTCCGGGAAGTGCGGGGGCTCGCAGTGCTCGACGGGCACGATGGTGGCGGTGCCCTCAGGGACCTTCGCGCCGGTCATGATGGGAAGGGCGGTGCCTTCGGTGAGGTCCACCGGAGGATCACCCGCCGCAATGGTGCGGCCGACGGTGAAGGCGCCGCCGTGTGTAGTCGGAAGAGCATAGCCATCCATCTGCGAATTATCGAAAGGTGGAAGGTTGTGTTCCGCGCGGTACGTGGCGGCGGCACGGCGTCCGAAGGCGCTGCTCAGGGGAGTGGAGACCGCGCGGGGTTGCGGAAGGGCCGCGCGGACGGCGGCAAGGTGTTCCTCATAGGTGCGCATCGGGTTCCTTCCTGTCGCAGAGGCTGGCATAGTGGCAACCATGGTTGACATACACTACTTTGCCGCAGCCCGCGCTGCCGCGGGGCGCGCGCAAGACACGGCGCAGGCGGCGACCTTGGGGGAGTTGCTGGACGTGTTGCGTGCTCGGCATACTGGCAGCACCGAGGCCGGCATGAGCTTTGCGGAGGTGCTGGAGCGCTGCACCTTCCTGGTGGATGGCGCGAGCGCAAAGGAAGACGCCGTGCTTGGCCGCGCCTCCCGCGTCGACGTCCTCCCGCCTTTTGCTGGGGGTTAGTTGCGGACCCGCAGCGGGCTGGTGAAGAAGTTCACCACGCCGGAGACAATCGCGAGCACAATCGCGCCGATGATGGCAGCACCCCAGCCGTCGATGACGAGTGAGTCCATCAGCGCGCTGACGAGGAGCAGGACCGCGCCGTTAATGACGAGCGCGAACAGTCCCAGTGTCAGGCAGGTCAGCGGGGCGCCGAGGAAGCGAAGCACCGGGGTGACGACCTCGTTGACGATGATGAAGACCGCCGCGATGAACAGGAAATTCTGGGTACTAGCAGGAACGATGTCGATTCCGGGGACAATCGCCACCACGGCCCAGAAGGCCACCGCGACGGCAATGACGTTGAGTGCAAAATTGATAAATGTCTTCACAACTGCACTCTAGCGCGGAAACTACTCCTCTGCAGCGAAGGCAGCGTCCCACGCCTTAAGCAGGACGTCGGTTTCCTCAGCTGTGGTCACGGTTACGCGCACGCCCTCGGGAAAGGCGCGGACGAGAACGTCATTGTCGGCAAGCTGTGCAGCAACGTCCTGCGGGGAGCCCAACTTCGCAATGGTGTCTGCCGCGAACCAGATGTGGTTGGCCTGGGATTCCGGTACGCCAAAGTCCGCGAAGTGCTCAACCAGGCGGTCACGCTGCTCCACGGTTTCGTCGGTGCGCTCACGCAGCTCCTTCTGGGCGGCCAACGAAGCCACAGCACCTGCCTGCGCGATGGAGTTCACGGAGAACGGGATGGCCACTTTGCTTAAGGCCTCGATGATCTCGGCGTTGCCGAAGGCATAGCCCAAGCGCACACCAGCCAGGCCATAGGCCTTGGAGAAGGTGCGCAGGCCAATGACGTTGTCGTGGGTATGGACATAGTCGGTGGCCAGCGGGACGGCGTCATTGCGGTTGTACTCGATGTAAGCCTCATCGAGCGCCACGATGACGTCCTTCGGGACCTTGGCCAGGAAGGTGTCGAACTCTTCCTTGGTGATGATGGAACCGGTGGGGTTATTCGGGTTGCACACGAAGATCAGGCGGGTCTTGTCCGTGATGGCAGCCGCCATGGCTTCCAAGTCCACGCGGTGATCCGCAGTGAGCGGGACCTTGACCGGGGTAGCGCCCACGACCTGCGCGAAGATGGGATAAGCCTCGAAGGAGCGCCAGGGGAAGACAATCTCATCACCGGGCACTGAGGTGATCTGCACCAACTGCTGGCAGATGGCAGAAGAACCAGCACCCGTGGTGACCTGCTCCGGAGTAACACCAAGGTTTTCCGCCAGCGCCTTGCGGATTTCCACCGCACCCATATCTGGGTAGCGGTTGACGTGCGCGGCGGCGGTCTCCATGGCCTTCAGCGCGCCGGGCAGCGGCTCCTGAGTTGCCTCGTTGGAAGAAAGCTTCAGGGCGTGCTCGGCGTTTTTGCCGGGAACGTAGGCTGGCAGGGAGGAAAGGTCTGGTCGAATCATGTTCTCCACCTTAGGCGTTGCGGGGGCCGCGGGGCCCGAAGTCGAAGTCAGCGGTCTGCGGCCCGAAGGCCTGGAGGCCCTTCGGCGCGTCGAAAGCATCGAGGCGCACCTCGAGGAAGGCGCCGCGCTCTGGGTGGGCGGCGATGTCCTCCAGGGCCGTGGCCAGCTCGCCTTCGGTGGAGGCCACGTAGGACTCCATCGAGGTGTCCTTCATGAACACCTTCGGCAGCGCCGTGTAATCCCACATCTGGATCTCGTTGTATTCGCGCTCCATGCCCAAGATGTAGCGCTCGATGGTGTAGCCATCGTTATTGACCAGCACGATGATGGGCTTGAGGTCCTGGCGCAGGATGGTGGAGAGCTCCTGGGCGGTGAGCTGGAAAGAGCCATCGCCGATGAAGAGGACGTGGCGGCGCTCCGGGTTAGCCAGCTGCGAGCCCAGCACGCACGGCAGGGTAAAGCCGATGGAACCCCAAATGGTGGAATTGATGTACTGCACGCCCTCGGGCATGCGCTGCTGGCCCAGGCCGATATTGGAGGTGCCGGCCTCGGCGATGACCACGTCATCTTCCTGGATGAAGCCGAGCATCTGCGGCCAGATGCGCTCCTGAGTCAGCGGGGCATCCGGGTTCGGCTCGAAGGGCTCCGGCTGGAATTCTTTGGTTGCGGTTGCCTCCGCTTCCGGGATGCGGTCCAGGAGGACGTCGAGAAGCTCCAGCGTATTGATGCCCACGAAGAATTCACCGTCGGCGTTGAGGTGCTGGTCGCCGAAGTTGTAGACGCGGGCGTCGGCCAGGTTGTGGGTGAAGGAGCCGGAGTTGACCTCGATGAAGCGCGGGTTCGTGGTGACTAGGAAGTCGGACTTTTCGATGCGCTCCTGCACGCCCGGGGCAGAGGCCGCGCCGTTATAGGTGCCGATGAAGAGCGGGTGGCGCTCAGACAGGATGGCCTTGCCGGAGGAGAGCTGGGAGTAGGGCAGCTGGGCCTTGTCGATGATGGCGCGGAACTTCTCCGTGAAACCGTGGCGGTTGGTGTCCTGGTCGATGAGGATGATCGGGTCCTTGGCCTTCGCGAGGTGCTCCAGCACGTAGTCCGCAGCGGCGTTCAGGCGCTCCGGATCGGAGGTTGCGAGCTCGGTGGAGAATGGCTCGTCAGGGACCTCGATGGTCAGGTGAGTGATATCGGAAGGAATCTGGATGTGGACTGGGCGCTTCTCGCGCAGGCAGGTATGCAGGGCGCGGTCGAATTCCTCGACCACGTTCATGGGGGACACGCGTGTGGCCACCTCGGTGAAGGGCGCGAAGGAATCCAGCATGTTGGCATAGTCGCCGTCGGCAAGCGAGTGGTGCAGGTTCCAGCGGAACTCCGTCGCGTACTGCGGCGGCGCGCCGGCGAGGGAGACTAGCGGGACGTGCTCAGCGCGGGCACCAGCGATGCCGTTGAGTGCGGAAAGCTCGCCCACGCCATAGGTGGTGAGCAGGCAGCCCACGCCCTTCTGGCGTGCATACCCGTCGGCAGCATAGGCGGCGTTGAGCTCGTTGCAGGCGCCGACGAAGCGGATGCCCTCGGAAGCCTCAATCTGCTCGAGGAAGCTCAGGTTGAAGTCACCGGGCACGCCGATGATTTCGGTAATGCCGATGGCTTTGAGGCGGTCCAGGATGAAATCACCAATGGTGGTCTGCATGAGAGGGTCCTTTCTACTTGGTTCGTGCGTCGTGGCGCTTCTTGCCCAGCCAGATGAGGGCCAAGGTCACAATCCAACAGGGTAGGACAATGGCGCCGGTGCGGTAGTCGGGCAGCATGAACATCAAAGCGATGACAAGAGCGAAGAAGGCCAAGCACAGGTAGTTAGCGATGGGGTAGAGGGGCGCGCGGAAGGCGGCGTTAGGGCAGCGCTTGCGGAAGTTCAGGTGTGCAAGGGCGATGGCGGACCAGGAGATGAGCTCCGCGCCGACGATGATGGCGAGGAGAACAATCAGGATCTTGCCTTCGAAGAGGAAATTGAGCAGTACCGCCGAACCCATGAGCAGGGAGTTGAAGAGCAAGGCGCGAACCGGCACGCCCTTGGCACTGACGGAGTTGAAGAAGGGCGGGGCCTGGCCGCCGCGGGAAAGATCCCGCAGCATGCGTGCGCCGGAGAAGGTCATGGTGTTGAACACAGAGACGGCGGCGACCAGCACGATGAGGTTGAGGCCCGTGGCGGCGGCTGTAATGCCCAGGGTGCTCAGTGCGCGCACGAAGGGTGAGGTGGAAGTATCGAGTTCATTCCACGGGGCGAGCAGCACGATGATGCTGATGCCGCCGACGTAGAAGAGGAGGATGCGCCAGATGACGTTGTTGATGGCCTTGGGCAGGCTCTTGGCGGGATCCTGCGCCTCGCCTGCGGCGGTGCCGATGGAGATGATGCCGCCGAAGGAGAAAATCACCGCGACGAGGGAGAAGAGCATGCCGGTAGCGCCGTTGGGGAAGAAGCCACCGTGCTCGGTGATATTGCTTAAGCCCAGGGCGGGCTCCGGGGTGAGGCCAAAGACGATGGCCGCGCCGACGACGATCATGAGGATGAGCGCGGCGACCTTGATGAGGGAGAGCCAGAACTCTGCCTCGGCGAAGGCACCGACGTGCACCAGGTTGATGGCGGTGACGATGACGAGCGCGACGAGGGCGGTGAGCCAGTGGGGGATCCCGGGGAACCAGAAATCCATGATGGTGCCGGCGGCGGTGAGCTCCAGCATGCCGACGACGATGGTGGTAAACCACCAGTTCCAACCGGTGACAAAACCGGCGATGGGCCCGATGTACTCGCGGGCATAAGCACTGAAGGAGCCTGCGACGGGGTGCTCCACGGCCATCTCACCAAGCATGCGCATGATGAGGAAGATGATGAAGCCGCCGATGGCGTAGGCGGCGATAACGCCGGGACCGGCCTCCTGGATGGAGGCGCCGGAGCCTAAGAAGAGGCCCGTGCCGATGCACGAGCCAAAAGCGATCATTTGCAGGTGGCGCGACTTCATGCCGCGCTGCAGGCCGTCGTCTGCACTGGTGTTGTCGCTGGCGACAACGTCCTGTGCCCTGACGGGATGGTTGGTTGTGGTCATGTAGACGCCCTTCATGAACGTATATCTGTGACGTGAGTCATTGAACTGTAGGAGATTATGGCGCACCACAGTTTTGTTTGTCACTAGACAAGAAGCGGAAGTATCTTTGACATATGTCAAAAGTACCGCCTCCGCAGCTGACGAGCATCCAAGACATCGTCGACGAATGCGCCCAGATCCTGCAGCGCTCCGTGGAGGTGACCACCCCCGCCATCGCGGTGATTGCGGCTAGTGCGCAAATCGGTGCCATCGATAAGAACAGGGCGGCCTCCATTCTTAATCGCACCCCGCCCCCGGAGCCCATTCCGTGGATGCTGAGTTTCGGCATCCAGGAGGCTGTGCTGCCGGTACGCCTGCCCGCCAACCCGCGCTATGACATGCTGCCCCGCGTGGTCATTCCTCTGCGGCACGAGGACTGGCTGGTGGGTTATCTGTGGATTATTGATGAGCCCGCGCTGGGCGACGCCCCCTTGGTCCGCCTCGGTTCGCTAACAGCTCCGCTGGCCAGGCTTATCGACGAACGCGATGCGCCCCTCGCCGCCCGCGCTCAACAGCTCGGCGAGCTGGCCCGCGAGGTGCTCACCGGTGATCCGGCCGCGCTGGCGGGTGCGCGGGAGCGCGATCTCTTGCCCTCCGATGGCGAGCTGACCGTGCATCGCGTGCTGGTGGAAGGCGATCAGCGCGCGGTGGCCGTGGAACTTGCCCGCCCGCTGGTGCGCCGTCCTTTCTTGGTCGCGGACTCTCACGATTCCCTTGTACTCGTTGAGTGCCGCCGCGATGACAAGGACACCGAGGCCCTCATGGAGGAGCTACAGAGTGCTGCGCTCGTCGCCGGCGCCGCGGTGGTAGCCCGCGGTTCGGCACCGACGGCCCCGCAGGCGCGACTCATGGCGGACGTGGCCAAACTCTGCGGCCAGGATTCGCTGCGCTGGGAGGAGGCCGGTGCGTGGCGGCTGCTGCGCGGGTGGGAGCTGACCCAAGCAACGGTGGTGGAGATGAGCCCGGATGCCGCCGTGCTTCTCGACGACCCTCGCAACTCCTACTGGCAGACCCTGCTGACCTACTTTGAGCATTCCCGCAACGTCTCTGCGACCGCCGCTGCACTCTACATTCACCGCGCCACGCTGCACTATCGCCTCGACCGCGTCCGTGAGATTCTCGGGCCCGGCGTGCTGGATGATGGCTGGCGCTGCGCGGCTCTCTACGTTGCCCTTAAGCTGCATGCGGCGCTTCAGGGAAAGAATAGGGAAGCCCCATTTTGTCCCTAGGGGAAGCGCTCAGGTAGAGTGATGGACGATTCATTGCGAATCGCTGGAGACGTGCCAGAGCGGCCGAATGGGGCTCCCTGCTAAGGAGTTGACTTACTTGCGTAGGTCCGGAGGTTCAAATCCTCTCGTCTCCGCAAACTACAGAACCCGAGTCATCGTTTCACCGGTGGCTCGGGATTTTACGTTTTCAGTTCCTTCGTATGCCGACAGCCCGTGAGCAGGGAACTTAGAATGAAGGCGCTGACCTTAATCTGTGCTGGCTGGGAGCGTCATGGAGTTACTAAAAGAGCCAATTTGGGATGTGGAAAGTAACGCGAACATCGATCCCGATGAGAACTTTGTCCGAATATTTTGTTCTTTCCAAAATTCATGAGTGCTATTCCCCTCAGCCACTTCCCAAAGCAACGAACGGCATAGTGAGGTGGGGGATGAAAAAGAAGTAAATATCGGGCGAATGTGCTTGATGGCGAAATGGGGCAGGGGTGGTTCCGAAGAATTTTTGGTCGCCTAATTCAGCACTAGCGGCAGGACCAATACACCGGTTGAGAGCGCGAGCATGCCTAAGCAGTTGATCCAGAATTCACTGTCGAGGAAGTGGGCGCGGACACGGGCTGCTGAGGCTGCGCAGAAATATGCGATGACTCAACACATGGATGCGATTCCTACGCTTGGGAACCAGAGTCCGTCGATGACTCCTGTGGCTGCGCGGCACTTGATGACAATGAGCGCCCACCACCAGTCTTTGGGGCGCTGGTTAACCCGAGTCTCAAAAGACTAGGGTTTGCGGGGAAGGGGAGGGATTATATGCCTTCTTGTGCGCCCTCGCAACAAATCTTGAGGAAGTTTATACAATAGTCTACATTTTACATCTTTTGCTTCCAATTATCCCTACTGGATGTAACTCTAGGGGTGTCCGATTTTCAGCCATCTTTTCTAGAAAGGATTATGGACATGTATCGTCTCAAGAAATCTACGCGTTTAGTGGTGCTGGTTGCGGCAGCAACAGTTTTTGCACCAGTCAATGCTAGTGCCGGTACTGAGACTGACCTCGCTGAGTCGACTCAGAATAATGCCTCTCAGTCTTCTGTTTCCTCAGAAGTTGCGGAAAAAGCAGATTCCTATGTTTTCCTTCAGGGAGACCAATTCGCGATTGCTAGAGAGGCAGAAAGCGCTCTTTCGCAAAAGGAACTGCAAGAAATCAAAAATGAAGTAGAGACTCAGAACGAAAGGATCAGCGAGGCCAAGGCTGATAGTAACCTTGAGATGAAGGTGGCGGGAGACTCGATAACTTTCTGGGAAAAAGGGCCGAAGATTTCGAGCGCTGATGATGATGACATTGATCCATACTTTCAAGAGGGTCGGAATGGAATTGAATTCCATGGGACTTATGTGAGGGTGCTACTGTCTAAAACGACGATTAACCGGGTGGGTGGCGGTGTCACAATCGCTGGAGTCTGGATTCCCGAGCCAGTTCTTTCCAAAATCCTAGCTACTGGAGGGGCTATTGCTGGTCTTGCGCCCGGTGGTATGTATGCAGACTATGGCATTGGTTCGATTGTGGCTGGCGCTTTCACACATAATGCATATCCTCAGCGGGTTGGTTTTCAATAAATTATCCTTCCTCTAAACAGAAAGGAGTTTAGGGAAAGGTAATTGGAATTTTGCCATATGGATGTTTCTGCATTGTTCAGATAACAGTCCAAGAGAATCTGCCGCCTGGCAAGAATAGAAATGGTTCTGGAGAGTAAAATATGTGGAAAAAGATATTGGCCACTGTGGGCGTTTTATTGATGATGCTTTCCGCTCAACTTCAGTGGCCGTATGGGGTCACGATTGCTCTAGCAATTTTGGTCATTTTCCTTGTGTTTGTTCCATCTGGGAAGAAGTAAATATCTGAGCAGAGGTGGGTATTTTAGCGGGCCTGCCTCTGTTTTAGATTGATTATTTATTAAGTTATGAAACAAAATACTATTTCTATAGTAGGCAGGCTAGCTCTTTTCTTTCTGGCTAGCGTATCTTTTGGGGCCACGGCTTCATCAATATCTACTGCTCAACAGAGGAATTTCGATCCTCTTTCATATATTGAAAGTGGAGATGAGGTGCAGGTGGGTCCTCCCCGAGGGGCGGTGACGTGTTCTGTGACTATCATTTCCCAGCAGCGGGCCTTGACTGCCGGTCATTGTGGTGAAAGTGCGGATGAAGTGTATTCGAAAGGTAGGCGTATTGGAAGTATTGGTGAAAACTACTTGTGGAGTAACCAAGGGATAGATGTTTCAGAAATACTTCTTGATCCTCCGGTAGATTACGTTCTTCGGGCTGATAAAATTAGTGATAAAAGTATCGAAATACCTTCAGCTATTTTTGCAAAAACCTTTCTCGGAGGGAGAATTGATGGGGTTGTCAACGACAAGAACTTATATTGTGAGGCATTTTCCATCAATGGGAGAGAATATCAGGCGCGAACTCTAAAGGCTCAAATGACTTCAAAACCTGGGGATTCAGGCGCCCCTGTCTATAATCCTGCAGGAGAATTGGTGGCCCTCATTGAAGGCGGCAATGGGAAAGGGGATACTACTATCACGCCGCTTTCTTTCCTGGAGGAAAAACTCTCTGAAGACTCTTCTTCTAATGAGTGTAAAGGAAATGGTTAAATTACACAGCCTGTTTGCTAGGAGATTTTCCGCTTTATCTAACGACTAGTTGCAGCTGCTACGCAAAAGAGGAGGCGGAATCTGCTCAACGACTTCCTGCGCTAGCGACGAGTCGGATTTGGACGGTGTTGGTTGTTGCCGAGTGTATTTTGTTAGTCGGCGGACGTAGCGCCATCGGCAGATGCCTCAATACTAGTCCTTGTCCTAACATCGAGAAGTTTTAGAGTGCGTTAATTTTGTCGCTTTAGTCGAGGGCTTGTCGGTTTATTGATTGCTTGATTTCGCTGCTTCAACTTATAGAACCCTAGTCATCGTTCACCGGTGGCTCGGGATCTGCGTTTGTTGTTGTCATTCTAGAAGCGGGTGCCAGCGCAGCTCTCGGAAGCGGGCAAAGCCCTGATCTTGGCTCAGTAAGGTTGCTTCTTCTTCTATTACGGACGCGGCTATCCAGGCATCAGGGATGTCGCTGGCTTTAAGCTTGTGCAAGCGCACCAGTTCAGTGAAGGTTGTCCAGGTCCCTGGGCTGGAGCTCAAAAGAGTGCCCGTTTGGGGCCGCTAAAATGGTATTGAGTGCAGTCAGTGCTTGCTGGGCGGTTAGTGGTTTGTGGAATAGCTTGTGGTTGGTCATAACTCGAACAAGGCCCGTTGCCACAACATCCAGGAGCCCAATTGTTTCATGCCGATTCAGCGCACCACTTAACCACTGCTGAGCGGGTTTATGTTGTGGTGCTGCGGAGTGGAAGGTATAAACGAGAATGTTGACATCAGGAATGATCATCGAGCACCGCCCATACGGCTTCTTTGTCGCTGAGATCAACTAGAGCTGGTCCGCCGCAATCGAAGGAGGGGAGGTTTATCCTGGTGTGCATACCTTTAGGGTAGAAAGCATCAAGTCATCAATCAATAGGTGCGATGATGCATCTTCCTTCTGGAAGCCGTGAATGGTTGACTGGTGTCTTAAGTCAGTGCGAGCGTCAGGATCGGTACTCCGATGGAGAATGCGAGCATGCCTAAGCAGTTGATCCAGAATGCGCTACCGAGGAAGTGGGCGCGGACATGGGCTGCTGCGGCCGCGCAGAAATAGGCGATGACTCCAATCATGGCTGTGATTCCTACGCCGGGGAACCAGAGGCCGGCAATGAGTCCTACGGCGGCGAGGCACTTGATGACAATGAGCGCCCACCACCAGTCCTTGGGGAGTTTGACGCCGCTGAGGCAGGCTTCGATGAAGGGGACTGGTTTGAGGGAGAGGGCGGCGTCGCCAAGCAGAATGGCTGCTAGTAGAAGGGAGGGCCAGGCTGGGGAAGATTCTAGGATCATTGGGTTACTCCGAATGCGGTGTTGAGGCGTTCGATCGATGAGGCGGCTTGGGATGTGAGGTGCTCGGTGTCGTAGATTCCGGCGGCCCAGCCGATGAGTAAGCCGAGGTAGACGTTGTACAGCAGGTCGGCGTACTCGGCCGCATCGGCGCTGCTGAGCCTGGTGCCGAGTCGCAGGGTGATTTCATCGGTCAGGAGCGTTTTGAGTGCGGTGAGCGCTTCGCCTTGATTGCCTTGTTGGATGAGTGCTGCGCCAAAGGCGCGGGAGAGCTCTTCGTGGCCGGTAAACATCTGGAGGAAAGGTCTCAGGACATCGAGAAGGCTATCGGATTGTCCCCGGATGTCATCGTGGAGTTCTGAAATGTGTTGGCCAATGGTGCGGATGAGCAGCGTTTGTTTGTCGCCGACTCCCATGACGGTTCCCACGCTAACGCCAGCTTCGGATGCGATAGTCCGGATGCTGGTGGTGGCGTAGCCCTGAGTGAGGAAGAGTTCGTAGGCGGTGGCCAGGACCTTGCTGTCGGTGCCAGCTTTGGCGGCCGAACGCGATGGGTGAACGTGTTCAGTGAACATGTTCAAAAGGGTAGCTCTTGATGGCTTCGGGGTCAATGACGCCGAAGTGTTGACAGTTGGCGCTAGGCCAGCGCGGGGAAGACGCGGTCGCGCAACAGATGCGCAAGTTCGCGGTCGGGTGCAGCTGGGTTGACCCAGGCGGTGTCGCCGATTTCGGCGGCGGCGTGGGGCTCGTCGGTGGTGACGGTGCGTGTGCAGGTGAAGATGGTGCCGACAATGACAGAAGCAGCAGGTAGGCCGAAGCCTAAAGGAGGCTAAATGTCAGCAGGGCGAATTGCGGCAAGATACGCCCTCTTGCGGGCTCTCGCAAGGATTTTTGGGGAAGTGTATACGTTCGTCTACGGTTTCCATTTTTTGCTTCCAAATTTGTCTACCACATGTAACTCTAGGGGGTGTCCGAGTTCTCGGCCATCTTCTCGCGAAAGGGATAAGGGCATGTATTGCCCCAAGAAATGTGCGCCTCTGGTAGTGCTGATTGCGGCAGTATCAGTTCTCGCTCCAGTTAAAGCACTTCCTCAGCGGGTTGGTTTTTGAAAACTATCGTTGCACTAAATGGCGAAGGTTTTAGGGTAGCGTGCTTGGAATTTCGCCATATGGACGTTGCTGAACTGTCTGGAGAGCAGTCAAAGAGAATCTACTGGTTAGGGAGAATAATTTATGTGGAAAAAAATCTTGGCCACTATTGGCGTTATTCTGATGACGCTTTCCGTTTATGTTCAATGGCCGTATGCTGTCACGATTGCTCTAGCAGTTTTGGTCATTGTCCTTGTGTTTCTTCCCAGCGGGAAGAAGTAAATGCCTGAGTAGGGGTGGGTATTTCAGCGGACCTGCCTCTGTCTTATGTTGATGAGCCGAGAAAATGGGCGCGGAGGTGCGCTGCTACAGATGCGTAGAAACAGGCGATGCGGCCTGTGGCTTCGAGATGCAATTTACGAAAACGTACCTACCCAGCCAGCGCGGGGAAGACGCGGTCACGCAACAGGTGCGCAAGCTCGCGGTCGGGTGCTGTTGGGTTGACCCAGGCGGTGTCCCCGATTTCGGCGGCGGCGTGGGGTTCGTCGGTGGTGACGGTGCGGGTGCAGGTGAAGATGGTGCCGACGACGACCTCGCCCGGTTCGTTGGCGGCGGGAGCGTCGAAGGTGCCGAGTTTGTTGAGGCTCTCGGCGTCGAGGGTGAGGCCTACTTCTTCGGCGACTTCGCGTAGGGCGGCGTCGACAAGCGCCTCGCCCGCCTCGGGCTTGCCGCCGGGCAGTTGGTACTTGGTGGAGGACTTCTTGCGCACGGTAAGCACGTGGCCTTGTGGGTTGCGGATGACGACGGCTGCTACTTCAATCATGGCTGCTGATTGTAGGCGGCCTAGAGCAGCGGCAGGAGCACGAGGGCGAGATTGAGTGCGATGACCAGCGCGGCAAGCGTCCAGCCCACGGCCATAGACCAGGGTTTCGCGGCGAACTCACCCATGACGTCCCGGGAGCCGGCATAGCGGAAAAGCGGGATGATGGCGAAGGGGATGCCCAGGGAAAGAAGTGCCTGGCTGACCACCAGTGCCATAGTGGGGTCGACCCCGCAGCCGATGATGACCAGCGCCGGGATGAGCGTGACCAGGCGGCGGACTAGTAGGGGGACCTTGATGTGAAGCAGGCCGTCCATGATTTCGGAGCCGGCGTAGGCGCCCACTGACGTCGAGGCGAGGCCGCTGGCCAGCAGGCCGATGGCGAAGAGAACGCCGGCCAGCGGGCCGAGGTGGCTGGCAATCGCCGTGTGGGCCCCGGAGATGGTCTCTGTGCCGTCCACGCCGTAGAGGGCCGAGCCCGCCAGGACCAGCAGGCCCACGTTGACGAGCCCGGCGATGGACAGCGCCACGGCGATGTCCGCGCGGGTGCCGGCCAGCACGTGGGGGATTTCCAGGTCGGGGTAGCGCTGCTTGGTCAGGGAGGAGTGTAGGTAAATGGCGTGCGGCATGACGGTGGCGCCCAACATGGAGGCGGCCAGCAGGATGCTGTCCTTGCCCTCTAGGCGGGGGATGAGGCCGCCGGCCACGTCGGCGGGGTCGGGCGGGGCGATGGCGAGGCCGGCAAGGAAGCCGATGCAGATGACCAGGAGCAGGCCGATGACAAGCCCCTCGAACCACTGGTTCTTCTTCTGGAAGATGAGGAGAATGATGGAGACCGCGCCGATGATGAGCGCGCCCGCGAACAGGGGGAGGTTGAAGAGGAGTTGCAGGGCAATGGCGCCGCCGATGACTTCGGCGAGGTCGGTGGCCGCGGCGATGAGCTCGGCCTGGGCCCACATGCCTAGGCGCGCGCGGCGGGAGAGACGCTCGCCCATGATTTCCGGCAGGGAGCGGTGGGTGACTAGGCCCAGTTTGGCGGAGTGGTACTGGATGAACATGGCCATGAGGTTGGCCACGACGAGTACCCACACCAGGAGGTAGCCGTAGTGGGAGCCGGCGCTGATGTTGGCGGCTACGTTGCCGGGGTCGACGTAAGCCACTGCAGCAACGAAGGCGGGGCCGGTGAGGCTGATTAAGGTCTTACGCATAGGCATCTCCATACCAAAAGTTCAACTACTTGAAGTCTAGTTTTCATCGCCATATGTTCAAGCCAGGGGTTTGATCCGGCAAACCATGTTAAAGTTTATTTGTTAATTATTTAAATTACTTTATGTATTTTGGCTGGTTAGAGACAGGGAGGTGCAACGGGTATACTCCCTTCAGTGCGCCAAAGTTGGAAGATTTTTATCAGGGATGTAGCCAGGCTTGGCCGCGTCCCCAGGGTGTGGATCATCCTCATCGGACTCATCATCACCCCCGCGTTGTATTCATGGGTGAACATCGCGGCTTTTCGTGACCCTTACGGCCATACCAACAACATCAAGGTGGCCGTGGTTAACGAGGATAAGGGTGCTAACAACGAGCTGACGGGGAAGATAGATGTCGGCAGTGAGGTCATTGAGAAACTCAAAAAGAATGACCAGCTAGGCTGGCAATTCCTCGAGCGCGATGAAGCCGAGAAAGCTCTTTTAGAGGGAGACGTGTATGCCTCGGTGACGATTCCTGAGGACTTTAGCGAGAACCTCGTGAGCATGCTCGACGGGAAGTTCACGCAGCCCCAGCTGGTCTACCGTGTCAACGAGAAGAACAACGCCATCGCCGTGAAGATCACGGATACCGGTGCCAAAGGTCTGGACAAGCAGATTACGGCAGCCTTCAAGGAGCAGGTGGCCACGGTTGCGGCGGAAAACGTTAAGGACACCGGTACCGACTTCGAGCGAAAAATCACGCGCGCGATGAACAACACCAGCTCCGCGTTCGGGGAGACCGCGCAGGAGATTGACGGCAACCGCGAGAACCTTGCGCGGATCCAGGGAAAGCTTGACGCCGCTGCTGATTCCACGTTGGGAGCTAAGTCTACGGTGGCCAATGTGAGTGCTGCGCTGGGCGACGCCCAAACAGCCCTCGCCGAGGTCTCCTCCCTAGTCGAGCAGGCCCAAGGGGGCATCGGTGACTTCACCGACCAGACCACAGGTGCCTTCGTCAGTGGCGCAAGTGCGGTGGCGGACGGTACCGCCCAGGCGCAGGAATCCATTGCGGATGTCACAGCTGGCCTGAACCAGGCCGGTGACCGTTTCGATTACGCCACGCAGCGAGCGAACACTGCCATTGACGCGAGCGCAGAATCGATTGCGCAGCTTAAAGCCCTGCGCGATTCCGCAACGCTCTCACCGCAGGTGGCCAAGGAAATTGATGACGCGATCCAGCGCCTTGATGAGGGTAATGAATCCAACCGCCAGTTGGTGGGAAACCTCAGCGCGCTGAGCAAGGATACTCAGACCGCGGCGGACAATGTGCAGGCTAGTGCGGAGGCCATCAACCAGGCAGCGGCCGATACTAAGGCCACCTCGCAAACGCTGCGCGATACCGTGACGACGGCCGTGCCGGAGATCAACCGCGCCATGAGCAGCCTGAGCTCCACGGCGAGTGCTTTGAGCTCCACCCTGGAAGCCCAGAAGGGCACCATGCAGGAGGCAGACGGTCTCCTAGATGGTGTGGCCCAGCAGCTGCGGGCCACGAAGGACACCTTGTCCGATTTCGATGCCAACCTCCTTGCCCTACAGGACAGTTTGCGCGCTATGCAGGGTGATGTGGGTTCGCTGCGTGCTGCGATGAACTCCAAAGTCGTTCAAGATGTCACCGGGCTGGATGCGGAAGAAATCGGTAAGTTCTTTGCCGAGCCCATCGAGCTGAAGACCGAAACCGTGTACCCGGTGGACAGCTACGGCTCCGCCATGGCGGCGCTGTTTACCAACCTCTCCCTGTGGATCGGCGCCTTTGTCCTCATGGTTATCTTCCGGGTCGAGGTGGATAAGGAAGGATTCCACCGCGTCACGGTGGGCCAGGCCTACCTAGGCCGCTTCCTCCTCATGGCCTTGATGGTCATCATCCAGGCCATCACGGTGACCGTCGGTGACCTGCTCATCGGCGTGCAGACCGTGAACGCGCCTGCCTTCATCCTGACGGGCGTGCTCGTGGGGCTGGCCTACTTGAGCATTATCTATGGGTTGTCGACGTCGCTGGGGCACCTCGGCCGCGGCCTCTGCGTGGTCTTTGTCATTATCCAGATTCCGGGTGCTTCGGGCCTGTACCCGATTGAGCTGTTGCCCAACTTCTTCCACACCATCTACCCACTACTGCCATTCACGTACGGCATCGATGCCATGCGTGAAACCATCGGTGGGTTCTACGGCAACCACTATTTCAAGAACATGGGCGTGCTCGCCTTCATGTTCATTCTGTTCTTCGTCTTCGGCCTGTTGCTGCGTAAGGCTTTGGCGCACTTCAACGTCATCTTTAACCGCGAGCTGCGGGATACCGAGCTCTTTGACTATGAAAATGTGCAGGTTGTCGGCTCCGGCTACCGCATCGCGGACGTCATCCAGGCGTTGGATAGCCGCAGTGGTCTGAAGAAAGATTTGGACCGCCGCGCGCATGACTGGGGCTACTGGCTCAAGCTGGTGGCCATCGCCGGTGTTATCGGAGTGGTGATCCTCATCGTCGTCTCGGGTCTCTTGCCCGACCAGAAGCCGCTGCTTCTGGCTATTTGGACGGCATGGTGCTTCCTCATCATTATCGCCGCGGTCACCCTGGACTACCTACGCATCAGTCTGAAGCAGTCCGCAGAGCTGGTGACGTTGGATGAGGATGACATCAAACATCCGGCTCGCATCGGGGCCGACTCCACGGAGGGGGATAACTAATGCGTGGAACACTCGATCTTTTCGTCAACGACATGCGCACCGCATGCCGCAACGTGATGAGCACGGTGATGCTCGTGGGCCTCGTCGTTATCCCGATGCTGTTCACCTGGTTTAACGTTCTGGCCAGCTGGGATCCCTTCGATAACACCAGCCAGCTCAAGGTGGCGGTGGCTAGCAAGGACACCGGCTATAAAAGCGATCTGTTGCCGGTGCCCATCAACGTCGGCGACCAGGTGCTCAATGAGCTACGTGCAAACGAGCAGCTGGATTGGGTTGTGACGACTTCCGATGAGGCGATTGAAGGTACCAAGTCCGGTGAGTATTACGCAGCCATCGTGCTGCCGGAAGATTTCAGTACCGACATGATGAACTTCTACACGGATGGATCCAAGCCCGCCGACTTGTCCTTCTATACGAATGAGAAGAAGAATGCGCTGGCGCCGAAGATCACTGGTCAGGGTGCAGAAGGCGTGTCGGCTCAGGTGGCCGAGGCCTTCACCACGACGGTCGGTGACGTCTCCTTCGATCTGGTCACCTCACTCTCCGACTTCTTGAGCCAGGGCGATACCAAGGCTGTGTTGGACCGGATGCAGGCGCGCGCGGATGGCGTGCAGACCCAGCTCGATATGGCCGCCCGTACCGCGCGTTCCCTCGCTGGCCTCGTGGATACCGCGGTTCCGCTCATGGAAAGCGCCCAGCGCATTGCGGACTCGGCGGACCTGGAGCTGCCGGAGATTCAGTCCTCCTCGCTCAACGTTTCCACGGATGCGCTGCAGCAATCGCTCGATGCCACCAGCGCTAGTTATGATGTGGTGCGCCAACGCATTGATGCGCTTTACGACGACGCCTCCGCCTCCCGCGCCGACCGCGTCGCCGCGCTCAACACCTTGGCCGGCCAGGTAGAAGGCACCATTGCCCAGTATCAGAACCTGCACGGCCACATTGAGGCCCTGCCAATTCCTGCCGGGGATAAAGAGAAGTCGCTCAGCCGTATCGAGGAGGCCATCGACGCGCAGCGCACTCTCCACGCGCGCCTCACTGCGGCCGCGAATGCTCCCGAACCCACGAAGCCGGATCTCTCCAGCATCGACAATGCCAAGAAGGCAGTGGAGGGAATCTCCACCTCTGGTCTGCGCGAATCCCTGCGTGCGCTGCAGGACTCCCTGGGCCAGGTGAGCGCGGATCTGGATACCGCGAAGACTCCCGTCACCATTGATTCCTCTTCCCTGACGGATGCTCGGGATGCGGTACAGAAGCTCGCCTCTGGCCTGCAGGATAAGGCCAACAAGTTCGGCGACCTGCGGAAGGATATCGACTCCGCTGCGGCATCCGGGGATCTGAAGAAGTTGGCGGACCTCATCGGTTCCGATCCGGATGCCTTGGCGCGTGCGATTGCGGCTCCGGTGGACGTCGACAGGCAAGCGGTCTACCCAGTCAAGAGCTTTGGTGCCGGCATGACACCCATGTACACGGCGCTGGCCCTGTGGGTCGGCGCGCTGCTGACTGCGGTGAGCGTGCGCACCGACGTGGTGGACAAGGACAAGTACTCGCCGATGCAGCGCTTCTTCGGCCGCTTTGGAATGTTCGTCGCGGTTGGTCTCATGCAGTCGACGATGCTCATCTTGGGCCTCATCTTCTTCGTGGGCATCGAGCCCGCGCACCCGATTCTCATGCTGCTGGCAGGCTGGGTTAGCTCGCTCATCTTTATGCTGATTTGCTACACCTTCGTGGTCTCCTTCGCCAACGCAGGCAAAGCCTTGGCGGTGCTCATGCTGGTGGTCCAAGTATCGTCGTCGGGCGGTGCCTACCCCTTGCAGGTGCTCCCGGACTGGTTCCAGAACATTAGCCCGTGGTTGCCGGCGACCTATACCATCCGTGCTTTCCGCGCGGCCATCGCCGGAACCTACCACGGTGATTACTGGCTCTCCCTGTTCGCGCTCTTGCTCTTTGCCGTACCGATGCTCGTGTTGGGCGTGGTCTTCCACAAGCCGCTGGAGAAGTTCACCAACGGCTGGGTGGAGACCTTGGAGAAGACCAAGCTGATGTAGTGCTTACCGCACGGTGCAGCCGATGCTATTTACATAAAACTCTGGAGATACTCACAGGTTAGTGGGGTCCCGTGAAACGGCACCCAGCGGTAAGCTGAAACGCTGTGAAACGCGGTCATTTCCTGGGCCCAGCTCGGCTCACCGCCGCGGGCTTTATTCTGCTTATCCTCGTGGGAACGGTGCTTCTTATGCTACCGATTTCCGCCAACGTTCCGCAGTGGACTCCGTTCTTGCCTGCGTTTTTTACGGCAACCTCAGCGGTCTCTTTGACGGGTCTCGTGGTGGAGGACACCGGAACTTATTGGACGCCCTTCGGCCAAGTGGTCATTATTACGCTCATCCAGCTGGGCGGCCTCGGCATCATGAGTTTGGCGTCGCTATCTGGCATGCTTCTGACCGGCCGCATCAGCTTCAAAGCTCGCAGAACAAGTGCCGCGGAGGGCCGCGCCGTGACTTCTGGCGGAATTCGCCGCGCCTTGCTGCTTACCTTGGTGATGACTCTGATCTGCGAGGCCATCGTTGCCGTATTTATCGGCGTGCGTCTAGCCACTGAGCATGGTGTGGCACCAGGACGCGCGGTGTGGGAAGGCATCTTCCACGCTATTTCGGCCTTCAACAACGCCGGCTTTAGTACCTATTCCGATAGCGTCGTTTCCTTTGCCGCCGATGCTTGGATCCTGTTGCCCCTCGCCTGCGCCCTGATTACCGGTGGCTTGGGCTATCCCATGCTGGCGGAGTTCGTGCGACGGGCCCGCGCACGGCTAACACGCTGGCGTGGTGGCACGCCGCGCATTCACCGCATGTCCATGACCGCCCGGATGACGCTGGGCGCCACCGCGTTCTTGCTGCTGGGCGGCACCGTGGTTTTCTTTCTCGCAGAAAACTCTGGGGTACTACACGGGATGCCGCTGGGACAGAAGCTGATCAACGCCTTCTTCATGAGCGCTTCGCCCCGAACGGCAGGTTTCAACGCCATCGACTACGGGGAAGCGCACCCGTTGACGCTGATGGTCACGGACATCTTGATGTTCATCGGCGGCGGCTCCGCCGGTACAGCGGGTGGCATCAAGGTGACGACCGCATGCGTTCTGGGCGCGGCGATGATCTCTGAATTTTTGGGCCGGGAAGACACCTCCATCGGGCACCGTCGCCTGCCGCTGTCCACCTTCCGCCAGGCCCTCGCGCTGACCGCCGCCGGAATGATCGTCGTTGCCGTAGGCGTGGCAACGCTGCGCATCTGGGACCCCGAGTTCACCGCGGACCAGGTCACTTTCGAAGTCATGTCCGCCTTTGCCACCGTGGGTTTGTCCACGGGTATTACCGCAAGTTTGTCCGCACCATCACAGCTCATGCTGTGCCTCATCATGTACGTTGGCCGCGTAGGCCCCACCACCTTCGTGGCGGCACTGGCCGCCCGGACTATTAGCCTGCGCTACCGCTACCCAGAAGAAAGGCCGTTCATTGGCTAACATGTTCAGCGCCCTGCGGCGTGAGAAGACGTCCATCAATATTCCGCCGGTCGTCGTCATTGGCATGGGGCGGTTCGGTTCTTCCCTGGCCCGTGAATTGATGGAGCATGGCGTGGAGGTTCTTGGCATCGATGCCGAGGAGAAGCACGTGCGCGAGCACGCCGCGTACCTCACCGAGGCGGTGACCGCGGATACGACCGACGCCGAGGCACTCCGCCAGCTGGGCGTTGATGAAGTGGAACGCGTGGTCGTGGCCATCGGCTCCGATCTGGAAGATTCCATCCTCACCGCCTCGAACTTGGTGGAACTGGGAGTAGGCGATATCTGGGCCAAGGCAGATTCGGATGCGCACGCCCGTATCCTGCGCCAATTGGGAGTGCACCACGTGATCCGCCCAGAGCGCGATACGGGCCGCCGCGTGGCGCATCTGTTGGGCGGGCGCTTCGAGGACTTTGCGGAGATCGCCACCGACTATGGTGTGACGGCGATGACCCCGCCGGCGTCGATAAGCAAGCGTCCGCTCAACCTGCACCAGGTGTGGGAAGAGCACAACGTTCAGCTCATCTCACGCTGTGAGGGGCCTGGCCAGTGGCGCCCGCTTGTCGACGGCACCGAGCTCACCCACCGCGACCTCATCGTCGTCGCCGGTAGCCCCGCGGATCTGGAGGCCTTCTCGCAGTCCTAAGCGCGGTGCCTGGGGTGCCTCGCACTGTGGAGTGAGGAGCGGGGCGCTACAGTGGCGCGTATGACGAAGGCACGTTTTCCGGGCTCGGTGTATGGAACAGGGGAGGAACCCGACCCGCGCTTCAGCATGGCTAATGAGCGCACGTTCCTGGCGTGGATTCGCACGTCGCTGGCCTTTATCGCCGGTGGTGTGGCTCTGGAGACCTTCGAGCTGCCGCTGAACACCACGCTGACTCGCGTCGTTTCTGTCATCATGCTGATCGTGGCCATCATCCTGCCGGCGGTGGCATGGTTTCACTGGGGTGCTTCGGAACGAGCGATGCGCCATGGGCGTCCGCTCCCGGCTAGCCCAGCGTTGGCGTTGATTGTTGGTGTGGTGATCATCATCGGCCTGATGATTCTGGTGGGCGAGCTGCTAGCGTGAGCGAGCTTTTTGATCCCGGCCTCCAACCCGAGCGCACCCGCTTAGCCTGGCAGCGCACGGGTCTAGCCGGCCTCATCGCGGGTTTGCTGGTCGTTCGTTCCGTGGCGCCATGGGCGGCTCTGATTGTAGGGGTAGTGGTGGCCGTGGTGCTGTGGTTGGCCACCGCCAAGCTCCGCCATGTTGACGAGATCCTGGCTCGGGCCCAATCACCTGCCCTGCCCGGAGCTCCGGCTCTTGCCGCCGTTGCGCTGGGAACGATGATTCTCGGGGCGGTTGCCTTTGCCGCTATCTGGTAGAGCCAAACCCCCAGACCTCGATCCCGCAACCTGCAGGT